>CAYVDS010000041.1:0-11290 GCA_964450145.1 uncultured bacterium
GCGATCAGAGATGCGATATGCTTGTCAAGTGTGTAGACCTGACCCCTTTCTTTTTTTCTTTGATAAGCGAGGTGACTCGAGTCATCATGGAAAACACAACCGACGGCGACTATCTCTACGGCGGACCCTCCACCTCCGCCATGTTCAATTTCCTGGCGGACAGAAAGTTCCCCACAAAACACACGAGTTTGCTGTTTGGCTTTGGGTCACAAGAACAAGAAAAGGAAATTGTCGCAGACCTGGCCGAGAAGAAACCCAAATACTACATTTTCGACGATTTCTCCCCCATGGCGGCTTTCCTCAAAGGACCTTCCGAATTCGGAAGAACCGTCTGGTGGGACAAGCATGTCCTTTTAGTTGAATACCTGAGGGCAAACTACGATCTCGAAAGAAAGATAGGAAGATTCTACCTGTACAGGCTTCGCACATGCGAGGAGAAATCCTAACCATACCGTAGTCTTCTGATTCCTCGATGGAGCGCCTGAATCCACTGCTGATTTGGACTGCCCCGTCGTATGGGATTGTCCTCATGCCTGCACGCGATTGATTGAGTGAGAAAGTCGGAGCGAGGGCATGACCGTGATTTCATTTCGAGCGGAGTGAAGCAATCTCTCTTCTTGGCTTCCCCCTTTCGCCTTTGACTGCTTTCTTAACGGGAGACTTGACAGGAAGAGGAAGAGCGTGTATAATTATATCGGAATATAGCGAAGTATAAATACCTGGACCGAACAACGATGAATCAAGATCATGTCATCAAGGTTTTCAAGGCGCTCGCCAACGAGAATCGGCTGAGAATTCTCGAGGCGATCAATAGCAATGACACTCCCTGCAAGTGTTGTCCGCAGGACGTGGGGCTGGTGAACCTGAAGGAAGGTTCGATCTGCTGTGTAGATGAGATCGTGGGCCAGTTCGACATGGCGCAGTCCACAATATCGCAGCATCTCAAGGAACTCCACGATGCGGGCCTGCTCGAGCGCCACAAAAAGGCGCAATGGGTGTATTATACGGTCAATCGTGCGCGTTTCAAGGAAGTGGCCGAGTACCTGCGGCAGTTCGCGTCTGAATCGGCAAAAGGGAAATAGGGTTTTTTCTGTGGAATGAATATCGAAAAATAGAAATATCTCGATACTTTTCTTTGCGATCATTCCCGCAAAGCATGTCCCCGACGTGATCGGGGGGGGCGGGAGTCCGTTTTGGCCAACAAAATACTCAGAAGAATAGTTGCACAAAAAAAGAAAGGAGCAGGACGATGAATGCGAATGCAGGAGGATGTTGCAGCGGTGGAGATGGGAAGGCTGTGTGCGGAGAGCGATATCCGTCGCGCGGTGGAGATCGGCCAGTTCGTGAAGGATAAGGCCGCCGAATTCATGAAAGAAGTCGCAGATGTTCTTGCCGGCCCGCAGTTCTTGAGCAAGCCCGTATCGAAGGAATGTCCGGCTGACAAGATGAAGCAAGAGGCTGCGCAGCATGCTTGCGCTTGAATAAAGGGGCAGGGTAAAAAGGCAAAGATAAAAGGGGGGCCTCGCAAGGCGCGGGATTTCCAGCGTGATTGTTCCAAAGTGACAGTGCGGTCCCCCGGCCCGCACCGACCGTAGCCTTTCTTTGGCTGGAGGCGCGGTCATGATCTGCTGGAAATGACTTCTCAGAGAAAGGGATTACGGCAATGAGTCCCCACAGCGATAGTCTTCGCAGACCCGTTTCCTCAGTTTGTTCATATACGCCGGAGGAGATTGTCGTTGCCGCCGGGTTCGCTCTCAGACGAGTGATCCCCGGCGGCCGTCCCTCTCAGGCCGACGCTTACATGCATACGAACACGTGTCCGTATGTGAAGAGTTTGTTCGCGTCGGCCCTGAAGGAGAATATTGGCGGGATCGTCTTCCCCAACTGTTGCGATGGAATGAGGCGCCTCCACGACGTGTGGAAGGAATACGTAAAAAGCGTGCCATCCCTGTTTTTTGACGTTCCGAAAAAGAAAGACACCGCCTCAATCGAGTTCTTTGCTTCGGAATTGAGAAGATTCGCCGAGAATCTGGAAAAGGAGTTCGGGGGTTCTCGAGTGACGGATGAGCGGCTCAACAAGGCGATCACCGAATGTAACACCATCAGGCGCCTGATGAACGACGTTTCCGGTCTGCTGAAAGACGTCAACTCCGACGTTCGGGGCCTGTCAGTCTTCAATCTGTGTCTCGAAGGAATGACCTCCCCCGCGTCCGAATTTGCCGGGAGATTGAGAGGATTCCTGTCGAACTCACGAAACCAGAAGGCCGCCGGCAAGGAACCGAGAATCGTGCTCACAGGAAACGTTGTCCACCGTTCCGACCTCATTGCGCTCATCGAGACTCTGGGCGGGCGGATAGTCGTGCTTGACACATGCATCGCGCTCAGGCATTACGATACGCTTGTTGAAGAGAAGTCGCGAGACCCAATGCTCTCCCTGGCAAAAAGATATTTGCAGAGAGCATCGTGCGCCCGGATGGAGGGAATCGAAGAACGGTTCCAGCGCCTCAGAAAACTGGCGGACGATTCAGGCGCCAACGGTGTGATATACAGTGTCGTGAAGTTCTGCGATAACTCGATTTATGATGCTCCGCTCGTGCAGGCGGCGTTTGACCAACTGGGGATTCCGGTCATTGTCCTCGAAAACGATTACGAGTGGAGCGGTATCGAGCAAATGCGAACTCGGTTGGAGGCATTCCTTGCGATTGCCGCTGAAAGGGGGTGAACCGGCATGCTCAAGATGGCGCTCGAGATGATGCAAAGTGAAACCGCGTCGGTCCTTTCCGAGAAAGAGGACGCGCCCGCTCTATGGCTGAACGAATGGGCCAAGCTCTTCCTGAAGGCTTACGAACAAGAAAAGAAGGTTGTTTTCACTTCCGTTTATGCGTTTCCGATGGAGCTCATTGCGGCCTTCGATGTCGTTCCGTTCGACTTCGAAGTCGCAGCTTCGATGATTGCGAGCACGGAGATGGGCGTCCCCACGATATGTGAATCGGAGAATAGGGGATACTCAAAGGACATATGTTCGTTTCACAGAACCGCCTTGGGAGCATACTTTCATGACGACCTCCCCAGTCCCGATATCCTGCTGACGACGTCGTATTTTTGCGACGGAAAGGTCAAGACAAATGAAATTCTTGCGTCGTTGTTCGGCATGAAGCCGTTTCTTCTGTACGTGCCTTCGGAGATAAACCGGGATTCAGTGTCGTACGTCGAGAAGCAATTGCGGCAAGTGGTCGAGGAACTTGCTCGAATCACGGGCCAGAAGTTTGATGAGGACAGATTGCGCGAAGCGGTTCGATGGGCCAACAGGGCCCGGCGAGCACATCTGCAACTCCTCGAGTTGCTCAAACACAAGCCTGCTCCTTGGGGAGGCCGACAACTCATCGCCTATTCAATCAATAGTCTCATGTTCAACGGAACCGGGATACTCGAGAGATTGAATAGCGCTTTTGTCAGGCGCCTTGAAGACCGGATCAAGAACGGAAAACTGAGGCCTGAGAAACACAGGCTCTACTGGTTTGCATGGTTGCCGACGTATCGCAGCAATCTCTACGATGTTCTCAAAGAACACGAAGTGAGTGTGCCGCTCTGTGAGACCTTCAGAATGTATTGGGACGAGATTGACGAGGACCATCCGTTTGAGGGGCTTGCGCTCAAGTGTCTGAAGAATCCCTTCATCGGACAAATCGCCGGAAGAACCGCCGGGCTCGAAAAACTCGTTGACGATTATTCCATTGACGGCGCGTTGCTCTTTGCCACGCCCGCATGCCGCCATGCGAACGGCGCCTACAGACTTCTCAAGGAAGCCGTGGCGAAACTCGGTGTTCCTTTTCTCATGCTCGACATGGACATCAGCGACCCACGCGGTTATTCAGAAGAGCAGGCAAAGACGCGGCTCGAAGGCTTCATCGAAGTGCTGAATCAAGAAAGGCGATAAGAGAACCTAACTCAGGGAGACACCAGATTCTCGATTGTGAGAATGAACGAGATAGCGAGAAATCATTCTCGCCAGCTCCTCCACGAACTCGCTCTCGTCAAATGCCGCATGCGAAAAAATGGCCTGATGCACGCAGGCTTCAACGGATTCGTCAATGATGAAAGCGGCCAGCGGGACGTTGGAAACACTGATCTCCGACTTGTGTTCCTGAAGCAATCGCTCCAGAGGCGCCCGAACGCGTCGACGGATTTCATCTCGCATTTCCCGGAATGTAGGGTCTTTCATGGCTATCTGAGCAAAAGCATGTCTGATGCCTGGATCGACTTTGTGGCTCTGATAAGCTGTCCGGGCAAGTGATTGGACGGCTGTTTGTATACTCGCGCCGCGCCATTTTCCCGGGTCCAACTCCGCCACCACGGTTTCCACCACTCGCGTGGAATACTGCCGATAGATTTCCAGAAAAATGCCTTTCTTATCACAGAAAGGAAAAACGAAAGGGTCAGGTCTACACATTGGACATCGCATAGGCTCGGATGGTCCGCTCGAACAGCATCTTGAAAATATTTGAACGCACACCCATCAATCAGGTCGCGAGCATCATGGACAGGTGCAACAGCGGTGAGAATCACGACTACGACGATGACGACAGGATTCCTCTGCGCTCCTCCGCGTCCTCCGCGGTTCACAGATTCTTTCGTGAATTTCGTGACCTTTCGTGGCGAAACTTCTTTGGTTCTGATGCTTCTCGGTGAACTCGGAGTTCTCTGTGGCTAAAATGAATGGCTGCTCATTCGATTACGATAACAAGATCACGCGTGTCGACTATCCTGATGCCACCTATTCCGCCCATAAGTACGACGCTCTCGGTAGGCGGATCGAGAAGCGCGACCGCAGCGGCAACATCAACCGCTACTACTACGACGGCCAAAACTTCGTTGCCGAGCGTCACTCGCGTCACTCGCGTCACGACTTGCCGCATTATTCATCATTCATTATTCATCATTGTCTGCCCGTTCTCTTTCACCTTTCCTCCTCACCCTTCACACTTCGCCCTTCTTCTTTGGCAACGCGTCACAACACGTCACAACGCGTCGCCCTCTACTTCATGAGTGCTTTCAATACACTTTAGCGCAAGCTTGACTTGGTTTCAGCGCGCCAATATAATCGGCGACATATCGCATCTCCTTACAGATTGTTGCTTTTGGACAGAGATTCTTCGCTTCGCTCAGAATGACAAACTCTTATTACCTTTTGGTCAGTAGCCCATTTGGAGAATCGAGATGATACGTCCGGCGAAGCCGCTAATGATTCAGGGAACAGGGTCGAATGTCGGCAAGAGCATCGTAGTTGCCGGGCTGTGCAGGATTTTCCTTCAAGACGGGCATGATGTGGCGCCATTCAAATCACAAAACATGGCCCTGAACTCGTTTGTCACGCGCGACGGACATGAGATGGGTCGCGCGCAGGCGGTTCAGGCGCAGGCATGCCGGCTCGCGCCCGACGTGAACATGAACCCTGTCTTGATAAAGCCCTCGAGTGATTGCATGGCGCAAGTCGTCGTGATGGGAAAGCCTGCCTTCAACCTGCCGGCCGAAACATTTCTTTCCTACAAGGAAAGAGTCGAGGGGGCCGTTCGAGCAGCTTACCGGACTCTTGCCGGAACGCATGAGATTGTTGTCATCGAAGGAGCTGGCAGCCCGGCGGAGATAAACCTGAGAGAAGGCGACATCGTCAACATGGCGATGGCTGAGATAGCGGATGCGCCCGTGATACTTGTTGGGGACATTGACAAGGGCGGCGTATTCGCGAGCTTTGTCGGCACGCTCGAACTCTTGCTTCCGCACGAGCGCGAAAGGATTCGCGGGTTTATCATCAATAAGTTCCGTGGCAGCCGCTCGCTTCTTCAGCCAGCAATCGACTTTCTCGAACGACGGACCGGCCGACCCGTGTTTGGAGTGATTCCCTACTTCACCGACATCCGAATCCCTGAGGAAGATTCGCTCGCGAGCAAGGCGCGACTTATTCGGGGACATGATGCTTCATCGTGTCCCCGAATAAGCTCTCAAGAGGGACAGACCCGCAGCATAGGGTCTGTCCCTGTAAACTCTATCGACATCACTATCGCCTTCCTGCCACACGTCTCCAATTTCACCGATTTCGACCCATTCGAGAGCGAGCCCGATGTCAACCTTCGGTATTTAAGACCGGGCGAACCTATCGGTGAGACTGACGTGCTCATTCTGCCGGGAACCAAGAGCACAGTGGACGACCTCGCATATTTGCGAGCGACCGGAATCGAGAAGCATCTGATTTCGCTCGCAAAGTCCAGACGCGCGACCGTCATCGGAATATGCGGCGGATATCAGATGCTCGGGAAAAAGCTGCTCGACCCGCAAGCGGTCGAGTCACTTGCGGAAGAAACCGCAGGCGTCGGGCTTCTCGATGTCGAGACCACATTCTTGCCCGAGAAAAAGCTTTGTCAGGCCGAGGGCGTCCACATCGATTCCAAACTCGGCGTGCGCGGGTACGAGATACACATGGGCGTAACCGAGCGCGGAACAGAATCGCGGCCTGTATTCCGTATTGTCCATAGACGCGGCGGCAGCGGCGAATGGCCGCCGGACGACGGTGCGGTTGCTCGTGATGGCAGCGTGTGGGGGACATATTTACACGGAGTGTTCGACGACGACTTGTTCCGCCGCCATTTTATCGATTCGATCCGGATAAGAAAGGGACTCAAACCGCTGGGCAACGTCGCGAGTCGATATGACACCGACGCGCAGTACGACAAACTCGCATCCCTCCTTCGCGCGAACCTTGATGTAGAGGGTATTTATCGAGTATTAGAGTATTAGACATAATCGGACACAAGTTATTTCTTCTTCCAGTCTCTCGCCAATTGAGTGAGCAGTCTGACGCCGATTCCTGTTGCGCCTTTAGGGCAATATGGCAGCGCATCCTTGGTCCACGCCGTTCCGGCAATGTCGAGGTGCGCCCACGGAATATCTTTGACGAATTTCTTGAGGAACAACGCCGCCGTGATTGTGCCGGCAGGACGGCCGCCCACATTCTTCACGTCAGCGATGTCGCTTTTAATCTGCTTCGCATACTCATCGTCCATCGGCAGGCGCCAGACCTTCTCGGAAGTGGCCGCGGCCGCGGCTTCTATCTTCTTCATGAGGTCGTTGTTGTTCCCCATGAGGCCGGTGTTGACATGTCCGAGAGCGATCACACACGCGCCGGTAAGCGTCGCGAGGTCGATGATGGCGGCAGGCTTGTAACGCGCGGCGTAGGCGAGCGCATCGGCGAGAATGAGTCTTCCTTCCGCGTCGGTGCTGATGACCTCGATGGTGATTCCGGACATCGAGCGGAGCACATCGCCGGGTTTGTATGCGCCGCCGCCAGGCAGATTCTCGGTTGAGGGGATGACTCCGATAAGGTTCACGGGCAGCTTGAGCATTGCCGCTGCGCAGACGGCGCCGAGAACAGCGGCCCCACCGGACATATCGTCCTTCATCTCCTCCATCCCCTCCCACGGTTTGAGAGATATGCCGCCGCTGTCAAACGTGATCGCTTTCCCAACAAGCGCCAAAGGCTTGCTCGAGCCGCCGCCTTTGTATTCAAGTAGTATCAAACGAGGTGGTTGATGGCTGCCTTGCGCGACAGCGAGAAAAGCGCCCATCTTGAGTTTCTTTATTTGCTCGGGCAAAAGAACAGTGCATTTGAAGCCGTGTTCCCGCGAAAGGTCTCTCGCGCGGTTCGCGAGCACGGAGGGAGTGAGAACGCCGGCCGGCTCGCTGACCATGTCGCGGATGTTGCTGACGGCAGCGGCAATCCTTTTGCCGGCTTCGGCCCCATTCTTGAGTTCGGCGCGCCGCCGCGAATCTTGCGTGGGGAGCGCAAGTGATTTCAACTGTTTCGCTTTCTCCTTGAGCGCCTCTTTCTCGGTCTTATATTTATCGAAACGATAAAGCGCTAGCAAACTGGACTCGGCGATTGCCTGTCCGATGTCGAACGGGTTTGCGCCGGAGATTTCGCAAAGGTGCAACGAGGAAACTGCGCTTGAAAGTCCCCGGCCGCGAACGGCGGACGCGGACGTGCCGCTTGCCTGCCTGAGTCTCTCGATATTCAGGTCGGCGCGTTTACCGAGGCCGACGAGCAGCAGACGGTCGCTCGGAATCTGACCGAAAGTGTGGATGAAGTTAGTTTTGTTGAGTTTCGGCTCGAACTCACCGGAGGCAAGAACTTTGGATATCTTCCCCCCCACCTTTTCGTCAATCGTTTTGGCGGTACCATCAAGTCCGTCTTCATAGATGCCGAGAATCACCGCGTCCGCCCGCTCACTCCACACTTCGCCATCAACAAAAGAAATCTTCATGCACCTGCTCCTTTCATTATCCGCTCAGAATTGCATGTTCGAATCAAGAGTCCAAATTCGCACGACTTTCTGGCACAATCCTCCCGCTTCCGTGCCCTGCGCATGCAATACCTGCAAGGGCGACCTCGCTCCAGATTCTATCATAAACTTTGCCAAGACGTAAGCTACGGAACAAAGGCAGCAGGCTGGGAGGCAATAATAGCGCGGACTGTATGTTATACTATGCTTTGCGTATGTCGGATTGAAGAGAATAACTACAATATGAGCGGCACGACAATGACCGATGCCCCGTATGGCGAGGAGAGACAAAGGCAAGGAGGCGACATGGCGGTTGATGTTGTGGGCGTGGGTCTTGCGGTTGTGGACCTGAAGGCGACGGTTTCAAGTATCCCAAAAGAAGAGGAGACCGTTCTGGCGTTCGATTATCATAAACATCACGGAGGACCGGTGGGGAACGCTTTGGTAACGCTGCAGCGGCTCGGCATGAAAACGAGATACATGGGGGTGCTCGGGAATGACGAATATGGGAGGTTCATCGCCGACGGGATGAAGGCGGAAGGAATAGACACGAAATCGCTCCGTCTCTCTGACGGCGATTCCACGCCATTCTCGATTGTGCTTGTCGATGCCACAACGAAGAAGAGATCAATTGTTTTCAATCCCGGATGCGCACTAATGACGCCAGCCGATGCTATTGACGCTGGAGCCGTTAAATCCGCCAAACTGTTACATGTGGACATTTATACGCCGGCGGTCACCGCGGCGTGTGAGGCGGCCAAAAGCGCGGGCCTGCCGATTTCGGTTGATGCCGATGCGTTGTTCCCAGGGCTCGAGGAAATTCTTGAACTGGCCGACATATTCATTCCCGCGCGCGAAATAGCCTGTGAACTGGTCGGCAAACAGGACCCCGTCCTCGCCGCCGAGCGCCTCCTGAGGAAATACAGGCTCAAGGTTGTTGGAGTCACGCGAGGAAGAGAGGGTAGCGTCACAATAACGCAAGAAGGAACCGTCAGCGCGCCGGGATTCGAGATAGACGCGGTGGATACGACGGGGGCGGGCGGCGTATATCAGGGCGCGTTTCTATACGGCTACTTAAAGGGGTGGCCGACCAACCAGATCGCGCGTTTTGCGAACGCTGCGGCGGCGCTGATGTGCTCGGGCATGAACGGATGGGATGACATTCCCACGCTCAGGCAGGTCGAGAAGTTCCTGAAAGAGCGGCCATAAGGTGAGGCGAAACATAAAAATGGACAAGACGTCGCGCTAAGAAGTAGAGCACTGCTCCACCTCATAGGTCTCGACCGGTCGCGAAATCCCTTTGAGAAGAATGTTTTCAAAGAACCGAACATTTCCCGGGCTGCCCGCGGCCCGGTAAGTCTCCGAACTGACAAGAATTTGTCCCGGCCTTGCTGCGGAGCAAAGACGATGCGCAAGGTTGACAGTATTTCCGATGACTGTGTACTTCATTTGCTTCGCTGAGCCTACATTCCCGGCAATTACGGTTCCCGTTGCGATGCCGATCCCGATGTCAAAACTAGGCAAAGCCCGTCTATTCAGCCGCTCCTTCAGCGACATCATTCTTTCCCTCATTTCGAAAGCGACCGAAATCGTGCACCGGGCGTGATCGCCACGTTGTATAGGCACGCCGAAGTACGCCATGATCTCGTCGCCGATGTATTCGCCCAGCGTGCCGCCATGCTCGAACACAACCTCCGACATCGAACTGAAATATTCATTGAGCAGGAAGACTACATCGGCTGGCGCAATCCGCTCGGCGAGGGGAGTGAAGCCGCGAATATCCGCAAACAAGACAGAGATGGAAGCGTGTTGTCCCCCGAGCCTTGCGGAATCCGGCTGATTGAGCAAGAATTCGACGACGGCGGAGGGAAGGTATCGCTCCAGCGTCCCGAGTTTTCGCTCTTCCTCCTTGATTTTGCCAATCAACAACACGTTTTCGACCGCGTTTGCGAGCGCGCCTCCCACAGCAAACAGGAGGCGCAGGTCGTCGTCAGAAAAACGTCCCGGAACTTCAAGCGCATCGGCGTAAAGTGCGCCAAGTATCTTTCCTCTCGTATGAAGCGGGACGCACATGACTGCCCGGATGTGTTTGCGCATTATGCTCGTGACGTCTTTAAACCGGGCATCGAGATACGTGTCCGTCGCCAGCACCGCGCTTCTTTCGAGGACAACTTTCCTGATCACCGTTTGACTTATGGTGAATGAATCCGTTTTGTCAGCGATTTCCTTTGCCTTGAATGCCACGGGATTTAGGGTTTCCGCGTTGTTGTCGCAAAGTATCACTGCGGCCCGATCAATCGAAAAAATTTGGAAAATCAAATCGAGCACTTTGCGGCTGAGATCGCCGAGATCGAAGATTTCCGTGATAGTCTGGTTAACCTGATAAATTGTGGAGAGGTATTTTTGCTGCCTCATCGACTCGGTGAGTTTGTCCGGGACATCCTGGCCGTAACGGAATCCGGCTTCCTCCAACGTAATCCGTTTCTTGATGTCGGAAATGGGACTGTTTGCCTGATCCAACGCCATAGTAGTGAACTCCCCTTAAATAGAGTTTCTGTTATTCGGTTTCTTTCTCCAATAATTCAAAGAGATTATCCATTTCGCCACTCGTAATATTCGCCATGTCGAGGGCTCTCAGGGCCAATTCACGGACGGACTCTTCCTGAAACAACGCCCTTACAACGTGCCGCCCTCGCGGGCTCCTCAGACCTTCTTGTTGCGCCCATGTGCGGGCTAACCCAAGCGCTCGGCGAGTCGAGTGTTTGAATTTTATCTCTTCAAATGAATCTCCTTCTTTTCTTTCCTTGACAAGCGTCCGGACGTTGTCCACAAAGCTCTCGTTCCCTTTAATCTTGCGGAGCCATGAGCAAAGCGGCTCGACCTGTCTTAGCGCGGCCGACAGCAGCACATGCGCGGGGTCCACTGCGCCGCCGCCCCCGTGCTCGACCGCCGCGGCA
>CAYVDS010000041.1:11300-29692 GCA_964450145.1 uncultured bacterium
CGCCATGTCCAATATTCCTTCCATCTCTTTTGCAGGCGCAACGTCCAACGGCGTCGCGCCTTTTTCGTCACGCGGAACCAGTGTCGAAAAGCACTCAATGATTTCGCCAAAGCTCTCGAACCTGTCTTCTCTCCGCTTTTGCATGCATTTCATAATCATCCCGGAAAAAAGAGGGGGAATGTCATCCCGAAGCTCGCAGGGGATTGCGGGAATATCATGTCTAATGTTGTGCGCGAGTTCGGGCCATGTATCGCCTTCAAAAGGAGGGTTCCCGCAAACGACGTGGTACAGGACCGCTCCGAAAGAGTAGATGTCAGTCCGGCGGTCCACTGCCCTTGAGTCGAGCAGTTGTTCCGGCGATAGGTAGGGAAGTGTTCCTAACACGTCACACGTCCGCGTGAGCAGGGTCATGTCAAGAGCCCTGGCAAGGCCAAAGTCCGCGATTTTGGGGTCTCCTCCCCCGCTCATCATAATGTTGGAAGGGGTGAGGTCGCGGTGAATAATGCCCCGAAGGCCGTCGGCAGTGATGCAATTGTGCACGTGATTCATACCCTCGGCCACACCCTCGGCTATCCGCAACGTCCGATCGATGGTCAGCGTCCCGGTTTTCCTGAGCACGCTCAGAACAGAGCCGCCTTCCAAATATTCCATGAACAAAAAAGGGGCCGATCCGATGTCGGTAATGGAGAAAGCCCGGACAACATTGGGGTGCGAACCGATACCTCTCCAGATTTTCATTTCTCGCCTGAACCGCGCCACCATTAGTGGGTCATTCAGGAACTCCTCGCGCACCGTCTTTGCGGCCAATCTCTTTCCCGTATCAGGATTCTCGATAATGTACACCAACGCCATCCCGCCTTCGAGAACGTTTACGACGCGGTATTCACGGTTCAGATTTTGTCCGACCTGGTATATCATCGCTGCGTTCTAACCTGCAATCTCGCGTTCCACCTTGTCGAATTCCTTCAGCAACTCGAGATAGTTCTCTGGCCTGTCCCCGGGCTTTTTAGATGTCATCTTACATATAAGCTTAATTACGGATTCAGGAACTTCCTTTTCTCTGAGCGGTTGGATCGGAAGCTCTGATTCAGTGTGAAGCAAAACCAGGGCGGCAGCATTGTCCGCCCTGAAGGGTAAATCGCCCGTGAGCAAGTGGAAAAAAGTGATTCCTAAAGAGTATATATCGCTCCGGCAGTCGGTTTTGAGCCCCTGAGACTGCTCGGGCGATATATAGTGAAGAGTTCCCGCAACCCGCTGGCCGGCCTTTCGATGATGAATAACCGTATCCGCGAGTCCAAAATCAGTCACCTTTGCGATATTGTGAGTGTTCACCAAGACATTGGCAGGTTTGACATCCCTATGAACTATTCCCTGTTTATAGGCGGCATTTAATCCGCGTGACACCTGTATCATGACGTCCAGCGCATCTTCTATTGGAAGACAGCCCTCCGAGTTCAATATCTCCCTCAAGCTAAACCCCTCGACGAACTCCATCGCCAGGAATCCGATTTCATCCTCTTGCCCGGCAGAGTAAACCTGAACGATGTTCGGATGATTCAGCTTGGCGAGCACCCGCGCTTCGTCCGTTATAGCCGATATTCTGTCTTTTCTTAGTCCCGGGAAAAGCACCTTGATGGCAACCTGTCGATCCAATGATTCGTCGCGCGCTTTGTAAACGGCGCCAGTGCTCCCGGCTCCGAGCTTCTCGATGAGAGTGAATGGGCCGAGAAATCTCTTGCCTTCCATATGTGCGGCCGGCCTTACAGGCGCCGGAACACTATCAGAGGGTGCTTTCAAGCCCATAAGGTTAAGTATGAAAAAGGGTTTGGAAAAGGGGTCAAGGCGAATCTCGCCGCACTCTTCGGCGTCGATGAGGCTTGCTAATTCCTGGCAGGTCTTGCGCGTCGCCAGTATTTGACCTTCAACTGCAGCGTTGGCCATGCGAACGCACAGATTAACGGTCCTGCCGACGACCGTATATTCCATCCTTTTCGACGAACCCATGTTGCCTACCGTGGCGAAGCCGGTATTGATAGCCATCTTCGCACCGATCATCTTCTGTCCGGATTGGTTTCTTGAGACACTTAAGTCGGCCATCTCCCTCCTGATTGACAGAGCGGCTTTAGCTGCTAGTTGTGCGTGTTCCTCTTGCTTTATTGGGGCGCCAAAGTAGGCAATAAGGCCGTCTTTCGTAAACTTATCGATTGTTCCGCCATGTTTCAGGATAGTCTCGCACGAAATCTCGTAGATAGAATTCAGCAGGTCGACGATTTCCTCGGGTTCAGCGTTGTCCGAAAAACGCTCGAACTGCTCCAGGACAAGAACCAGGATCGAGAGATTCACACGCTCGCCGCCCAGCTTCAACCTCCCTGGTTCTTCAACTATTCGAGCCAGCACCGAAGGCGGAACATAATGTGAGAAAGCTTTTCTGAGTGACGCTCGTTCGCGCTCGGTCTTCACGTGCTGATAGCATGCGCAGGCGCCGTAGGAAACCAGAATGGCTGTGGCGGGCCAGACAATATCAATCACAACGCCTGCGAAAGAGAAAAGGGCAAATGCGCAGACGATCCAAGATGTAATGATGCCGGCGCTGACGCCGGAAAATCGCGTTGTATTCAGCCTGGGGGCCAACAGGCCCAAGGTCAAACAGAAAAGGAGAGCAGTCGCGACGGTCGATGATGTCGGCGCTTGTCTCAGAAACCGTCCGCTCACGATCGAGCTGACGGCGTGCGCATGGATTTCCGACAGGGGCACCAGAGGTTCGAGAGGAGTAGCGCCCATGTCGGTGGCGCCCGAGAATGCCGCCGAAACAATGAGGAACTTGTCTGCAAGCAGACCTTCTGTTTTTCGTCTTGCCTCGGTATCGTCCGAGAGCAAATCCCGCAGAATGGTTTCCAGCGAACAGTGTTGAAAAGCTTTAGCCCAAGGGCCGGCATAGTTAATGAGCATTTGCGCCCGCGAGTCCACCGGTATGCGGATATCCTTGTTGGCAGGAAGGCGGGCCGCCTTTTCGCCCCTGATAATCACATACTTTCCGGGAACGATTTCGACATTTTCTTTTCTGACACCGAGCATAGTTCGAGCGAGTTCTATATCAATCGATGGGAAATATCGGCCGTGCAGGTTAATGAAAACCGGCAGGCGCCTGCTCACGCCGTCGTTATCCGTAACCAGGGTAATGTGCCCCAGGCCCTTCGCCGATGCTATGAGTGCGGGGATGGGAGCTATAGTCCTGACGGCCTCGAACACCTGCTGGTCTTCGTCAACTTCCGCGTCGTAACAGAATTCTTGCAGCAGGGACTCGTCATGCTCTTTGCGCGCCGGACGCTCGCGGGGCTTCAGAAGCTGGGCCCCTATGCCGAGGAGAATGTTCCCGTTTTCTTCAAAAGCGTTAGCGAGGTCGAGATCGTCTGACCCAATGGTTTCCTCGGCAAATAGAATATCGACCAGAATTCCGCGCGGCTTTGTTCGGTTGAGCGTTCGGATTATTTCAGCCATCTGTGCGCGGTTCCACGGCCAGCTTCCGATGGCTGCGATACTCCGGTCATCTATGTCTATATAAACGAGTTTGCTGCTTGGTTTCACCCTGTGCGGAAGCCGCATTCGGACGTCGACGAGCCTGTTCTCCAAATCGAGGAAAGCGCGAGGGAAAGTAAATCCGATCCCCAAGGTTAATATCCAGCCGAGTAGAGCGACTACTCCGCATGTATGTCTCTGTGATATGCGACGGAGCGATTTCCTTGCGTTTTCCATGTTCACTTCTCACGCCTTTTTGAACCTAAGCCGCACTTTCTTAACAAAGCTCCTTTCCACGAGAACTAATACAGTGTTTTCTTCCGTGCCTTCTTTCAACTCAGGAGCTATCAGGAACCGCGGAGCTCGTTCATCGTAATCCTGCACGATATGTCCTCTGATTCTTTCGCCATCCAGAAAGTCTACGACGATGCGTTTCCTTCTCTCGTAGATTTTTGAGGATTTCATCTTTACTGCAAGCTCCCTCCCGAAACGCTTGTTGAAGAAAATCCCTTTTATCTCATCAAAGGAGACAGGGACGGGCGGGCTTTCGACATCTTCGCGAAGCAGGAACCCTTCACTGTCGGCGTCCCACTTCTGGAGCATCCCGTATTTGACCTCGCCGGTCTTGTAGTGAACTACGACCTTTTGCGCGAGAGGACTTGAATAGAGGAATTGAAAATCCCCGAATTCAATAATATCTCCATCTTCAAGCAGGGCTTCTCGGTGAATGGCGGAGAAGTTGACCTTGACCTTGCTGACCCCCAAAGGTTTTATGTAAACAGGAGAAGGCGAGGCTCTCGTGGCCGCCCGTATCCTGACATGGTGTTTGTCCACGCTCGAGTGGGCGATGGGAATATCCGACGCAGGGTCTTTGCCAATAACTAAGGCCGGTTTTCTGAGCCTCTTGCTCACGCTCTTAAGATCCATGCTCCCTAATTGGGAATCGGCCGGTCTGTCAAGAACGAGAAGCCATCCATGTGGTCGGATAAAGATTTTGGGATACAGGATGTTTCGCATGAACCATACGCTCATTATTGCGGAAGCGACATAAATTGGAATCCGAAGAGCAGTTATGATTCTCGTGAGCGTCTGCCCTATTTTTCTCCATTTGATATCGATTGGTCTGGTGTGTATCAGTCGTCCTACGCCTTTCCTGTCGGGCGTATATATGCTGAGAGGCAGTATCCCATTTTGAGAAAAGGATACGTCGTCGTTTGGACTTGTGAGAAACAACCAGCCTTTCCACTTCATGCCGTCTTCAATATGCGCGTTGGTTTCTGCCCTCGCTGTGACAAGAACCTTTCCTGACCCTTTTGACAGGTCTTCCAAATTGACATCGACCGTACATTCGACACCTTCCGGCAAATCTATGTCCGCTGCCGCCAGCACACGGAGGTCCGTCTTCGAGGAGAGATTGTCAAGCTCGAGCGAAAGCTCTTGTTCCATCCTGCCTCCGGGTTCCAGCGGCCCTAACGAGAGAGAATTCATTGGGTCACAAATGTGAAGACCGACGCCGGACAAGTACTTGCACACATGAATTTCCTCTGGGCGCTTGGCGCCTGATTTCTCAGGCCGGATCAACATTTCTCTCCATTTCGCCCACTCGACGATGATTTTGTCGGGAATACCCATAGAAAATGAAGACTTCTGAACGGCCGAAACGGCCGTGTATGTTCCCATTGGGACCACGAATCTTTCGAAACTGGGTTGACCCTCCCGGGAACTTACTTCAACCGAGCCGTCGATAACTGCGACGCTTTGCTCGAAATATTGCGGGTCATACGATAACCTGAAGACCGTTCCCCTCACGCCGGTGAGGGCAATAGGGGTTACGACATCGTATGAGGAAGAACCGCCTTGGGGAGGTTGCACAACATTCCACAGGATCCCTTCGTGTAACTTAATCTGAACGTTCACCGACTTCTTGAGAGGCAGATTGTCCAGCCTTTCCAGACTGACCTCGGTGTTCTCCTTCAGACCCACACTCCCTATGGGACCAACGTTAATCACGGCCTCGGAGGCCGCTCCAACATTTATCTGATCCCCGGGATATACCCTTTGGGGTGTACCCTCCGGGAGTCCAGTTTCAGTGTTTTGGTCGCGGCTCTTCACCTTCACATTGCCTGTATGGGCGACTATCAGAACCTCGAACCGTTCCCACTCGTCCGGAGTTTCTATAATGCTCTTCACGACCTTCGCTTCGGCTGTTTCAGCGAGTCGCGCGATTTTCTCGACGTCGAAAAATGACCCATGGTATTTCTCAACCAACGCCAGCAGCTCAGGGTCTATTTGCCCTTTCAAGGCGATGTAGTCGAGCGACCACTGGCGGCCGGGAAGAAAATCCTGGAACGCGGTCATCGCCTGTTCGATGGTATATTCATGAACATAGTTTGGCGAGGGGTGGTTCTTCCCGTCGGTTACGAGAACCAATCTGTAGCTTTCAGCCGAGTTGCGCTTGTAGTAGTTGGATAGACACTCCGCTCCCCTCCTGATTGCCGGTCCTAAATTCGTGTAGATCTCGGTGGTCGCCGTATCATTAAAAAAAAAAGAGGCGGTTTCCTTTTTGGATTCGTTCATGGACGTATAAGAAGCGAGGGTGGTTACGTTATCCCCGAACAGGATAATGGAGACACAGTCCTTCGGACCGGCTTCTGCGACCGCTTTTTTCACAGTCCTCTTAAGATCGTCAAATATCCACCGCATGCTCGACGATTTGTCAATCGCATAGACGATGGCAGAACTCTTGCCGATATTCCGCTGCTCTTCCGGCGGCCTGCCGCTCTGCGCAGGAGTTTCCTGAACGGCTGCGAAGAGGAAGACAACCGCGAAAAGCCAGACGGTCCTTTTGGGGCTCATAAATGGCTTCGCGGGACTACGGGACTCCATCTTCAGTGGGCTCCGAGCGCGACAAAAGGCGCGTGGACATCGAAGGACTCGGCGTCCTATCATGAAATATATTTCTATGGAAATAAAACTTAGCTTTGCGATAAATTATATCACAAAATTGGATAAGCACAACCCTTTTCCCCCGGTTTGTCAACACGCGGAACAGGAAAACGACAACCGGATTTGCTTGAAATTGCAAAATCCGGCAGGTATTATGTCTCTTGGCGATATTTTCCGAATGAGATTCCGGTCCATGGCTGTGTGAGGAATTGTCATTCCCGCTTTCGAGGGAATGAAGCAAGGTGTTTATCTCGTTTGTGGTTGAACCAGAAACTCGAAACCAGAAACCGGTTTAGGGTGAATCCATGTGGTTACCCAGGATAGTGGGCTCATTCGTTACCACCGAGCTCGCGCTGATCGTTGGCTTCCTTCTGGCTATTGTTGTGGTGGCGCACATGCTGCGGCAGCGTCGCTCGCCGGCGGGCGCGGTAGCATGGCTGCTTGTCATCGTTCTGTTCCCGTACATTGGTGTTCCGCTTTATCTTATGTTCGGCGGAAGGAAAATGCAGCGCATGGCCGGCAGCAAGGCCAACATCTCGCTTCCCGACAGCGTTGTGCGCCCACACTCCGAAGCTTGTCTCATTGACCGCCTGTTGCGGACGTACAGCATTCCGGGAGCAACCATCGGCAACCATGTGTCGCTCTGTCAGAATGGCGAAGAAGCATATCAGCGTCTTGTGGAGCTCATCGAGGAAGCGGCCCGCTCCATCCACGTGCAAACCTACGTGTTGCAAGAAGACGAAGTGAGCAGGGAGATTGTTGACCGGCTGGCGCGGCGAGCCGCCGAGGGAGTTCAGGTCAGGCTGCTCATGGACGGCGTCGGGTCGCTGCACACCGGGCGGCATTTCTTGTCGCCTCTCGTGAAAATGGGCGGAAAGACAGCGACTTTCATACCCGTTATTCACCGCCCGTTCCGGGGGCGCACAAACCTTCGCAATCATCGCAAGATTATTATTGCAGACGAGCGGCGCGTCATGGCCGGCGGGGCAAATATCGGGAGCGAGTATATCGGACCGGCCCCGAAGCCCGGTCGCTGGCAAGACCTGTCGTTCGTCCTCGAAGGACCGGCGGTGAGCCATTACTCCGAGATATTCCGGTCAGACTGGAAGTTCGCCAGCGGTGAAGACATCAAACCCCACTCACCCATCGCCTGCAACCTGTCCGAAGGAACAGGCGCTGTAGTGCAAATAGTTCCTTCTGGTCCCGATGTCGTCGGTGATCCCTTGTACGATGCGATTCTGTCAGCGATATTTGCGGCCAAGGAGCGCCTCTGGGTTGCTACCCCCTATTTCGTTCCGGACGACGCGCTTTTGCAGGCGCTGACGCTGGCAGCTCACCGGGGGGTCGCAGTGCGAGTTATCGTGCCCGAGAAATCGAATCATCCTGTGGCCGACCTGGCGCGCGGCACATACCTGCGCGAGGTGCAAGCGGCGGGCGGCGGGGTGCTGTTTTACACGGACGGCATGATGCACGCGAAGGTTCTGCTCATGGACAACGACCTCGCCATGATCGGCTCGGCCAACATGGATATACGGAGTCTGTTTTTGGATTACGAGGTCGCAATGTTTGCTTACAGCGAGCCCGAGGTCCGGACAACGGAAGCGTGGATTAACACCCTCATGAACAGCACGAAAAGCGGTGTAAAGGATGCCGGAACATTTCGCGACCTCTGCGAGGGAATCGTGAGACTCGCCGCCCCGCTTCTCTAGGAGAAAGGATACCGAAGACGAAAGGAGCAAGACGAAAGACGAAGAGTAAATAAAAAGGAAGAAATTTAGGGCGAAAAGAACGCTCACGAGACTCTCCCGTAATTGCCGAGCGGGCGGATAATTCTGCAGGTGCGAATTTATTCGCATAATATTTGCAGGCCTTTTTTCGCATCGCGCCTGCGAATAAATTCGCACCTACAGAATTATGGGATAGCCTCTCGCACGGGGTTTAGGGTTCAGGGGTATCTAGAGTTCAGAGTTCACGGTGTAACTTTAGTTCACTTTGGGCACTTTAGGTCACTTTAGACACTTTGCTTCACTTTAGTTCACTTTGGACACTCTTTCCGGCGATGTTGTCTTGACTGCCTTATCGTAGCACTTCGCGGCTTCTTGATTCCTGCCGAGCTTCGAAAGTACGACTCCCATGCTGAACCATGCCTCAGAATCGCCCGGCTGCATGTCGACGACCCTGCTGTAACATCTCGCCGCCTCGGCGTGGCCGCCGAGTTTGGCAAGCGCTGCGCCCTTGTTTTTCCATGCCTCGGTGTGGATCGGATTTAGCTTGATGGCCCTGTCGTAACAGTATATGGCTTCGCGATATTTCCCCTGTTTTGCGTGAATAGTTCCCTTGTTATTCCACGCTTCGGCACGGTCCGGATTCAACTTGATAGCTTTCTCGTGACATTCCGCCGCCTCGCGATTCTTGCCGAGTTTCGCGAGCGCCACACCCATACTCGACCATGCCCCCGCATTTTCCGGGTCTAATTCGAGCGCCTTCTTGTAGCACTCGACTGCCTCACGGTGCTCTCCCTGATTTCTGAGAGCTATGCCTTTATTTGACCATGCTCTGTCGTGTCTCGGGTTTGTGGCGATTGCGCTGTCGAAGCACTTGATGGCCTCGCGGTAGTTTCCCAAGTTCTTGAGCGCAACGCCCACATCGTTCCATGCGTCCTCATTGCCCGGCTCGAGGTAAGTGATTCTCCGGAAGACTTTTTCCGCTGCTTCGTGGTTTCCTCTCTGCTCGAGCGTGACCCCGACCTCAAACAAGATATGAGTATTGCCATCGGCCATATTCAGGCCTTTTGCGATTTTCCCTTTGAGGAGAAGTTTCCTGATTCTCTCGTCTCTCCTCTTCTTCAGAGCCAATCTTATTTCTTCAAGGATTTCTCTCGCGGACGTCATGGAACTATGCCCCCTATGTATGCGGTCTCCTAATACAAAGCTGAAGCTTTTCGGGTCGTTCATACGTAACGGCGCTCACATTCTGGCGGCCTGTTGCCCAAAAACCAATAGTAATTTGTCATTCCGAGAGAAGCGAAGAATCCCCTGTTCACGGACGTAAATGTGTGAGAAAACAGATTCTTCATCGCTCCGCTCTTCCTAAGAAACTGACGACTGTTTCCCTTAATTCGGGGACACGATGAGGCATCATGTCCCCGAATTAAGGGAATCCATGCGGCGCCTGACCACGCCTGTGGCGGGGCTAATTATGAAAAGAAGGCTCTGTGCGATATGGTCGTTGCGAGCGAAGCGAAGCAATCTGTCTCTTCTTTGCTTTTCCCCTTTCGCCTTCCTTAAGAGACCGCGGACACGACACGCGACGTGCCTGGCCATCTTTCCGGGCGAATGACAACGATTTGGCAGTTCTTGAAATCGGGTAATTCCCAAGACTATAATGAGGTTCAAAATATTGGGCTCTCGTTATGCCCGTAACCGCGCGATTCACTATCTATTGCTGACCCGTGTTGGAGAACGAAAATGTTCAAGAGAATTTGTTTGATCGCATTTGTGCTGGTCTTTCTTGCCAAGACTGGCTGGGCTAAGACCATCGTCTTCGCGACGGATGCGACATGGCCTCCGATGGAATTCATGGATCGGAACAATCAAGTTGCGGGCTTTGCTGTCGATTATATGGAGGCAGCGGGGAAAGAAGCAGGCTTCACGCCGGTTTTCAAGGTTGTGGCGTGGGATGGAATCTTCGCAGGTCTTGCAACGGGCAAATACGACGCGATCTGCTCATCGGTTTCGATGACGGAAGAGCGCAAGAAAGCAATGGACTTCAGCGTGCCTTATTTCAAAGTGAGGCAGGCGCTGGTGGTCAGAAAGGATTCGGCGGCCAAGAGTCTCGAGGAGCTGAAGGGCAAAAGAGTCGGCGCGCAGATAAGCACCACCGGCCATTTCGCCGTCAAGAAGGTCAAAGGGGTCGAGCCACGATCGTATGACGAGATAGGACTCGCTGTGGAGGATTTGTTCAACGGGCGTATTGAAGGGGTAGTGTGCGATGATCCGGTAGCGGCGCAGTACGCCCTGACGAACGAGAAATACAAGAACTCATTGAAGATCGCTGCTGTAATCGAGACAAAAGAAGTCGAGTACTATGGGATCGCGGTAAGCAAAGGAAACAAAGAGGTTCTCGATCTCGTCAATAAGGGTATTGAAGCGGTGAAGGCAAAGGGGCTGGACAAGGAAATCCATAAGAAGTGGATACACCAGTGAATGAGGGGGGGGAAGTCAGTGATGGGGCTGCTATTCCTGTTCGGAAAGATAGAGGACTCTTCTCCGCGTGGCGATTGTCCTTTGTTGCGGCGTTGGCCGTCTTTGTATACCTAGTTGCCTTCAAGCAGGAGCCTTACTTAAGGCTGCTCAAGCTGTTACCGGGTGGCATCATCGTCACGTTCGAAGTAACGCTGGCCTCGATTGCAGTGTCGGTCGTAATCGGCCTTTTCACAGGCCTCGGCCGGCTGTCACGCAATCGGCTCGTCAACCTTACAGCTTCAACGTATGTTGAAGTGGTTCGCGGAATCCCATTGCTCGTGCAGTTATTCTATCTTTATTATGCGATGGCGCGTTTTGTGCCGGTTCCTGATATTGCGGCGGCGGTAATAGCAATGAGCGTGTGCTATGGCGCATACATGGGAGAGGTTTTCAGGGCAGGCATCGAATCAATTGACCGCGGCCAAACTGAAGCGGCCCTGTCTCTCGGATTCAACCGCACGCAGGCCATGCGTTACGTTGTTCTGCCGCAGGCGTGGCGCACGATTCTGCCGCCGGTCGGCAATGAGTCTATCGCGTTGCTCAAGGACACGTCACTCGTCTCGATATTGGCGGTGTCGGATTTGCTCCGGCGCGGCAGAGAATTCGCCTCGGAAAGTTTCCTCTATTTCGAGACGTTCACGCTGATTGCGATCATTTATCTTCTCATAACGCTCATTCTTTCCAAAGTGATCGGCGTCATCGAAGAAAGGCTGCGCTACTATGAGCGCCGCTGAACCTATCATCCGGATCAAGAACGTTTTCAAACTTTATGGCTCCATACGGGCGCTCGATAACGTTTCGCTCGATGTTTTCCCGGGTGAGAAAGTAGTCGTCATCGGCCCAAGCGGCTCGGGAAAGAGCACTCTGTAGCGCGCAATCAACGGACTGGAAACCATCGACGCCGGGACCATCGTCGTTGACAGCAAAGATATCAACGATGAGGCCAACAAAATCAATGAAATACGAGCCGAAGTGGGAATGGTGTTTCAGAGTTTCAACCTGTTTCGTCACAAAACCGCGATCGAGAATCTGACGCTTGCGCCTATCAAGATCAGAAAGATTCCTCCGGTAGAGGCGAGCGCAAAAGCACTCGAATTGCTAGGGAAAGTAGATCTGAGGGAAAAAGCCGATTCCTACCCGGCTCAATTGTCGGGGGGACAACAGCAGCGTGTCGCGATCGCGCGAGCCCTCGCCATGAATCCGAAGATCATGCTTTTCGACGAGCCCACGTCGGCGCTGGATCCGGAAATGATTAAAGAGGTGCTGGAGGTCATGGTCACACTCGCTCGCGAAGGCATGACCATGGTGGTTGTGAGCCACGAAATGGGTTTTGCGCGCGAGGTGGCTGACCGGGTCATATTTATTGATTGCGGGCAAATACTCGAGATTGGCAGTCCGCGCCAGCTATTTGAGAATGCGCACCATCCGCGGACCAGAAAATTCCTTGAACAAATCCTGTAGGGGCAGCGGGGGCGAAGATACCCTTACCATGTATCGATGAACGGGCGTTTCTTGCCCTTACGCCGCTCAGGCAGCGGCATCGAGCGCAGTCCCCGCATTATCCAGTTTCGCGTCTCCACGGGGTCTATCACGTCGTCGACTTCCAAAACGGAGGCCATATTGATCGCCTTTCCGTGTTGATAGGCCATAGCGACCATCGACTCGAACAAGGCTTGGCGTTCTTTGGGGTCTTCGACGGCTTCGAGTTCCTTTCTGAAGCCCAGCCGCACAGCGCCTTCGAGCCCCATGCCCCCGAATTCGCCCGTCGGCCATGATACGATGAAAACCGGACTGTGGAAACTGCCGCCGACCATCGCCTGTGCGCCAAGCCCGTATCCTTTGCGCAATACAACGGCGAAGAAAGGAACGTTTGCGCTGGCGGCGGTCACGAACATTCGGCAGAAATGACGAACTTGGGCGGTTTTTTCCGCATCCGGCCCAACCATGAATCCGGGCGTGTCGCAAAGAGTCAGAATAGGAATGTCGAAGGCGTCACAGAGTTGCATGAACCGGGCTGCTTTGTCGGCGCCATTTGCGTCAATCGCTCCGCCAAGATGCATGGGATTGTTCGCAATCAGTCCGAATGGATGCCCCTCGACCCTGATGAGCGCTGTAATGATTCCGATTCCGAATTCCCGTCGCAATTCAAGAATAGTTCCTTTGTCGGCCAACGTTTCGATGACGGCGCGGACGTCATACACTCGCAGGCGATTCTCCGGAATGCTCCGGCGCAATAAACGCTGGTCGGCGCATTCCCAGCCTGTGAGAGACCCTTGAAAATAGGACAAATATTGTTTGGCTACCCGCACGGCTTCAGCCTCGTCCTCGACGACGATGTCCACCACGCCATTCGGCGACTGTATGTGAATCGGCCCGATATCTTCCGGCTTACAAGCGCCAAGCCCGCCACCCTCGATCATCGCGGGGCCACCCATCCCGATGTTGGAGTTCCGAGTCGCAATAATTACGTCACTGCAACCGAGCAGCGCCGCGTTGCCCGCGAAACAGCGACCTGACACAATACCGATGACCGGAACGAGACCGCTGAGCTTCGCGAACTGTTTGAAGGTCATGATGTCGAGACCGGCAACCGCGACCTCGATAACGTCCACGTCGCCCGGCCGTCCGCCGCCGCCCTCGGCGAACAACACAACCGGCAGACGCCATTGTTCCGCCAGATGGAGCATCCGGTCTTTTTTCTTGTGATTCATCATGCCTTGTGTTCCGGCAAGCACCGTGTAATCGTAAGCCATCACCATACAACGCGAGCGGGATTCGTCGAACAGATGACCGTTGACAGAGCCTATGCCTGCGATCAGGCCGTCAGCGGGGCTCATTTTGAGCAGTTCGTCCATTGACCGGCGTCTACGCTGGGCCGCGACCGCAAGCGAACCGTATTCCATGAAGCTGCCGGGATCTACGAGGTCCGCGACGTTCTCACGCGCGGTCCGCTGACCGGTTTTCCGGCGACGCGCTACGGCTTGAGGACGCGCCTCATCGAGACCGATCTCGTGGCGTCCGACTGCTTCGGCGAGGTCAGGTCGGCTCTCATCGAGATCGATAAGCTTCTCTTGTTCGATTTCGGAGGCCTCGAGTTCCATCGCCTCGATGAACATAACCGGCCGTCCCTCGAAAACCGTGTCACCTTCTGAGACGCAGACAAGACGCACAACACCCGTCACCGTCGCTTTGACGAGTTGCTGCATTTTCATGGCTTCGACGACGGCAACTGTTTGACCCTCATGTACCAGGCCGCCCTCAGGGACATCAATGCTCACCACAGTGCCCCGCATGGCGGAAAGCACGGGAATCGTACCATCCGGCGCTTGAGTGGAAGCGCCACCCACATTTAACGACACCATTTGGCCGGAGTTTGAAACGTCGGCTTCACTGAAATACAACTGATTATGGCCGCCGTTATTCGTATCAACGAGTCGCCCAATGTTGTCTTCGATAAAACGCGTGGTCACGCGATTGGCTGCTACATTGGGATGCTTCAGCAGATTTTGCAGAACGGAGATATTGGTTTTGACGCCTTCAATCCTAAACTCGCACAATGCGCGATAGGCCTTGGCAACAACATCGGCATAATTTGATGATCGCGAGCGGCAGATAAGCTTGGCCAGCAAAGAGTCAAATGTCGGGTTTACTGCGTAGCCCGGGTACACGAAAGTGTCAACGCGAACTCCGTGCCCCGAAGGAGGATCAAACGCAGTGAGTACACCGGCGGACGGTCTGATTTCGCCGTCTGCATTCATCTCTTCCGCGTTTATACGCAATTGAATCGCGTGGCCGCGCGGCGGAGCTATGTCCTTCTGCCGCAGGCCCAAATCCGCAAGAGAGCGCCCGGCGGCTACCTCTAGTTGCGCTCTCACAAGGTCATAACCGGTCACCTCTTCGGTGACAGTATGTTCAACCTGCAAACGCGGATTAGCCTCGAGGAAGAAGAAATCTGAGGAATCATTCATTGTGTCCGCATCAACCAAGAATTCGAAGGTTCCGAGACTGTTGTAACTTACCTCGCTGGCCATGCGAACCGCTGCATCGGTAAGACGCTCACGCAGCCCTTCCGCCAGTGAGGGGCTCGGCGCAATCTCGACAACTTTTTGATTACGCCTCTGCAAACTGCATTCCCGCTCTCCAAAATGGCTAACCTCCCTAGAACTGTCGCCAATTATTTGGACTTCGATGTGGCGAGCATGCCGCAGCAGGCGTTCAACATAAACATCTCCGCTGCCAAACGCAGCGCGGGCTTCGGACTGGCAGAGAGCAAACGCCTCGTCGAGTTGGGAGAGGGCATAAACCGGCCGCATGCCGCGACCGCCGCCACCCATCACGGCTTTTATCACGATCACCGCTTCCTCACCCAGAGAAGTGAAGAACGTGCGAGCTTCTTGAACACTGGTTGGCTTGGATGTCCCCGGCAAAACAGGGACGCCGCATCGCTGAGCCAGTTCGCGCGCCTTTGCTTTGTCGCCTAATAACTCAAGCGTCTCCGCAGACGGCCCCACAAATATGAGTCCTTTTTCGGCACATCGCCGGGCGAATTGCGCGTTTTCGCTCAAGAAACCATAGCCTGGGTGTATTGCTTTACAGCGATGCTCCTTGGCTGCGGTCAGGAGTTGCTCGATGTCGAGATAAGCTTGAGCGCCCCTTCCAACCAACGCGTGGGTTTCATCCGCTCTGCGCGTGTGAAGCGAATTAGCGTCATCCTCGGAGAATATCGCCACGGCGCGCATATTCAGTTCAGCGGCTGCACGCAATATGCGGACTGCGATTTCACCTCTATTTGCGACCAGCAGTTTCATGCTTATACCTCGGCAAAGACCCTGAGAATGGTTTCAGGTTTCAAAAAAAACCCAGTTCAAAGTTTAAGGTTCAAAGTCCAAAGTCTGAAGAAGAAAGAGAGAGATTCTCCGTTTCTCTCGGGATGTTCAATCTCACTCCTGTCCGAAGCGGCCTTTTTGATCGCAAAAAGGATACGCTGGAATCCCGTGAAGCGCGGGATTTTGGAAACCCCAGCCGTGAATGCCGGATTATGCGAATCGCCCGAATAAATCGCATCCGTCTCCGGAGTCAGGTATCATTTAACCGTATGGGCAAAGAAAAATCAAGCAAAGCGTGCGAGGTCGCCGCGCTAGCCGCGCAAGGCGCGGGGTTTCTTGGTTCCGGGTTCCTGGTTTCGAGTTGAAAGAAAGCAAGAACAAATAATTGTTCGGGCGATAATGGATTTCTTGTGACGCTTGTGACGCTTAGAGTGCATTTTTGGCATAAACTCCGGAAAACGCAAAAGCCTGAACGATAAAGTATGAAGGCTGAAGAAAAGATAACGATGAACGATGAAGAAAGGAAAAGAAGAAGGAAAAGAAGGATTGATCCACGAAGGGGTGAGATAAGAACATAAGTTTGTTGGCCATTTTGGTGATTTCCTTTGTAAGTCATTGTGGCGAAAGGCTGTGACGCATGTTCCGGCGCGTGACGCATGAAAACCATTGAAACGCTAGTAGAGAAAAGATAACTTCTAGGATAAACAGGAGTGCGAAGTGAGCTAAAGTGAGCTAAAGTGTCTAAAGTTCGGAAAGGAAAGAGGCAGGAAGATGAAGGAGATTCTTCGCTCAGGACTGTGGCCCTTCGCTCAGAATGACGAAGAAGGGGCCGAGAATGACGGTGAAGAAGCTGTGGATGACGAAGGAGACGCGGTTTTTTTGTGATTGTCATGAGAAGCCGTTCCTTCCCTTTCTGTTGTTTTCCCACCTGACACGAGACTCGGAACTCGGGACTTGAGACTCTGTACTATATGGTACATGACGAGGGGAGGCCGAGCAAGGAAGTATTTGTTAGTTTTTAGTGCGAATGACAGAAGTGGTTCGGGGTTCAGGGCTTAGAGTTTCGGGTTGATGGCGCAGAGACAATGATTTCAGGAGTTCGGACAGGGCGAATGGAGAAGAAGAAGTGAGATCACAAATGGAACGAATGAAGCGAATTCCACGAATTTGGAAGAACACTGCTGTCGAAAAAGAGGATTTGGAACCGCAGCGCGGCAAAGCCGCAACCGAAACCGAAGCAAAAGAAGAAGCAAAGGGAACCACGGATTACACGGATTACACGGATTTGTGAAGAAGAAGAAGATATAAAACCACCGGGGATCATGGGGGCACGGGAAAAAGAAGAAGAAAAGAAGACATATTTATCCACAGATTGACACAGATTAACACGGATGTGAGGGAAGAAGAGGAAGAAGAGAATCGCGACAGGAATTCACGATTTCGAAACTGAGTAGTGCAGAGTGCGCCGAGCGTCCGAGAGGAAAGAGGGACCGTTCAAGGAGGATATTATAGGCCTTTCCCCTCTCTTGCTGCGGCGGTCAATCGGTGGGTTGATTTCCTGGGGCTAACGGGTTGGTTCGCATGGGCAGTCTGAGTTTGATCGCTACCACTATTTATAAATATAGTTGCGTATTAGTAATAATAGGTATTATGTCCCCAGATTTTCAGATTTTCGCCTCAGATTTTCGCCAGATTTTCGACCGGAGAAGAAAAGGCTCTTAGCCACAGATGAACGCAGATAAACACAGATTTTAGGGAAGAAGAGGAAAAGAAGATCACGACAGGAATTCACGATTTCGAACGTGAGTAGTACAGATTAACACGGATGTGAGGGAAGAAGAGGAAGAAGAGAATCGCGACAGGAATTCACGATTTCGAAACTGAGTAGTGCAGAGTGCGCCGAGCGTCCGAGAGGAAAGAGGGACCGTTCAAGGAGGATATTATAGGCCTTTCCCCTCTCTTGCTGCGGCGGTCAAATCGGTGGGTTGATTTCCTGGGGCTAACAGGTTGGTTCGCATGGGCGGGCAGTCTGAGTTTGATCGCTACCACTATTTATAACTATAGTTGCTTGTTAGTAATAATAGGTATTATGTCTCCAGATTTTAAATGGTGCGATCCCCATTTGACAGCCGACAGATGGTTGCGGTAAGCTTGACCTGACAGGATGATCTGATGTGTTCTGAAAGGAGAAAGAATGAAGATCAAAGTTGTTATTCATGAAGCGGAAGAAGGCGGCTACTGGGCGGAAGTGCCCAGCATACCCGGCTGCGCAACCCAAGGGGACTCATTCGAGGAGTTGCTCAAGAATCTCTATGAGGCGGTGGAGGGCTGCCTGTCCGTTGATGTTGAACAACCCAAGACGACTGGAAAAGACCGGATTCTCGAAATCGCAATATGAAAGCCGTTTCAGGCAAGCAGTTGGCAAAAATAGTCCAACGTCGTGGCTGGAAATTGCTGCGCATTCACGGCAGCCACCACATTTACGGCAAGGAAGGAAGCATAATCAGGTTGTCTATTCCGGTTCATGGAAACAAGCCTTTGAAAGCCGGACTTCTGAAACATCTTCTTAAGTCAGCCGACCTGCAGGAAAGCGACATCGAATAGTTCATAATAAATGCTCTTAATCGCCTCTTCGCCCCCAATTCTTTGGGCCTTTGCTGTCAGCGGTCACTTAAAACCAGCCACATAGGGTCGAATCAAACCCCGCCATTTTGAGATGAGATAGTGTATATCTTCTTTGCGCTTTTGCAAAGGAGGTATGCATGGCAAACAGGCTCAAGATGGCAAGAATCCACGCAATCATAGGCTTACTGGAACAGGGTTGGCCGTATCGGCGCATAGCGCGGGAGCTTGGAGTAGA
>CAYVDS010000042.1:0-9172 GCA_964450145.1 uncultured bacterium
GGCTCTTTCCGCATCGCGCATGCGAATAAATTCGCACCTACAGAATTACGGGACAGTCTCTCTTTCCCCCTTTGCAAAGGGGGACGAAGGGGGATTTGGGCTGCTACACTGTCACTTCTGAGCGAAGCGAAGAATCTCTCCTTCTTGGCTTTATCCCCTTTGCCGTTGACCTTTGGCTTTCCTTAACAGCGAAGCGAAGAATCTCCATTCGTTCACTTTAGCTCACTTTAGGCACTTCGCACTCTTCTTCTCCCGTTTCTCCATTTCCCCGGCATGTGTCAGTCTATGAGATACTTATAAGGATTCACACGCTTGCCGCTGAGCCTGACCTCGTAGTGCAGGTGCGGACCGGTGCTTCGGCCAGTACTCCCGAGAAGCGCAATCACATCTCCGCGCTTCACATGATCGCCGGTTCTCTTCACCAGTTTTTCGTTGTGGCCGTATACCGTGCGGTAGCCGTAGCCGTGGGATATTTCGATTGCGCGGCCGAGTCCCGCCTTCCAGCCTGAGAACGTCACCACTCCATCGGCGGGCGCAATAATCGGAGTCTTGCGTGGCGCGACCAGATCGATACCCGCATGGAACCGCCTCTTTCCGTCTATAGGATCGATCCGGTAGGCGAATCTCGAAGAAATCCATGCGCTGCGAGAGGCGACGGGATTTATCGAGGGGACGCTTGCAAGTCGGCGCTGTTGTCTTTCGAATGCTTTCAATATTCCCGAAAAACTGTCCTGCGTTGCAACCAAGGACTCGACGAGACCGTCTGTTGTTGAGTCCGAGACCTCGATCGAAAATTCGGCCGCGGCAAATTCGCCGCCTTCGGAAGGAAACTCTTCTTCCGGTGCAGGTCCGCCTTGTCCGCCCTCACCGGGGCCGCCAACGCCCGAAACATCGCGAGGTTCGAGCCCCGCTATCGCTCGCAGTTTCTCTTCAAGTTCAAGAAGCTCCGAGAATTCTGTCCTGACGGAATCCAACTCCCGGTCGCGCTTCGCCATGTCGCTCTGTAATTGGTTAATCGTGTTGATATTCTCTTCGTTCCGGGAGCGGACAGTCTTGGCGCAAAACATGGCAGACGCGAGAAGAGCTGCAGTCAGAAGCAGAAACGCCAGTATCACGAGTCTCGCAGAGAAGGTAAGATCATGCACCTCTCCGGTCGGCCCGGGAATCAGGAGAACAGTCCATTTCTTCTTCATCGGCGCTCTCCGGCTGCACTGGCTTCAACTGTGTGAATTCGACTCGGCAAAGACTGCGTGGTCTTGAAACGGGCATGAACCGTGCCAGAAACGTGGCAACAAGGACAGACCGAAGGTAAGACTATGATACTAAAGCGCTTAGGTCGATGGCAAAGAGGAAATGGGTCGTATCTTGGCTAGGAGGAAAGATTCAAAAATGTAATTCGGAAGAGGCATCAAACCGCGAAGAAACGGCAGTTCAAATGTTAGCAGGAAAAGAATGGATTCCCGCCTTCGCGGGAATGATAAAGAGGAAGCTGTTCATTCGCGTAATTCGTGTAATTCGTGTTCTAAGATAACTTCTTTTCCTTATTCCCAAATCCGTGTAATCAGTTACTGTGGTTCCCGTTGCTTCTTCTCTTGTTGGCTGCGGTTACGTCGCACTGTGATTCCCCGTGATCCCCGTGGTTTGAATCATCTCTTCTTACCTCTTCATTCGTGTTCCTTCTTCTTTTTCTGCCCGCGCAGGACGCGCTGGGTTTCGGCGATTTCGTCGGGTGTTACGGTCTGCCGCAGGTTCTCCATCCGCATCATCACTTCCTGGAACCGCAAGCCTTCGGCGGCGCTGATCCATTCGAGCGACAGCCTTTCTTTTCGAAGCCCCATCTTCTCCATCTTCTTCCACATTTTGGTGAGCCGCTTCTCGGTCCAGTGATTGGCGTTGATGTAGTGGCAATCGCCGATGTGGCAGCCGGAAACGAGCACGACCGGCGCCCCCTTTTCGAACGCGCGCCAGACAAACTTCTCACTCACTCTTCCCGAGCACATGGTGCGGATCAGGCGGCTGTTCGGCGGATACTGGAGCCGAGACACACCGGCGAAATCGGCGCCGGCGTACGAACACCAGTTACACGCGAAGACAACGATTCGTCCGGCGGGGTCTTCTTCGAGAATGGCGTCTATCTGGGCCTCGATCTGAGCGTCCGTGAAATGATGCATCTCGATGGCGTCGGACGGGCACTCTGCCGCGCATGTTCCACAGCCGGCGCAAGCGGCGGTGGTAACCTTCGCGGGCGTCTTGGCCCGCGTATCCACACTGATAGCGCTGTACGGGCAAACCTTCGCACAGATGCCGCATGAACTGCACAAATCCGGATTGACCTCGGCGGTGATGGACTCGACCTTCAACCGACCGGGATTCATGAGCCGCATCGCGCGGGCGGCAGAAGCGGAAGCCTGCGTGACCGATTCGCGGATATCTTTCGGCCCTTCGGCGCAGCCCGCGAAGAAGACGCCGCGCGTTGCCGAGTCGACCGGCTGGAGCTTCGGATGCGCCTCGAGGAAGAAACCGTCCGAGGTCTTCTGAAGCGTGAGCATCTCCTGCACGGCGGCCATAGTCTCGGGCGGCTGCAGCCCGACAGCCAGCACGACCATATCGGTTTTATGCGTGTCGAGCTTGTCGTTTTCCGTGTTCTCGACGGCCAGGATTAAATCACGTGTCTTTGGGTCTTCCTTGATTGAGCCGGGCAGGCCGCGGATGTAGCGAACGCCCATCCCCTTGCTGCGGCGGAACAGGTCCTCGAACCCTTTTCCAAAGGCGCGGATATCGATGTAGAACACCTTGATGTCGATGTCGGGGTAATGCTCCTTGAGCATGAGCGTGCTCTTGATAGTGTTCATGCAGCAGATGTTCGAGCAGTAAGGCTGGCCGCGCCGCTGCGAGCGCGAGCCGACGCACTGTATGAACGAGACGGACTTCGGCGGCTGCTTGTCGGTCAGGCGAACGACCTCGCCCTTCGTGGGGCCGCCTGCGTTGATCAATCGCTCGAACTCGATGCTCGTGACCACGTTCTCGAAGCGCGTGTAACCGTACTCATCGAGCGCGGTCGGATCATAGATATCCGTCCCCGTCGCCACCACAATCGTGCCGACGTCAAATTCGAGCTCCTCGTCGCTCATATTGAAGTCAATACAATGCTTCTCGCATTTCTGGATGCATTTTCCGCAGATGAGCGGGTTGTGGCCCAGACAATGATTGATGTCAACGACGTAGGCAGAGGGGACGGCCTGAGGGAACGGCGAGTAGATGGCCCTGCGCGAACTCAGGCCCATGTTAAACTCATCCGGAATGATGACGGGGCAGTCCTTGACGCAGTCGCCACACGCAGTGCACTCGCCCTCTTTGACGTAGCGCGCCTTCTTCAGGACATGAACGTGGAAGTTGCCCACGTACCCTGTGACCTTTTTCACTTCGCTCAGACTGAGCAGCGTTATGTTTGGATGCCGACCGGCATCTGTCATCTTAGGACCGAGTATTCATATCGAACAGTCCATGGTTGGAAACGTCTTATCCAACCTGGCCATGATCCCTCCGATACTCGGTTCCTTCTCGACGAGAACGACTTTGTAGCCCGAGTCTGCAAGGTCGAGCGCGGCCTGTATGCCGGCGACCCCGCCGCCTATCACGAGCGTCGAGCGTTTGATGGGAACCTCGAGTTCGCTGCATGCGTCGAGTCGCCGCGCGCGCGCCACGGCGGAGCGCACAAGGTCTTTCGCCTTGAGCGTCGCGGCAGAGCGGTCGTGGCTATGAACCCACGAGCATTGCTCGCGCAGGTTCGCCATCTCGAGCAGATACGGGTTGAGCCCGGCCTCGCTGATGCACTGGCGGAACGTCGGCTCGTGCAGGCGCGGCGAACACGAGGCGACCACGACGCGGTCGAGCCCCTGTTCCTTGATATCTTTCTTGATGAGGTTCTGGCCCGGCTCAGAGCACAGGTAGCCGTCGTGCCGTGAAACCACCACCTCGGGCAATTGCGCCGCCGACTCGGCCACCGCCTCACAATCCACGGCTGCGGCTATGTTCAACCCACAATGGCAGACGTATACGCCAACCCGACAACCGCTGCTTGCTTCCTGGTCACTCATTGCATGTCCATCCTTTTTGATGTCGATCCATGCGAACACATATCCTCATATTGGGCGAAGAGGCGAAAAGGGGAAAAGGCGAAGATCGGTTCCTAGTTCTTGGTTCCTGATTAAAAAGAAGCGATAGCCCTTTTCGTTAAATCCACCGTTTGAGACTCTCCGATAATTCTGTAAGTACGAATTTATTCGCAGACGCCCACGCGAAAAGAGGCCGAAAACATTATGCGAATAAATTCGCACTTGCAGAATCCCACAGCAAATCGATGATTATAGGGGTTTCCCTTTCGTCTTTCGTCTTGCCCCTTTCGTCTTCCGTTCCCTTTTCACCTTTTCCCCCTTCTCATTTGGCCGCCCATTCGATTTGGTCTGCGAGCACAGAGGCCAAATCGCGTATCTCCATCGCGAGCGAGCCGCGCTTGATCGGGTCCCTCATGGTGCACGTCAGATGGATCATGCACTTGGGGCAGGCGGTAATCAGCAAGTCCGCTGATGTCGCTCTCGCCTCGCGCAACCTTTGAACTTGCACGCGCTTTGAATAAGCGTCGCAGTTGATGAAACCGCTGTTACCGCAACACACCGCGCTCCGCCCTGAGTTTTCCATCTCGCGAAAACTCACGTCGGGAATGAGCGTCAACAGGCTCCGCGGCGTATCGTAGCGGCCGCAAATTCTCCCAAGCCGGCACGGGTCTTGAAAAGTCACCTTGCGCTTGAACGGCCGAAACGCGATTCCGCCTTTTTTCACCTCGCGTTCGAGCAACTCTATAAGAAGCATCACCTTGATGTCGAATCCGGGGATTACCTGCGGCATATACTCGCTCAGCATATAGAAACACTCGGGACACGAGACCACGACTTCCTCGACGCCTGCGGCCTTGAATTCGCGGTAATTCAACCGGCAGAGCGTCTCGAAATTCTCGCGGTCGCCCGTCCAGAGCAGGTCATGACCACAGCAGCGTTCGTTTGCGAGCAGCGCGGGCGTGATGCCCATGAAGTTGAGCAGGCGCACGCTGTCGCGGACAATCGAGAGCGTGTCTACCTCGATTCCGGAGAAAAAAACGTCGAAATACGGGGCGCATCCGGTGAAGATCGCCACTTTTCCGTAAGTGGCCGCCTTGACTCTTGTGTCGACCCAGCCGAGCCGTTCCTGCTGGAGGTCCGGCGAAGTCATCATCCGCATCCACGAGTGCAGCGCGCCGTCGTGCGAGCGGTATCCCTTAAGACCTTTTGTTCCGGCCAGCAACGTGCGCATTTCGAGTATCAGGTGGCTGAAGTCCACGCCGGAGGGGCAGCGCTCGCTGCACTGACCGCATGTCAGGCACTCCCAGACAGAGTTCTCGATAAACGCTTCATCCTCTCGCTCGGCAATGATCTTGTGGGCCAGGAGTCGGGGCGAGTATTCCTTTCCGGCGAGCTGGCGCGGGCATGAGGCCGAGCATTTGCCGCATTCGAGACATTGGTAGAGCGACTGCTCGCGAATAATTTTGTCAATCTTTTGCTCGAACTCGTTCACGACGCCTCTCGTTCCTGGCGTGGTTTCGCCGGGTTCGGTCCCAAGGATGTTATCAGTTCGTCGAATTTCCACAAGGCACGAACGAGTTCCTCCTTCTCGTGAGAAGAGAAATGGCGCTCGATGAGCCGCTGCTGGCCGATGCCGAGGAGCCGCAGCAGTTTGCGCACCCGCTGAACGTTCACGTGACCGACTTCGGGGCCCGGGCCGTAACGGCAGTCCTCGTCCTTGCACTCGAGCAGAATCACGCCGTCGGCGCCGTACTCGAACGCGCGAAGTATCAACGCCTGATTTATTCGCCCGATGCACATTACGCGCACGAGCCGGAAGTTGGGGGGCATTTTCAGGCGCGCCATTCCGGCGGCGTTATAGCAGGCGTACGGGCTCCAGTTGCAGCAGATGCCGAGCAGGTTAACGGGTTTCATGATGGCGTTCCCCGGCAAGCGTCTTTACCACGATCTCTTCAAGCAATTGGTTCGAGAAGTATGGGATGTCCATGGCCGTGACGGGACAGCGGCCCACGCATCCCCCACAGCCGACGCAGTTGTGGCGAACCACCTCGGCAGTGAAGATTCCATCGGGGAGCGCGACCATCTTAATCGCATCGAACGGGCATATCTCGGCGCAGCGGCCGCAGCCACGACACAGGCTTGGATCCACCCGCGGGCTGAGCTCGTGGTCCTTCAGGAAAGCCTCCGCCGTCGCCGTTGCAACCTGAGCGGCGAGCGCCGCGCCGCCCTCGAAAGGGCTCACCCGCTTCAACGTCCGGGGCATCACCCGGTAGAAGCCCAACTGTGGCGTATGGAAGAATGAAAAATCGTAGCGGTAGAGCTTCTTGAGCCCCATCCAGTCCTCCTGAATCGCAAGAGGCAGAACATTTTCGTCGGTCAGACAGATGACGTCGGCCCGCCACGTCCGGCGTTTCTCTTTCTCGACGGCAACCACCCGGAAATCGCCCACATGGCCGCTGATATTGTGAATTTCAGCTTGTTCGATATGAGTGATTGACCTGTTGTCGGAAATCGCGATGGGTCTCTTGCGGACGGACTCCGGCATCTTCGCCTCTTCCGGGAGTTTGCATCTGTGCACGAGCCGGACGTGAAAGCCCTGAAGGCTCAAGTTAAGCGCGCAACTCACTCCGACTTCCGAGCCGCCGAGGATCAGCACATTGCTTCCGATGTCGGTGGCGCCCTGTCGCAACGACCCCATTAGATGCGCCCGCACAAACGCCGCCCGCAGGAGGTCTCGCGCTCTTTCGAACAGTTCGTCCTCGGACTGGCCGCCGGTAGCGATGTGGTCTTTCAGGTTGATCATCTCGAAGTTGCTTCGCGACAGGCCGAGGCGGTCAAACAAATGGATGCGGGCGCGGCTGCGCTGGTCGTTGCACGAGATGCAGTGAAACTCGAGCGGACAGCACACGCACGATGCCATGATGACTCGGCTCAGATTCTTTTCGCGCACGGCGTAAGCGATATGATCGGCGCCGCGAGGATGGCACGCGGAGAAAATCACTTCGCTGTGCGCGACGCTCGGAACGCTTTCGCCCATTTTGCGAATGCGCTCGAGCACGCCGGACGGCGCCATTGCCCCGTTGCACGCGCACACGAAGAATCCAAGCGGCCCCTTGTCCAATATCTGTGCGGGCTCATGGTCGGTGAAGCTGACCGCAACCCTGAGCGCCGCCGCATGCGCCATCGCTTGCCCCGCGGCGGCGCTTCCGGCGACGAGCACGTTCATGATATCGGTGGTGTTCTTGAATTCGCCCGCCTTATAGACTCCCTCGCCGCCAAGCACGTCAAGCCCCGCAAGCTCGTCGGTGTCGGCCACAATCACCCCGGGTGAAATGATATCGAAGCGCCGAGTCTGGCGGAAATGGTCAATCGCGCCAATGTCCGTGCAGACGGTTTCGCACACGCGACACTCGCAGCATGCGCCGCATTGGAGGCAACGCCTCGACTCCGCCAGCGCCTGCTCCGTGGTAAACCCGAAGTCCACCTCGTCAAAATCGCGACGCCGCGCCTTCGGCTGTCGTTGCGCCATCTCCGGCCGCCACTGGCGAGGGATATCCTCAGAAATCTCCACGTATTCGCCCACTCCGCGCGATTCGGCTGAAATCTCAACAAAAGACGAGGGTTCGCCGGTGAGATACTCGATGATCCGTCCGGCGGCCCGCCTTCCGGAGGCCATCGAACCGATAACCGTCGAGGGCCCTGTGACCACGTCGCCCGCCGCGAAGACACCCGGCCGCGAAGTGGCCGCGGATTCGTCCACCGCCACTCTTCCGCCCCGTCCCGTGGAAACTTTGCCGCCGAGGCCGGTTTCCTCGAGGTGCGGCTGCTGGCCTATCGAGACGATCACGGTGTCCGCGTCGAGGGTAAAAGTCTTGTCGGAATCATATTCGATGCGGCGAGCGCCGTGCGAGTCGGGTTCGCTCCAATGGGCCGGTCGGTACACGATCCGTCGAACGCAGCCCCCATCTCCTTCGAAAGAGATCGGCGCTGCTCCGAGATTGAACTGAACGCCCTCCTCACGCGCCTCGCGCACCTCGCGCGGATGCGCTGGCATCTCCTTTTCGGTCTCGATGGCCAGGATGGTGACTTCCTCCGCCCCGAGCCGCAAAGCCGTGCGCGCCGCGTCCATCGCAGAATTGCCGGCTCCGATGACAACCGTGCGCGCGCCGACATTGCCGGTCTTGTAGAGATTGATTCCACTCAAGAATTGCACGCAATGGACGACGCCGTCGAGGTTTTCGCCGGGAATGTTCAGCCGCATGTCGCGGTGCGTGCCCGTGCAGAGCAAGACCGCGTTGAAACCCTGCTCGAACAAAGCGTCGATCGAATCAATCTTGGCGTTTGTCCGAATTTCCGCGCCTGCTTCCGCGATCGCCTTTATCTCCGCATCGAGAACTGGCCGCGGCAGGCGGAAGGTGTTGATGCCCGCGCGCAGCATGCCGCCGGCCTCGGGCAACGCCTCGAATACCGTCACACTGAATCCGGCGCGATTGAGGAAATGCGCAGCCGTCAAACCGGCCGGTCCTGAGCCGACGACCGCGACGCGTTCGGCCCGCTTAGACTTTTCAGGCATTTCGTGCTTGACCGGCCCGCGCTGAGCCTCGTAGTCCGCAAGGAATCGTTTGATGTCGCGGATAGCGACCGACTGGTCGAGATCGCGGCGCCGGCACGACTCCTCGCATGGATGATGGCAGACTCTGCCGCAGATGCCGGGCAGCGGGTTGTCCTCTTTGATTATATGCAGGGCTTCGTCGAATCGTGACGCCGCCGCCAGCGCCATGTACGCCTGCACGTTAATCCCCAACGGGCAGGAGACGCGACACTCGCCAAGCTTGCGTTTGTCGAGCTCAAGGGCTCGCGATGGACAGTAGGCGGGGCTGCGCGTGAGCGGCGGATGCGCGGAATCGTGAAGCGGGCAAACTTCCATACAGCGGCCACAGCCGGTGCAAAGGTCATAATCAATGAAATGCGGGTCTTGCACAATCGAGGCGCGGTATCCGGCGCCCTCGCGCACGATGGTCTCGACGCGCGCCCGGGTGAGCGGCGTGACAAGGGAA
>CAYVDS010000042.1:9182-14943 GCA_964450145.1 uncultured bacterium
GGAATGCCGTGTCACCCGCAGGTATAGGGGCGGGAATTGGAAATTGATGTCATCGGGCCATTCGATGAAACTCTTCGCGCCCGCCGGCAATTTCAAAAAGTGCGGCGCTTGCGTGACCCAGACCACCGGTATGCTCGACTGCGCGAGGTCTTCGGCTACCTTCAGTGCCCCATAGCCGGAGCCGACAAGTAAGACGGCCTTTTCTGGATTCTGGATTTTGGATTTTGGATTTTGGATTCCCACAACTATTCACCGCGTCAAAAGTTCTTGCGCATTGCGGCTGTGGCGTCATCATTTGTCATTCCCGCGAAGCCTGTCCTCGACCTGATCGGGGAGCGGGAATCCATGATGATTAGTGCGTGAAACACGCGCAATTGTTTATGTCGCTATATATAATTCAAGGTCTGCAATTCACGGTTTACAGTTTACGGTTTATAGTTGCCTACTTCACCGTTCACACTTTCAAAATTTGGAGTAGTTCTTTCCCGGATAACATGGCGTGAACATCAAAGAATGAGTACGACAACAACCGTCATTTTGGGCGAAGCGAAGAATCTCTTTCGCCTTTGCCCTTTCCCCTCTTATTTCTGCATCGCTCGGCTCTTCAGTATCCCTCGCCTTCACTCCTTTTCGCCAAATCCCCCTTCTTCCCCTTTTCAAAGGGAGAAAGAGGAGGATTTCCATTATGCTTTCCTCGACTCGCGACTCATTCTTTTTCCTGCATCGCCCGGCTCTTCAGTATCGCCTCGCCGTACTCGCGGCCGCGATCGAATGCGGCGGCGTTCTTCTCTTTTGTTTTCGGCGGAACGGAACTCAAGACCGCCTCACGCAACGCCTCGACGCTCACGAGGTCGCTTACCGCCGAAAGAAACCCAAGCATTATGATGTTTGCCATCATCTCGTTGCCGAGCTCTCCCGCGAAACGGGTGGCCGGGATATGGTACGCCGCCCAACTCGGGTCATGTCGTCCCGTTTTGACGAGGTCGGAATCCCAGATGAGTAGACCGCCATTCACGAGCGCGCCGACATTCTTGGTGTAGCCCTCCTGGCTCATGCACACCATCACCTGTGGCTGTTCGACGCACGGAAACAGTATCTCCTCGTCGCTTATCATGACCTGCGCCGAACATGCGCCCCCACGCGCCTCGGGGCCGTATGACTGGGTCAAGGTGGCGTGCTTGTGATCGTATATCGCCGCGGCTTTGCCCAGAATATTCCCCGCGAGCACGACTCCCTGCCCGCCAAAACCAGTGATGAGGATTTCTTTTTCGATTTTGTATGTCATTGGTTTGGTCTCAAATTGCCTACGCTGAATTGCCGAGAACCATGAACACGACAATATGCGCTGTCAACCCCCCTTGCCCCCCTTTGCAAAGGGGGGCAAGGGGGGATTTATGTCGATTCTACCTTTGCCTTGCGGCATTCTCCATCTTTTGCGTGCGTCACCAACAGCAGGCGCTTGCCTTTCTCAATCCGAAATCCAAAATCTAAAATCCAAAATAGAATGAACCCTAACCCCCGCGCGCTTCACGCGTACCCCTTTCGCCCTTAACTTCCACCGCCGGCCAGTCCGCAAGCTCGCGTTTGTTGACCAGTTGATAGTTATCAAGGAACGTAGGCCGCTCGATGTCCACGAACTTGCCCACAATGATGTTCTTGTTGAAGTCCACCGTCGCTTCTCTTGGGTCAATCCCGTTCCGGACCACTGATTTCGAGTGGTAGAACTTGATTATATCGATGCCTTTGCCCATCCGGTTGCGACGGCCGAATGAGGTCGGACAAGGCGCAAGAACTTCGACAAAGCTGAACCCGCGTTTCTGCATCGCTTCGCCTATCGAATCGGTCAGCCGCCGGATATGGAGCGCTGTCCACCGCGCAACATATACCGCGCCGGACGCCGCGGCCATGTGGCAGAAGTTGAATGGCTCCTCAGGGCAGCCGACGGCGCTCGTGGTTGTCTTCGCGCCGAACGGCGTGCTCGGCGCCAGTTGGCCACCGGTCATGCCGTAATTGAAGTTGTTCACGCAGATGACAGTAATATCCATGTTGCGGCGGGCGGCATGAATGAAATGGTTTCCTCCGATTGCGAGCAGGTCGCCGTCGCCCGAGCACACAAGCACGCGCGATTGCGGCCGCGCGAGTTTCAGGCCGGTGGCAAACGGAATTGCGCGCCCGTGGGTGGTATGGTACGAGTCGAGCTTAATGTAGCCTGCCATCCGCCCCGTGCAGCCGATGCCCGACACCATCGCGATGTCATCGAGCGGGAAGCCGGATTTTTTGATGGCTGAAAGAACACAGCCGAACACCGAGCCGATGCCGCAGCCCGTGCACCAAATGTGCGGGATGCGGTCGGTCCTCAGCAATTCATCCTGCGGGTGCGGCGCAACGAATTTCTTCACCTTCTTCACGGTCATACGGTATTCCTTTTAAGAACCAAGCGGATACCCTGACATTCAACGGTTTGCGCGCTAATTCGGGGACACGCTGCGGCATCGTGTCCCCGAATTAGCGCGACGCCATGGTGTTCCATGACCCCCGCAATTCTGTGGGTGCGAATTCATTCGCACGTTTTTTCGGCTATCGCTTCTTCTTCGACTTCCCCTTCAACGCATCCTTGATCGCGCTCAAAATCACTCTCGGGCTGTGGATGCCGCCGCCTGCATGCGAAACAAGCCGCACTGGGCATCGTCCCTGCGCGCAGCGTTCCACCTCGAGCGCCATCTGACCAAGATTTATCTCGGGGACTATCATCGCGCGGACGTTTCTGGCAACGTCTCGTATCAGCTTCTCAGGGAACGGCCAAACCGTGTTCAGTTTTATAAGGCCCGCCTTGAGCCCGTGCTCGCGCGCCTCGCGCACGGCGCGCCTGGCCGACCTAGCGCCGATTCCATATGCGACGACCGCCACCTCGGCGTCATCCATCGCGACTGTTTCATAGCGGATGATCCTGTCGAGATTCCTGCGGATTTTCTGGACAATACGGTCTATCATCTGTTCCTGCGCGCCGGCATCCATCACGGGGTACCCGCGCTCATCGTGGGTAAGGCCGGTGACGTGGATGCGGTATCCGTCCCCGAAATTGGCCATCGGCGCGACTCCGTCGGCAAATGCCTTGTAAGGAAGAAACTTTTCCGGCGGCATAGTAGGCTTGCGGCGCGACACGACCTCGATTTTGTCTCCAGGCGGGATGACGACCCGCTCGGTCATGTGGCCCACCACCTCGTCGGCCATTATCAGAACCGGGACCCTGTATTGCTCGCTCAGGTTAAAGGCCCAGACCGTGAAGTCGAACATCTCCTGCGGACTCGAAGGAGCGACGGCGATGATTTCGTAATGCCCGTGCGAGCCCCAGCGCGCCTGCATCATGTCGCCTTGCGCCACGAGCGTCGGCAAGCCGGTGCTTGGGCCGGCCCGCTGGACGTTGCAGACGACGCACGGGGTCTCCGTGCAAAGCCCGAGGCCGATGTTTTCCATCATCAACGAGAAACCCGGGCCCGACGTGCTGGTCATCGCCTTCATGCCGCCCCAACTCGCGCCGAGGATCGCGGCCATCGACGCAAGCTCGTCCTCCATCTGGATATAGACGCCTCCGATATCGGGCAATCGCGCCGACATGCGCTCTGCGACCTCCGTCGCTGGTGTGATGGGATATCCGGCGAAGAAACGGCAGCCCGCCGCAAGTGCGCCCTCGCAACAGGCGTAGTCGCCGTTCATGAAGTGTGTTCCGGTCAATACCGCCTTAGCAGCCAAGGTCAGCTCCGATTTTGGGTTTTGATCCGCAGATTACGCTGATTCTCACAGATTAAAGAAGTTTCTTGTCCTTTATTCCTCTACCGAAATCCGTGTAATCAGTGTAATCCGCTGTGGTTTCATTTTCTTTCTTGTTTCTTCTTCTCTGAATCTGCGCAAATCTGCGGAATCTGTGGATTCCAAGCTTCTGTTTCTATTTGTTTTCTGTAGCCTCTACCGAATAGATCGCGAAGTCCGGGCACAGCACCTCGCAGAAATGGCAGTTCACGCACGCCGCTTCGTCCGCGACCTCCGGGAAATGGTACCCCTTCGCGTTGAACGATTTCGAGAGCTTGAGCACGTCGCGCGGACAATAGGCGATGCAGTATTCGCAGCCCTTGCACCGGTCTTCGATGACAAACACTTTGCCCCTGCTCGGTTGAATCGTGTGCAGGTCCAGCGGTGTTCTCCAGTACTTCATATATACCTCGCCCTTTACGCTAACCTCCGGGATTCATTACTGGCTGAAGGACAAAACCCTTATGCCTCTGCGGGTGTTGCAGTACAGTGATAAACCGAGGTCGAAGTTGCGCTATTTTACCATGAAACGGCGGGAAATGTAAAACGGAGACGAAGCGGGAACACCCCTTAGAGTAATCCTGCTACATCGAGCGCAGCCTTTGCAATCTCCTGAGGTCGTTCGATATTGATAAAGTGCCCCGCGTCGTTAAAGATCTGAATGTTATCCCAGATTGTCCCATAATTGGCAAACGGGCGCCCCGCAACTGGCGAATGGGGATGGAATTCTGTGGGTGCGAATTTATTCGCACGCTTTTTCAAGCCATCTTTGACACAATTGGCCGAATGAATTCGGCCCCACAGAATTACGGGACAGCCCTCTTTCCCCCCTTTACAAAAGGGGGGGTGAGGGGGGATTTTTCCGTCGTGTCACTTAAGCCCGTTTCTTCCACGCGTAACTCCGCAATCTACAGCTCAGTAATCCAGCCCCTGCCTTGGAGTCTGGCGCCTGTTTTCAGCGAGCGGAGGAACCTCGTCCTTTCTGAGATCGAACAACATGTCCGACACCATACGTCATTCTCGCGAAGGCGGGAATCCACTGCTCCGTTTTGTCTTTCTCTTCTTCAGCAACTTCTTGAATCCTTCGATGTACCTCATTCCCGTGTATGTGAGCAACTCGATGATCTCCTCTTCGCCGGTTTTCTTGAAAAACGAACTCCTGACCAATTCAGCCAGGCCGTGGGAATATATCCACCCCTGCAAGAAAAACCGCCGTATTTCTTTTTCGGGCAGTCCCCGGACGAGCGGATACCCGGACAATTTCTGAATAAGGAACTGGAAGTTGCGCTCATGATACGAATCCCTGAGGCGCCGATTCTTCTCGGCATTGATGAGCGCAAATAAATGCTTTTCCTTCTTGGCAAACAGCACGTAGCCGACTCCCATGTCGAGGAAAATATCGCCGGTCCTAGGAGTCGTCTGATAGTTGGAAAGCAGTTCGAACGACTTTCTCAGAATTTCTTCTTCCAGACTTCTCATCGATTCGAAACATGAGTAGATGGGCATCGTGGACGATTTCAGTTCCTTTGCGATGGAGCGCGCCGACAGCCTCTCCGCTCCATGCGCGCGTACGACGGCGAACGCCGCCTTTACGACATCCTCTCTTCTAATTGCGCTCCTGGCCCGCATTCTTGAGCAACCCTTTATTTGGCCTAATGAATAACATCTGGTAGATCGCCAATAATCATATAACACATGTTATACAATTGTCAAGGAGCGATCGCCGCCGATCACAAAGAAATCGCAACCGCCGAAGACGCCGAGGACATAGGGGGACGATCTTATGCTTTTCCTCTGCAAACCTCTGCGCCCTGGGTCTGCGACCCCTCTGCGGTTCGGACTCTTCATTCCGCATTCATCACTCATCATTCATCATTCCCTGTCGTTTCCCTCTTTTCCCCCGCCTGTCAGCGCCGCGTGTGACGTGAGCATCGGCGGTGTGATATCATATTAT
>CAYVDS010000042.1:14953-19848 GCA_964450145.1 uncultured bacterium
ATATTATCGGTTATTCCGCGCTGCGGATGGAAAGGATTCGTTATGCTGCCGAGAGAAAGACTGCTTGCTGCGTTCGAACGCAGAGGGGACCACCGTGTTCCCCACTTCGAGAACGCGTATAATGAGGCGAGCATCATCGGAATCGCCAGGCACTTCACCGACAGGCTTCCTCCGGTCAAACCCGCTGCTGAAATGTCGCCGGAGGAGTTGATGATGATATCGGATGCATTCGCGCTCTTTATCGAAGAACTCGACATTGACGGGGTATTCGCCCGGGTCTTCGAGCGCGGGGAAGAATTAGGCGATGGATACTTCAGGGACCCATGGGGAATTACATTCAAGCGGAATCCGCATGGGCAGGGATACCCGATGGATGGACCGGTCAAATCAGTGGCCGACCTGAAAGCCTACCGGCCGCCGAAGATTTACCCCGACATCGATTTTGTTATGCTCGGCATGATGAAGTCCAGATTCGAGGGCAAAAGGGCGGTCATCTTTTGCTCGAACGACTGTTTCGTTACGGGTTGGGAGCTGCGTGGAGGCCTCGAGCATCTGCTCATTGACTATCTCGAAAACGCAGAGCTTGCCCATGGCATAGCGCGGCTCGCGACCGATTATTATAGGGAATTATTCACCGAAGCCATCGCCAGAGGCGCCGACGCAGTGCTGTTCGGGAGCGACCTCGCGTTCAATGCGAATACGCTGATGTCTCCCGCTCAGTTCGACGAATTCATCGCGCCCTACCTCAAGGAACTTGTGGACGTTGTTCACAAAGGCGGCGTGAAGGCTATAAAGCATTCCGACGGCAATCTCTGGCCGATACTGGACCGGCTGATCGAACTCGGCTTCGATGGAATTCACCCGATTCAGCCTCAGTGCATGGACCTCAAGGAGGTCAAGGACCACTGCGGCGATAGAGTCTGTCTAATCGGGAACATTGACTGCATTGACCTCCTGCCCTCGGGTACCGAAGAAGAGGTCGAAGAAGCGGTCAAACAGGCCATCAAAGCTGCCGCGCCGGGCGGAGGGTATATCCTCGGCTCTTCGAATTCCATTCATCCCGGCTGCAAGCCGGAGAATTATGTAGCCATGGTGAAGGCCACCCACAAGTACGGCAAGTATCCCATTTCAGCGGGATAAGAACCGGAGAGACTCCCAGTAGAAGCCTCCACCACGCGGAACACCGGGAATTGTCGGGGAGAGAAAACTAATCATTTGCGCTGTTTCTTTCTCCGTGATCCCCGTGGTTTACATCGTTCTTTCTTCTTTGCGCCTTTGCGGTGAAAAAGATGTTTTGGACAACAGTGAATTGCTCAGGCTATTTCGGAAAGGGACTAACCTCATATGATGACTGCGAAACAATATATAGAGAGTCTTCGTGAACGGAAGACAAGGGTTTTTGCGTTTGGGGAAAGAGTTGACGACGTGGTCAAGCACCCGGCGACTGCGCCGCACGTGCGCTGCGCCGCAATGACCTACGGCCTCGTTCATACGGAGGAGGGCGCGCCGCTCCTGACCGCGAAATCGCATCTGACCGGCAAGACTATCAACCGCTTCCTGCACATTCACCAGAGTGCAGAGGACCTCGTGACGAAGGTGAAAATGCTGAGGTTTCTTGCACAGCGCACCGGCTCGTGTTTCCAGAGGTGCGTCGGATTCGACGGAATCAACGCGGTTTATTCGACCACTTTCGAGATGGACGCGGCCAAGGGCACGGATTATCACAAGAGATTCATCACATATCTGGAGGAGATGCAGGAAAAAGACCTTATGATCTGCGGCGCGATGACCGACTCGAAGGGAGACCGCTCGCTTCCGCCGAGCCAACAGCCGGACCCCGACGTGTTCGTGCACGTGACCGAAAGGCGGAAAGACGGTATAGTCATCCGCGGCTCGAAGCAGCACCAGACGGGCGCGGTCAACTCGCACGAAATTCTTCTCATGCCGACAATGGCATTGCGCGAGGCCGACAAAGATTTCGCGGTCGTGTGCGCAGTTCCTGCCGACGCGGCCGGCGTGACGATGGTGTTCGGCAGACAGTCGAACGACTACCGCAAATTGCTCGGAGAGAGAGTCGATTCCGGCAATCCGGCGTTCGGGCTGGTGGGTGGAGAGGCCATCGTGATTCTCGAGGACGTGTTTGTTCCGTGGGAGCGAGTGTTCATGTGCGGCGAATACGAGTTTAGCGGAATGCTGGTCGAGCGGTTCGCGTCGCTGCACCGGCAGAACTATGGCGGCTGCAAGGGCGGCGTGAGCGATGTCATCACCGGCGCAACCGCTCTCGCGGCTGAGCTCAATGGATGCGCAAACGCTTCGCACGTGCGCGACAAGCTGACCGAGATGATGCATCTCACCGAGACGCTCTACTGCTGCTCGATCGCCTGCTCATCCGAGGGGAAGAAAACGAAATCGGGCTCGTACATAGTTGATCCGCTGCTCGCGAACGTGTGCAAACACAACGTGACCCGATACATTTATGAGATATCCAGATTGTCGCACGATATCGCAGGCGGCGTGATCGCCACCCTGCCGAGCGAGAAGGACTTCCGGAATGAGGAAATCGGCGAGATGCTGTATAAGCACTATAAGGCAGCGAAATCGGCATCGGCTGAGGACCGCATCCGGGTCTTGAGGCTGATCGAGAACATGACCGCCGGGACCGCGCTTGTCGAATCGATGCATGGCGCCGGCTCTCCCCAAGCCCAGCGCGTCATGATCTATCGGCAAGGCAACCTCGAGCAGAAGAAGGAGTTCGCCAAAACCCTCTGCGGTGTTAAATGACAGCAACCAAAACCAAGAAACTCTTGGAACACGAATGCCACGAATTTTACGCGAATTACACGAATGGACGACTCTTTTCTTATCATTCCCGCGAAAGCGGGAATCCATTCTTGTATTCCGCTACGTTTCAAACACGGATTCCCGCCCTCTGGTCGAGGTCGAGGGCAGGCTTTCGCGGGGATGACGCAAGGCGCCGAGCTTCTTTGGTGTTTAACCAGAAGCCAAAAACTCGAAACCAGAAACCGTTTCCCATGAGCGCAGCGGAGAATCTCTTATTTGTGATTTGCGTCCGAGTGCTCCGTGCGCTCCGTGGTTTCTCGGAGGAAGGCCAATATGTCTGACGGGGATTCGCGGAAACTCAAAGGGCAAGTCGCTCTCGTGACGGGCGCGGGGCGCGGACTCGGTCGCGCATATGCGCTCCGGCTGGCGGACCTCGGGGCTGACATTGTAATCAATGACATACGGCTCGATTCCGCGAGGGAATTCGGCGAGGAACTGACGGCGCAGAGCGTGATGGCCGAGGTCGAAGCGCGCGGCGCGTGCTCGCTCGGCATCGAGTGTAGCGTGGCTGATAGGGACGCTGTCGGGGCTATGACAGAGCGCGTCATCAAGGAATTTGGGCGACTGGATATCTTAATCAACAATGCGGGCGGAATTGCGGGTGAGGTATTCGAGAGCTTCGCCTCGAGCGTGTCGGAAAAGGACCTGCGCACAACGCTCGATCGTAATCTTATGGGGACCATCTATTGCTGTCAGGCCGCGAGCCAACCGATGAAGGAGCAGCGGTGGGGAAGAATCGTAAACGTTGCCTCGCAGGCCGGTCTTCAGGCGCAGCCCGGCGGCGTGTACGCTTCCTACGGGCCCGCAAAGGCCGCTATAATTCAATACACGCGCTATCTGGCTCAGGAACTCGGCCCTTACAACATCAACGTCAACTGCATCGCGCCTGCCTATATAGAGACAGCTCGGCTCCACGAAACAGTCTTCAAGCATGACGCGATCCGCGAGAGCGTCCTCGCGCAGATACCGCTGGGCCGACTCGGCACGCCCGAGGATTGCGCGAAAGTGGTCGAGTTCCTCTGCACCGACCTTTCAGATTATGTGACGGGCCAGACCATCAGCATCTGCGGCGGCGCCGTTAAGTTTTGACGCCGTTTGGCTGCGCATCAACACCCCCGTTTGACTCTGTCCCGCACTTTTGTAGGTGCGAATTTATTCGCACACGCGGCGTGCAAAGAGGCCAGAAATACTGTGCGAATAAATTCGCACCCCCAGAATTCCATGCCCATTCGCCAATTATGGGACAGTCTCAAAGGGGGATTTTTCCGCTTTTTCTTCCTCTTTTCTCAGAATCTGCGCGAATCTGCGCAATCTGTGGATTCCCAAACGTTCTTTTCTCGGTGCTTTTGTGCCTTCGTGGTGAAAATATCAGAACTTATATTTCCCTCTCAGGATTTCCCCGTGCAGTTGTTTCGTCAATCGCCGGTACTCGGAGGAGTCGGGCAACAGCACAAAGAGAGGATCGGCTATAGCGTTTGGATCGAAGCCTTCTTTTTTCGATTCGAACTTCTTGAATTTATGAGTCGGCGTCGACTCGAATTCGGTCCGGAATCGAATGAACTTGGGAACCGCGTACGCGGGCAGAGCTTTTTTGAAATGCTCCAGCAACCCTTTGAAATCGAATTTTTCGGGCGTGATGTCCGAGATAATGGCGGCCATACCCGCGCGCCCGTCGCCGCCGGGCATAACGACCCCATAAACCATTGACATCTTGATTCCCGGAAACGTATTGCCTACCTTCTCCACCTCGGTCGTGGATACGTTTTCTCCCTTCCAGCGGAAGGTGTCTCCCAGGCGATCCACAAATTGCGCGTGACCGTATCCTATGTCGCGCAACAGGTCTCCGGAGTTGAACCATGCGTCTCCTTTGGTGAAGACATCGCGAAAAATCTTCGCCTCGGTAGCCTCTTTGTTGGTATAGCCGGCGAAGGGATTGTTATCAGCGATTTCGCCGAGAGCAAGGCCGGTTTCACCGACCTCGACCCTTTGCATGAATCCTTCCGCGTCTCTTATCGGCTCGCCGGACTCGATGTCACATTTGACAATAGCATACG
>CAYVDS010000042.1:19858-21003 GCA_964450145.1 uncultured bacterium
CCCGACCGTGCAATCGAGATTTAGCATATTGACGAAATACAGGTTCGGTTCGGCGGCGCCGTAGATTTCAAAGACCTTTTGTATGCCGAAGCGCGCTTTGAATTCCTTCCAGATGTCGGGCCGAAGACCGTTTCCGATGATCTTGGCAAGCGGATTATCCGAATCGTCGGGCCTCGGCGGCTGGTTCATCAGATACCTGCACAATTCGCCCACGTAGCAGAACGCCGTGGCCTCGAATTTCCGCACGTCGTCCCAGAACTTGCTCGCGCTGAACTTGCGCCTGACGGCGAGTGCCGCTCCGGCGCCAAGCGCCGCCGGCCAGCTTAAGGCAAGCGCGTTCGTATGGAAGAAGGGCAGCGGAACATATATGGTGTCGCCGGGCTGCAGGTCCATAATCACGATGCCGTTGAAATATGCGCTCCTGACGACGCGGCCATGCGTGATGACAGCGGACTTCGGCATGCCGCCCGTTGTGCCCGACGTGAAAACATATGCGATGGTGTCACCCGGTTTGATATTAGCCGTCGTCGATGGATTGGAATCCGGAGGGTTTTTTGCTGCCTCCGCGAGATTGATGCAACCGGCAGGCATTGGTTTCTTTCCTAAATCGGGCAGGAAGTAGACACGCGGGTTTTTCTGCGGGTCGAGGCGATTCCGAATCTCCTCGAATGCGTCAATAACTTCTTCGCCGATGACGAACGCGGCGCCGGAATTGAGCGTCATGCAGTGAAAGAGCGAGTCGCCGCGGAGGTTGGTATTGATCATGCAATTGATCGCTCCGATTTTGGCGATTGCGCTGTAAACGATCAGCAACTCGGGCCGATTCTCCAAGAAGACAATCGCTGTGTCTCCTTTTCTCAGGCCCTGTGAGATGAAGTAATTGGCGTACCGATTGACCTGCTTGTTGTATTCTTTATATGTCAGACATCCGTCTGCGGATTTGACGGCCATGGCATCGGGGAACTTTTCGGCGTTCCTCTCCAGGAGTGAGCCCCACGACTCCCGGTTTTCCTCGCCGACTCGTTGAACGTGCTCGATAACCGGTTGGACGACGGGCAACCGTGCGGCATACTCCGCCTGCGCGCGGAGGAAATCCTCTTCCGATATCAAATCCTTGTCGAGCGAAGATGGAGGATCGGTCATTG
>CAYVDS010000042.1:21013-29675 GCA_964450145.1 uncultured bacterium
TGGTTTCTAGCATTCATTCGGCGACGTTCCCCCTTTACAAAAGGGGGGCAGGGGGGATTTTTCCGCTTTGGAGGCTTAGACCTGTTTCTTTCAAGATTAAGCACGCCACAGCGTGGTCAAGCGCTCCTAATGAAGGCGAAAAGGGAAACCCGGAAAAGAAAGGTCGCTTCCCTTGGGCCTGCGGCCCCTCGCTCGCAAAGACTTCGCCGCAAAGAAACCGTTTCCCTCCGAGAACATGTTATCAGTTTCCGCGCGAATGTCAAACGCGCAAAAAGAGGCCTAAGATTTTGAAACCGTCGATGAACGCACATGAACGCCGATGAAAACTCTGGGATGAAACAAAGGACTCCGCAGATTGCGGCAGCTTTGTAGAGAAGGAAAAAGGACATTGAGTTGACTAATTATCGCAATAATGCTATAATATAACCAAAACGCAGAAAAGGGTGTTTGTGCCGAGAATAGAAGTCGTAATATTCAGGGAGGGCGATGAAAGTGTTCCGTTGTTGGAATGGCTCGATGGTCTCCCGGAGAAAGCGCAGAACAAGGTGATAGTCCGAGCCGAGCGTCTTGCGGAGTATGGTCATGAGCTGCGACGACCTGAGGCGGATTATTTGCGCGACGGCATATACGAACTCCGCGTGAGATACGGTCGCGTGAATTACCGGATATTGTATTTCTTTCATGAGAAGCTGGCGATATTGTCACATGGAATCATGAAGGAAGGCAATGTTCCGCCCACTGAAATAAATCGGGCTATCGAAAGATCGAAGAGGTTCAGGCTTAACCCCGAACTTCATACGTACAGGGAGTGAGCTATTATGAAACGAAAGAAGACCACGGCGGATGCGGTGGATATTCTCCACAGGCGATATGTGAAGGACGACGCCGAGCGGAAGCTTGCGCTCGAGGTTGAGCGCGTCAACGCATATGTGGCCCGGCTGATACATGATTTACGAAAGGAGGTCGGCCTGAATCAGGAAGAACTGGCCGATCTGATCGGGACAACCCAATCCGTCGTTAGCAGGTTGGAGGATGCGGACTATGACGGACATTCGCTTACAATGCTGAACCGCATCGCGAAGGCGCTTAAGCAGAAACTGACGGTGGTTATGACGGCCGAGAATTCCAAGGACGAAATGCTGCGGCATGCTTTCCAATTGGTGGTGCAAAATCTGCGACGCGAGAAGGGGCTGACGGTGGAGCAGGCCGCTGAAGGGATCGGCGTTGACTCGAAGGAGCTTTCAGCCATGGAGCGAATCATCGGGTATCGGCCATCGCCGTCGAGTCTGCATAAGCTGAGCAGATTCTATCAAGGACCGGAAGGCCGCCTGGCGGCATTGGCAGGAGCGGCAGAGGCATCGGAGGAGATTCGCGAATCGGCCGCTCGGTACGCTGCCCAAACGGATTCTTTCGCGAAGTTGTCAAAGGAAGAGAAGAGAATATTGGATGAGTTTGTGGATTTCCTAAAGGCTGACGTAACGCAGGATTTGTAGCAGAAGAGCGAGGAGCGCACTGCGAGAACAATAGCCTTGGAAACGCAACAGATTCACAGAGCGGTATAGCCGCAACCGAAAAGAAGAAGAGGCAAGAGGAACCGCCGATGGGCGCCGCTGAACGCGGACGTTTTCATTTTGGATTTTGGATTGAACCAAAAACAGGAAACTGAACGAGAACTGACAGCGAATGATGAGTGGGAAATGAAACCGTAGAAGGAAGGATCTTACCACAAAGGCGCTAAGTCACTAAGTCAGCAAAGAAAAAGTAATGGCTGGAGATTCTGCGAAATGCGGGATAAAGTGGGTTTTGTTCAGCGTAAAGATGGCCCCGATTGTTTCTGAAAGACAAAAGGAGCAGGCGGAAGTAGGGTCGGAACATATTCTCGGTTTACAGTGAGATCATTGAAATAGGCGATACAGGTTTGAAAGCAAGAAATCAACCAGTGACTGCGGATCTCATATAAAAGACAGGAAACCGCGTGTCCATACGTACAGAGACTTAGAATAATCGGTTAGGACATTAGTATCGGCGATTATCCTTCTCAAAATCGTCCACGCAACCCCGGTGCCAATAAGAGCCATCATGTTCGACGACATCAGTCTCCCCTACGACCACGCCAATGCCAGGAATAAGTGTGTCACATTCCTTAAATGGTTCTTTGCAGTAGGCGCATCTTACTAGTGCGTCAACAAGCTGGTCGGCTTTCTCTTCGCTCACCTCTTTGATTCTCTTGTGATCGCTCATCGAGCAAGGTTCTCCTCCAGCATAACGATTCCATGTGTTCTTGAGTGCCATTCAGACAACTTGTTGTAACTTAAGAATCTAACCCTTTTCTGGACTGGCGCAAAAGCGGTAAGCGCGAGCTTCTTTTCAAATTCAGCCTTCCTTACGATGTCTGCCACAATGAAGAATTCTGAGAAATAATCCTGCAACTCGGAGAACTTCAGGAGGGAATTCTGTATGTCGCTCAAGTGCTCTACCTCAAACAATTTGCTCGGCATTTTCCTCTCGTTGAACCACGTCACATCGACCCTCTGAGCTATGGCGACAATATGGTCATAGCTAAACTTATAGAACTCTTTGACAGAGCTTATTTCACCAAGCCTTCTGCCAAGGAAGTCCTTGTTTTTGTCTTGGCTTGGCACAGAAGTTTGATATTTCTTAAGATTGCCAATTTCGACAAGTAGTCCTTGATAATATGTATGATTGAACTCATCTTTTCTCGTCTGAGCCCCTTGCTTTTCTTCCACGTACTCAAAGGGCAGCTTACCCTTATGGCTATTCAGCGCCCAGAGTCCTGGCTTGATCTTGAAGAAGAATCTGTCGTCTTGCACTATTCTCCTGATGCTTGCAAACGGGGTTTTCGTACCCCACTTGACGCCCGGAACCTTCATTGCCTCCTGATTCAAGAAACCCAACGTCGCAAAACCGCCGTTTTTCTCCATCACTTGTATTACAGCCTCATACTGTTTCATCTCGATTTTCACCTCGTCAATGCAGAGTTGGAATAGTGGGTCAGTGTGACCTGGAGCCGACAGATCGCAAAGTGAATCTCATGAACATCTTAGCAAAACACCTCGAACCCAAACTCAGCTTGGACAGTTTCGTGATGACAAAACCCGGCGTGCGTGTTAATCTCTCCATTCCGCAACACAAGGAACTCTCCGTAGGCACACTCCGTGCACTGATTCGAAACGCCGGCATGACCGTTGACGAATTCCTCAATCTCTTGAAGTAAACTAAAAAGCAAAGGGGTCACACATTCACGAGCCCAAGTCGGCCCTGATAGCGTTGACCTTCTTCCTTAATCCGTAATCCGTGATTCTCGTGCGGCTTTTTGTCTCTTAGCGGACTAATTCCTCGGCCTACAATCCATATTCGCAAATAGGAATGCCCGCGCAAGTCAGCGCAATCTGCGGATAAATATCCAATGTGTACGGTTGTCCTCTGACGATTTTCTACTCGTGCACTATCTCCAAGCGCACTTCTGCCAGGCCCGTTTTCAGCATTCCCAGGTCCCTTGCCGTGATGTAGGAAACATCTATCACCCGCTCTGGTACGAATGGGCCCCGGTCGTTGATGCGCACGACTGCATGGCGACCGTTGCGCAAGTTTGTCACGCGCACGCGTGTGCCAAACGGCAATTCCCGGTGGGCCGCGGTGTAAGCATACATATCGAAGCGCTCCCCGCTGGCCGTTTCCTGGCCGTGAAACTCTTGACCGTACCAGCCGGCAATACCGTAGGAGGTCTCTGTCGGGCGCGTGTCCACGAGAGGAGGGTCACGCCGTGTCTGTGCGGTTGATCCGCCGCACCCCGCTGCGGTTAAGGCAAGCACAAATATGAAAAGAAAACGTGGCGCAACCATCGTGCGCTCCTCTAATTTATTCGGCATATTCGGCCGAATGAATTCAGCCCCACAGGCTCGTGCCGTTTTGGGTAAGAGGTCATGTAGACCCTTTTGTTGAAGCAACGCCCATCTCTTGCAGGATACTGTTGGCTTTCATACGAATCAGAATTCTTCGGACGGCGCCTACAGGCCACATGATTTTCCACGTCATCAAAACAGCGCCTTTCCATGTGGGGAAGAACTTTTCCTCCCCGGTCTGCAAATAATAATACCCCGCATCCGCCTGTCGCTCGAAATCCTTGGTGAGAGCGGATTCCATGTATTGGACTTCCTCGCCAACGCCATTGAGAATAGGCGTCTTATTCCCAAAACGTGTGGCCTTCAAATGAATGTGCGCGTCATATAAACGACGCACATCCTTCAACTTGGGAAATCTAGACACTTGCTTATATGGTAGTTCGGCAAACGACGGCAGTTGTGGGGCATTGTTGGTGCAGAGTTCAGTTTCATCGGAGAATTCCGTGCAGAATTCGACATGGTGAGTTCTTAAGATGCTTGCCGACGTGATCACTGTAACCATGGCCCATGTTTTATCTTCCGGTTTAACCAAAAGGACGAACCTTACATATACTTTGGGTATCCAGTCCGGCGCGGCGAAAAGTCCAACCGTTCTGAATCCGAGGCTTTCAACTTCGGCGCAAGAATGCATGATTCGCTCTGCGACAGATTCCGGAAGTCCGGCCAGAGTTGTTGGCGTTATGTTGGGTTTTCTTCTCGCCCATGCCGTAAACCTGACAAGAAACGGGCCCAAAAGAGCCTGAGTCAGAATGATCGCGGCCAATGGCCACCACAGAATGTCAGCAACAGAAATCACGGTTTCGTAGACACTCATGATTCTTCTCCAAGCCCCCTCACCACGGGTGACGATGACTTTTACGGTACAGGAAACAACCGCCCGGAGCCACAGAGCGCACAGAGCTCACAGAGCAGCGAAGCCGCAACCAAAAAGAAGAAGAAACTCTGGGAACACGAATGTTATCCCGCGAAACGCGGGACGCAAGGCGCGAGACGAATAACACGAACGGAAAGCTTCTCCTCCTTATCATTCCCGCGGAGGCGGGAATCCGTTTTAATGACAATGAGTTATACACACGTGTTTTTGAAAACCACGACAAAAATTCACTGCTGTCCAAGAAAAAGAATCTGAACCGCAGAGGGCGCAGAGGGTCGCAGAGGAAAACATCAGAGTAGTACAGAGCTCACAGCACCGCCAAAAAGGAGAAGAAAGAAATCCATGGCTCCCGCGCTGGGCATTGTCCTATGTGTGTTTCCTCCGCGTCGCTCCGCGACCTCTGCGGTTCGGATTATCTTGTTTTGTACAGCATTGGCCGCCAGAATCCCCGGAGCAATAGTAAATATCTTGTATCGCATCCACGCCGAGATGTCAAGCGGAAAATCATAGCTTCGCCCGCGAAGAAATTCAACGCAGGCCGAAGACACTTGCTGTACGGAAATCCGCATCGCGTTCTCGGATTCTGTCACTTGACACGCCGAAAATCCCCCTGTTGGAATCAGGCGCGCCTTCGAAACCCTGCCAAATACAGACCCGTCGCGCGCGGAAAAAGGAGAGCTCTCAATTGTCAAAGCAGAAGAAGATTAGGGTCAATCGTCAAATGCAACCGTGAGCTCTCGTAGGATATGCTTCCCCCCCCGGTGCCGCACCGCATGTTCCCCCGTGCTCCCCGCCGTCTACCTCGATGAGCAAGCTTGCGCGCGGCGCTGCCATGATTCATAGTTCGATGGGTATGTTGGAGATTGCGGGCCTCTTTGGATGGCCGATTGCGATCAACCGCGGATGTGAAGCGAACCCATTGCGGCCGACGAGAAAATGGCCGGGGAAGGTGTGCAATGAACAGATTCAACGGAGTCAATCATCTGGCGATGGCGACGGGCGACATGGAAAAGACGATTCTTTTCTGGCGCGACTTGTTGGGCATGAGGTTGGTGGCGGGTCTTGGAAAGCCCGGCTACAGGCACTACTTTTTCGAAATATCAGAGGCCGATTTGATCGCCTTCTTTGAGTGGCCCGGTGTAAAGCCGGTTCGCGAGAAAGAGCACGGCGAGCCCGTCTCCGGCCCGTTTGTTTTCGACCACGTATCCTTTGGCGTAAAAGCGGAGGACGATCTCTGGGAGTTGAAAGACACGCTCTCGGCTGCAGGCTTCGAGGTCTCCGATGTTATCGACCACGGCTTCATTCATTCGATATATGCCTTCGATCCCAATGGCATTCCCATCGAATTCAGTCACAATGTCGAGAGCGCCGACGTTCGCAAGCATCCTCACATGGCAGATGTTGTGCCCACGGCGGCGGCGAGAGAAGGTTCAGAGCCGCTCGCCGGCAAGTGGCCACCGGTGAAAAGACCTACTCCGCCGAATGAGCGCATCGTGTACCCCGGCGCAGGAAGCGAATTGTTTCACGGGATAAAGAAACCTGCCTGAGGGCAAGCTTGGCAGGAAACAAGACTACAAATACAGATGAACGGGCCGGACTCGTTCGTCCAGCACAACCACATTGACCCAATCAGGGTATTCCAACACGTAATGTGGCGAAATAATGGCTCCGCTTATTGTCGCGCATTCGTCAGCCCTGACACTCAGCCAATGGTATCTTGCACATAGCCCGATTCTCTGACCGACCATGGCCTTATTCTGCCGTCATTCTCTAATCCAGCCTTCCCAATTGATTTCCGATTCCGGACGCAATTCCGAGTCGAACTACAACGTTTCAAGAGCACGCCCGTAGCCGAGTTCGAAATCGAAAATCATGTAGATGCAGCTCATCATTTCCTTCACGGGAAGTTTGTGCCAGGGGTCCAGCGAGGATGCGCCGGTAAAATGACAACTGCCCGGCCCTGTCCACATCTCCACTGAACTGACCACGAGATCGGTCTGTATCAACTCGACAAGTGAATGATCCCTGTCCTTCTCGGGACTCGGAATCACTCTCAGAGAGAGCGCTTTCAGGGGTGTCCCGTCCGGCAGCGGCTCCAGTGATTGCTCCGCCCGCATGACGCCGGAACAGATTCTGATGCCGCGAGGCCGCTCGACATACGCCGCCATCAGGTCTTCTTCTTTAACAAACTCGACGATCCCCATTTTCTTAGGGAACCCGTAGACTTCGCGGCCGACGAGTATCGGCGTGTCGCGGTCAAGTATGAGATGCGTCAAATAGAACATTTCCTCGTCGCCGTATATTGCCTGAATCGCGAGAATAGCCTCATGATAGGGGCCGATTGACGACCACGGGTAATCGACAAAGCTTAGCGAAGCCGTCGGCGTATCCGGCAGACTCAACTGCTCCGGGAGCAGCGCCGCCGCGGCTTCCCCGTCCGTCACGAAATCGAAGCGCATCCAACGGGCCTTCTTGTAGTAAAACGGTTTCCTGTGGTACGCCGGCGCGTCAACCGGCATAGTCGCAGCCATCTTATCCTTCGTCAGCCTTCCTTGCAGACCCATAGGGGACTCCCTTCTTCAAGAGTGTCTAAAGTGCGAAGTGAACTGAAGTGCCTAAAGTTCTCACTTGCGGGCGAGCGCGCGCTGCTGAATAAACGCCAGCGTTTTTCACCGCAATTGTTTTCCAAAACAGACGCTTAGCGGATCATGTGTGTATTCGCCATAGCGCGGAATGCGATGGTAGCCCGACGATTCGTACAGGCGAATCGCTTCTGGTTGCGCCTCTCCGGTTTCAAGCCATATGTTTTTGTATCCGAACTCGCCGGCGGTTGACTCCAATGCCTTGAGAATTTTCTTGGAAATGCCTTTGCGGCGATGCAAGTTTCTCACGAACATGCGCTTGATTTCAACCGTTTCTTTTGAGACCTCTCGAAGAGCGCCGCATCCAACGGCGTGTCCGTCAATTCTGGCTATTATGAACACCGCGGCTTCGGACGGCTTCATCCCATGAACGCTTTGCGCCGGATACCTGCTGAGCAGTTCTTCATCGAGCTCTTTCATAAGTCCCAGAGCATCAGGGCTGCCCGGGTCTTCGGATTTCGCTGTGATGTCGTTGTTCCTACCGATTTCCATTAATCAACTCTGTTGCTTGCCCTACCTCTGACGGCCTTCGATTGCGCACAGGAGCACAGCGGCGGCGATACCCATGCGTCTGTCGAGCAATCGGTTGATATCCGGAGAAAAATCAGCCGTGATCTTCATGACGAACGGATTGAAGTTCTGCTTGAACGTACAAACCGGCATGCCGTTTATGTCACCATGATATTTCTGAGGAATCAGATTGGTCAAGAAGCGCCTGACAAGCGCAAGCGCCATGCTGTCTTCTTTCACAAACCCGATCTCTCGGTCGTTCGCGTCCATGAAAATCCATTCGTCTTTCAGGATCGACTTCAGGCCTTTTCTCTTCAGGGCGCCGACTTTTTGATTCGTCGATGGGTCAATCACGTCGTATGTGGCCGAGATATCAAGAACCTGCCGCGCCTTGATAAGCAATGCTTCTGTCTGCATATCTTCACCGGTATAAAGGCGAATGTCTTCTTTCAGCTTGAACGCCTTGAGTCTCGAATAGAAAGCAAGTTGCCCCGTCGGATCGTAGATGTGAAATGCGCCTCCGAACAGCGTGAAGATTTTTCTTCTGATCAGATACGTCGAATGTTCGAACAGGTTAAATGTCATGCGTGTTCCCTCCTAAGAAACCAGTTCATGGTTCCTAGTTCCTGTTCCTGGTTAAAACCAAAAACCTGAATATGTTACGTCATTCCCGCGAAAGCGGGAATCCATTTAGCAAGCGGCCAACAACCAAT
>CAYVDS010000043.1:0-388 GCA_964450145.1 uncultured bacterium
GGAGCTCGAGCAGTTCGCCTATGTCGCCGCGCGCGAACTGAAAGAACCTCTTCTGAAGATCACCGCATTCGGCGACCGGCTCATGGTAAAATGCCGTGACTGCATCAGCGAGCAGGGAAGGGATTATCTCGAGAGGATGCAAAACGCCGCGAGAAGAATGCAGACCCTCATCGAGGGGTTGCTTCTGTTCTCAAGGGTCACCACGAAGGCACAGCCCTTCGTTTCTGTGCAACTTTCCGAAGTGATGCGGGAGGTGTTGTCGGACCTCGAGGTGAGAATCGAACAAGCAGGGGGACGCGTTGAATGCAGTGAATTGCCAACCATCGACGCGGACCCGCTTCAGATGCGTCAACTGCTGCAGAACCTTGTCGGCAACGCACTGAAGTTC
>CAYVDS010000043.1:398-7259 GCA_964450145.1 uncultured bacterium
TGGACGGTCAGACAGGAGCGTCGGACGGGCAGTGTGAGATCGTGGTCGAGGATAACGGTATTGGATTCGAGGAAAAATATGCCGACCGCATATTCGGTGTTTTTCAACGCCTCCATGGGAGAGACGAATACGAAGGAACGGGCATCGGCCTTGCGATCTGCAAGAAAATCGTGGAGCGCCACCGCGGAAACATCACGGCAAGAAGCGCCCCCGGGAAGGGTTCGAAATTCATCGTAGCGCTGCCTCCCAGACAAAACAAAGGAGAAGGCTCATAATGTGCGGACAAAGAGACTGCATCACCATCCTGATGGCCGACGATGATCCGGACGATTGCCTTATGGCGAAGGAGGCGCTTGAGGAGAGTCGCCTGGCCAATGACCTGCATTTCGTTTCAAATGGCGAGGAGTTGCTCGACTACTTGCGCCGCCGCGGGAAGTACGCGGCCCCGGAGAACTCACCGCTGCCGGGTCTGATACTTCTGGACCTTAACATGCCAAGAAAAGATGGCCGCGAGGCTCTGAAGGAAATCAAGGCCGACCCTTCCCTGAGACGAATACCTGTGGTTGTTCTCACAACCTCGAAGGCTGAGGAGGACATTTGCCGCACGTATGAACTGGGCGTGAACTCGTTCATCGTCAAGCCCGTATCATTCGAAGGACTCGTCGATGTGATGAAGACTCTGAGAAAATATTGGTTCGAGATCGTCAAACTTCCGCCCGAAGGAGTTGAACAGCGCAATGGATGCTAGCCGAGTCAGGATATTCCTCGTCGACGACGACGAGGACGACTATGTTGTTACACGTGACATGCTTTCGGAAATCGAGGGAACACGGTTCTCTCTCGAATGGGTCTCTTCCTACGAGGCTGCGCTGGAAGCAATGAGGAGTTGTGCACACGATGTGTATCTGCTCGACTACCGCTTGGGCAAAAACAGCGGACTGGACCTTCTGGAGGAAGCGGTCGCGTGCGGATGCACCGCGCCGATGATTCTGCTGACCGGCCAAGGGGACCACGAGGTGGACGTCGAAGCGATGAAGGCCGGAGCCGCAGATTATCTGGTAAAGGGGCGAATCGACGCGCGCATTCTCGAGCGCTCAATACGGTATGCCCTCGAGCGCGCCAGGACGCTTGAAGCGTTGCGCGAAAGCGAGGAAAAATACCGGACGCTTTTCGAGGAATCGAAAGATGTTGTTTTTGTCAGTTCGCCCGAAGGGAAGTTTCTCGAAATCAACCCGGCCGGTGTGGATCTGTTCGGGTATTCGTCTCAAGAGGAACTCTTGGAAGTGGACCTCGGACCCGATCTGTACATGAGCCCCGCCGACCGCGACATTTTCAGAAAAAAAATCGAGACAGAAGGATTTGTCAAAGACCATGAAGTCTCCGCAAAGACGAGAGACGGCCGGCCGCTGATCGTGACCATAAGCGCTACGGTTGTGCGCGATGAGGAAGGAAATATCGTCGCGTATCGAGGGATCATACGTGACATTACCGAAAAGAAGAAACTCGAAGGGCAGTTGCTGCAGGCGCAGAAAATGGAAAGCATCGGAACGCTGGCCGGCGGAATCGCCCATGATTTCAACAATATTCTAGGCGGCATTCTCGGATACATTTCGCTCATGAAAACGAAAATCCCGCAGAACGCCGACCTTTTTGACTATCTGGACACCATCGAAAAGAGTGGAAAAAGAGCCGCAGAACTGACTGCCCAGCTTCTAGCCTTTGCGCGCGGGGGGAAATACAATATCAGGCGCGGTGGCATAAACAGTATCGTTCAGGATGCTCTGGGCGCGATTGGAGACACATTGGGCAAGTCAATCGAGATAATAACCCGTCTTCCCGAGTCCCTTCCGCCCATCGAGGCAGACACCGGACAGATACAGAAAGCCCTCATGAATATTCTTTATAATGCGCGCGACGCGATCCCGGACGGCGGGAAAATATTCATTGAAACGGGAGGGGTTGAACTGTCAGAGGAATATACCCGGACACATCCGGAGACCAAAGCCGGCTTCTATGTGAGTTTGTCAGTCACGGACAACGGGATTGGCATGAGCAAAGATACCATGAAACGGATATTCGACCCTTTTTTCACGACAAAAGACGTGGGGAAAGGGACTGGACTTGGCTTGGCTATGGTTTATGGCATCGTCAAGAATCATGGCGGAGACATATACGTGTACAGCGAGCCGGGACGCGGCTCAACGTTCCGAATCTACTTGCCTTGCAGCGGAGGGGCCGAGGCGCTGGAATCGAAAAAGACCGAAGCTCCCGCGCAGAGCGGTGCAAATGAACTCATCCTCGTCGTTGACGACGAACCGGGGATACGGTCGGTGGTAAAAGGCATGCTCGAAAGCTCTTCCTACCGCGTGTTGCTTACGGAGGACGGAACAACCGCAATCGAGACCTACAGAACCCACAAAGATGAAATTGGGCTTGTGATCCTCGACATGATTATGCCCGAAATGGGCGGCCATGAGGTATTCTTGAGGTTGAAAGAGATCAATCCCGCGGTCAAAGCGCTTCTTTCAAGCGGTTACAGCCAAAACGGTGAGACTCAGGAAACCCTCCGAGACGGTGTCACGGGATTCATTCAGAAGCCATATCAGCTAAAAGAACTACTTTCCAAAGTAAGGGGGATGCTCGAAGAGAAAAAACAGGCATAGACGGATAGCGATTGTCCGTCAGACGCCCCTGCCCATGAGAACTACCTTGGCCGTCTTGAGAAGTATGATGAAGTCGAGGAGCAGCGATTGGTTGACAATATAATAGAGGTCGTACTCAAGCTTCTCCTTTGACGAATCCAGCGAATCAGCGTACCCGCAGTTTACTTGCGCCCATCCCGTGATACCGGGCTTCACCAGCAGACGAACCGAGTAGTTGGGTATTTTTTCCCGGCACTCCTCTTCAGAGCGCTCCTCAACTGAACGTAAATACTCCTCGACGAACATGGGCCGCTCGGGCCTGGGACCGATGAGGCTCATATCCCCTTTCAGCACGTTGACGAGCTGAGGCAATTCATCCAGCCGAGTTTTGCGAATAAAGCTGCCCACGCGGGTTATGCGAGGATCGTCTTTGCACGAGAAAACGGCGCGGCCGTCCTTCTCAGCATCCACGTGCATCGAGCGGAATTTGTAAAGTGTAAACACACATCCGTCCTTGCCGACGCGCTTCTGCTGGTACAGCACAGGCCCGCGAGAATCAAGCTTTATTGCAGCCGCCGTCAGAAGCAACGCGGGGAAGCTAACGACAAGTCCCGCCGCCGCGGCCCCGAAATCGAAAAGCCTCTTAAGCCTCCTTTGGAATGAGTTCGTGAGCCTTTCGGTGCGATACAGAAACCACTCGGATGTGAGGAAGTCGCAGGGTATTCTGCCAAAGAACTCGCTGTAAAAACTGAATCTGTCGATCACGCGGACACCGTTAAGGCGGCACTTCATGAGTGTCCGTTTCATCTCCCGTGTCAGTCTCTCGTAAGTGGACGCGATAACAACGCCGTCGGCGGCAAAGTCGTGAGCAAGAATTTCCACTTCGCCGCCGTCGCCGAGAATCCTCCATGGTTCGACAACGGTTTCTGTGGTCGAAGTGGGATTGTTGAGAGCTCCTAGTGGCTCAACCCCGTTCCACGAATTGCAGTCGATATCGTCGAGAAGACTTTTGCCCGCTTGCCCCGTGCCGATAACGAGGATTCTGGTCTTAAGCGCGCCTCGGTGACGCACTTTTGCGATCGTCCGCCGCGACGCGATTGTCCCCAGGAACACCACCCCTCCGATGAGCATAAGGATCGATCTGCCGAGCTTGAGGGGCGAGAGCGCGTAAAAGAAAATGGTCGAAAGCAGAAGTGGAATCAGCGAGGCGATCGCGATGGTCAGAACCGTCCGATTGCTTTGTATATTATTGTTCGGGTTATAGAGATCAGCCACGTAAAATGTCGCTGCATAGAGTAACGAGATGAGCAGCAATGACAGTAAGTGTGACTGAATATACGAGGTTCTCTCGCCGGCGCCCAGTCTCAGGAAAATGGACCCAAGGAGCGCGGTCCAGACGGTGGCCTGGTCGGCGCAGGCAAACAGCAACTTACGTCGGGAAACTGCGTAACTGATTATGCGCATGATTCTCTCACGTTATCCCGAGCCAATCCACGAGCTTCTTTGAATCTCCGATCAACATCTTAGGAGAATTGCAGTACAGCGCCGCGCGCGTTTTCGCTTTCTTGAACAGTAAAGACGGCCTCCGGTTGTATCGCTCGAACTTTTGCATTACGGCCCGTGCGACTGATGAGAATTCGCTCGGACTTATGTGGAGCGTGAAACTATTGTGCGGGCTTTGGTGCCCGAACTTGCTCCAGTCGCGGTCAGCCGGGAACAAACCCATTCGAACGGAATAATCGTAGAGTTCCGTCCCCGGATAGGGGGTGAAAATGCTGAACGTACACCAGCACGGCCTTAGCGTATCCATGATCGCGAGCGTTTTCGCGATGTCGCTGGCGTCTTCCTGGGGGAAACCGACCATAAAGAAGGCAGACCAGTAAATTTGGTGACGGTTGAGGAGTTCGGCCACCTCTTGCATCTTTTCGACGGACTCACCTTTCTTGATCGCCTCGAGAATCCGCGGGCTGCCGCTTTCAACGCCCACCTCGATGTCGTTGCAGCCGGCGAGCTTCATCTCTTTGATGAGCTCTTCGTCGAGGAGATCGAAGCGGGTGTTGCATCCCCATCCGATGTCGAGCTTCTCGCGCCGGAGTTCTTCGCAGAATTCAAAAACCCTGCTTTTCTTCAGCGTGAAACAATCGTCCCAAAAAGTGAATTGAAGAGTCCCGAACCTTTCTCGAATAGACTTGATTTCCCCGATCACGTTTGCGACCGAACGGTATCTGACCTTGTGCGTCCATACCGTGTGAGCGGCGCAATAGGTGCAGGCAAAGGGCCATCCCCGCGTTGTTATCATGTTGCCCATACGTTCGGGGTCAAGTTCTTCCCGGCGTAACAGCAGTTCTCGGGCGGGGAAGGGAATCGAATCAAGGTCGCCGATTAGCGCGCGAGTGCGGTTGTGCACGACAGCGCCCCCCGAATCCTTGTAGGAAATGCCTTGGACGTTCGCCAGGCTGAAGCGCGCATTCAGGGCGTCAACCAGTTCGACAACCGTATTTTCCCCCTCACCGTGGACGACTATGTCCACTTCATCATGCGAGAGAACGTCGCGCGCGCAGTTGGTCGGGTGAGGACCGCCCATGACCACACGTACGTTAGGAAACAATTTCTTGGATATTGCGGCTACGGTAACGGCGGACGCGAACTTTACGGTCGGCGCCGTAATGCAGACAACGTCGGGCGTGAATCGGCGGATGGTCTCCCCTATTTCCTTCCAAACGGGATGCTCGCGGTTTCCCAGGGCAGTCAGATAAAGATTGAACGAACTCATGAGCTCGGACGAACGGAGATAGCGCTGTTGATCGTGGAACTCAGCATTGTACACTCCCACTTCATGCCCTGCCCGCAGGAGCACGGCCGCGAGATAGCCAAGGCCGAGAGGGAACCAATCGCACTTGAAGCGCATGAACCGCTGAAACGGCGGGTCTATCCAAAGTATTCTCATGTATGTCTCCCATCAAGCAACGACAAGTACAATTGCTCGGTTTTCTCAATCATCCGGTCAAGAGTAAAATTCTGCAGCACTGTTTCCCTGGCCGCTTCGCCCAGAGAAGACGAGCGCCGCCTATCGGACGACAATTCGCTGATTGCCGATGCGAGCGCATGGATATCCCGCGGCGGAACGAGCATAGCCGTCTCGCCTACCATTTCAGCGACTCCGCCCACTTTGGTCGCAGCCACGGGTTTCCCGAAGGCCATGGCCTCCAGCAAAGCCCACGGGAATCCTTCTTTCACTGATGAGAGCACGAAGACGTCGAACGCCGAAAGAAATCGTGTGGCGTCGTCCCGGTAACCGAAGAAATCAACCCTTTTCGCCAGCCCCTTTGATTGAACTTGTGCCCGAATCTCGGCCATCATCGGACCGTCGCCCACCATGACGGCGTGAGTATTTTTCAGTTCACCCGCCGCGGTCGCGAACGCATCGACAAAAAAGCCAAGCCCCTTGTTTGGATAGAAATTCGCAATCGTTCCGACGACCCTGCTGTCTCGAGGTAATCCAATATCTTCCTTTCTGAATCCTTGTATTTTCTCGAGTGCGCGGATATCAATGCCATTGTGAACAGTCGTTATCTCCGCCTCCTTGCATATTCCCTTTGCGAGGGCTGCGCGGCGGTCGAAATCCGAAACTGCTATGATGTGGTCGCCGAGCCTGGCGCCCAGTTTTTCCTGAAGCACCATAAAATGGTGCTTGGCTTTGCTCGAAGGCTCGTTGAACGAAAACCCGTGGGCAGTGAATATGATGAGAGGAACGCGCGCCAGCGCCGCAGCCAATCGGCCGAGAAGTCCGGCTTTCGTGCTGTGGGTGGCGACAACTTGAAAGTGTCCCTGTGCGATTATCCGGTAGAGCTCTTTCGTGCACGCCAAATCAAGCAAGGGAGAAGGAGACCTCTTCAAAGAAGGCAACGACAAGACGGGCACTCGCGCTCTCTTCAATCGCTGGATGAGGCGTTCGCCCGTTCCACAGACAACCATCGTTTCGAATACTCCGTTCATCCTGCTCGAGAGTTGGAACACATGATTTGCGGCTCCCCCTGGCTCCGCCTCCGAGTTTGTGATGATTCTGAGTATCCGGTAGGGTTTCATGCGACCAGCCCCTTCGCGCGTCCGACTCCGAGGTACAGTTCCTCGGTCGCGGCAACCATTTTGGCGACGCTGAAACATTCAGCGGCGCGCTTTCGCCCGGCAAGTCCCATCTCTCTCGCTCGATGATGCCCGG
>CAYVDS010000043.1:7269-29357 GCA_964450145.1 uncultured bacterium
GCGCGCGCCTGAGCAGCGGCGTCGGCCACGGCGTGCGGCGGCGCGGGCGGCGCCAAAAGTCCTGTCACTCCGTCTTCAACGATCTCGGGTATCGCGCCCACCTTCGTCGATACTACTGGGAGTCCCGCTGCCATGGCCTCCAGAAGAACGAGGCCGAACCCTTCTGTAATCGACGGCAATACGAAGAGGTCTAACTGCGGCAAAATGGCCGCGATATCCGACCGGTAGCCAAGAAACGTGACCTTCTCGTCCATGTGAAGGGACCGCACTTGTTCCCTGAGTCTGCGTCCGTGCGCGTCTCCGTCTCCTCCGATAACCAGCAGATGGATGTCCTGGTGCGCTTTGAGAACTTCAGGCATCGCGTCGAAGAGATAAGTATGCCCTTTCTCAGGCACAAGCCTGGCGACCACTCCGAGGAGTTTCGTGTTGGAGGACAGATGGAGCTGTGCGCGCTGGCTATCTATTTCCGAACCGGCCAACGGTTTGGCGTCATAACCATAGTGGATTACCCTAACTTTTTGTCGGGGAAGTCGCGTGTGCCGAACCAGATGGTCGGCCACGGCATGAGAGATCGCAACTACGCTGTCAGTCAGCGCGAAGCTGATTCTTGCCGCGGCATTTGTCGGGAACCGGCCATAGCGGCGACTCGTGTTGTGCACCGAAACAATCACCGCCGGAACACCGGCCCACCGCGCCGCCGGGACTCCATAGAGTTGAGACCTGAGGAGATGGACGTGAACGATGTCGAATCTCTCGTTTCTCATGAGCGACGCCAGTTTCCCGAAAATGCGGGCGTCGAGCAGAGAATCGGCTTTCAGGCCGACCGATGGAATACCGTTTTCCTCAAACTGCGAAACAAGCGAATCAGGCCAATCGGCCGAGTTGTCAAGATACGCATAGACTGGTTCGAACTTGCAGCGGTCGAGCTTACTCAACAAGCAAAGAAGGTGGGCTTCGGCGCCTCCCATTGAAATGCTGTTCGTCACATGCAGAATTTTCAGTCTCTTGTCGATCACTAAGCCAGCCCTTTGTAGTTAATGAGACGGATACCGCAACTGCGGACGGCCTCTTTCAGCCGGTCGCGCGTCAATGCGGCGTGTTCTTCTTCCCTCTGCCTTGCGCGTGAGATCGAACCGCCGAGGAAATCCTCGAGCCTTACGTCGGCCCGGCCGGGGTGAGCGAACAACTCTGAGACACCCGGCCCAATCGACGTTATCAAGACGTCATACCGCTCGGCGACACTGAAGTCCGGCGGCATGAAACAGCTTGCGAGACTGTAAATACGGTCGACCGTTCTCACGCCTGTGCGGCAAAGCGAGCGGCGATAACCACTGCAAAGAGCAGCCGTAACTCTTTTCTTCGCGTGGCGCCACGTTGGGTACCCTTGAAGCACACTCGAGAAACCGTCGAAATTCGGCGGCTCGTAGGGAAGCCGTATGGGCAGTTTCATTTCCGTCGCCACTTTCAGGAATACTTTGAATACGCACGGAATCATCATGCTGTTTTGGTGGCTGTCCAGATGAGTGGGATTGATTCCCGCATCGAGCGCCTTTTGTATCTGGGCTCGCATCTCGGTTTCCACGTCACCGGGTCGCAGATTTCCCCCCAGCCATCGCTTCAAGAGCAGGGGCCGCGGAAGAAACAGTCCATCGCCATCAACGAGCGACGAAACCTTATGGTTCCCCGCCTCCGGCCTGCCGAAAGTGAAATTGACGTGTATCCCGACTCCGAGACCGCGACTCTCTCGCGCTTGCGAAACTGCGTCTTCAAACGCCCATGCATTCGTCATAATCGTCGTGCTAGTGAGGATGCCATTTCGATGACAATCGATAATAGCTTCGTTTACACCCTCTGTCAGCCCGAACTCATCGGCGTTGACGATCAGATATGTTTCCATAATTCGGGGACACCATGCGACATGGTGTCCCCGAATTATGGAAGCGTCATAAAAGCTCCTTAAGTGCGGCTCCGATTCGCTCTAGTTGTCCATCCCTGAGGGCATGATGGACGGGCGCGTACACGAGTTTCCGCCTGATTCCGCTCGCTGTCGGGCACTTCGATTCGTCGACCCCATCGGGGAGTTCCGCCCATAGCGGTCTCGTAACAATCCCTCTGTGGAGCATTTGCCGCATGAACGACGGCCGGTCTTGAACGAGCAGAGGGAATCCCAGCGGACTCACTCCCTCGCAAAGCGGCCGAGGAAATGGGCTGCCATTTGTGTGACCGTCAACTGATCCGAGCAGGAAATCGTAGTTCCTTCTCCTGAGCGCCACAACCGCACCCGCATCAGAACGAGACAACACTCGCTGCGACATCCGCGTCGGGCCGTGGAAAACGAGTGCGGTTGCGGCGTCTCTTTTCGCGATGGCCCGGCGCAGATTTTCATTCTTCAAGAGCCATGCGCGGGGAGAAATCCGCAGAGCGTTTTCGCCGGATCTTGCCAAATATTTCGCCGTCAAGGCAAACTCCGATGTCGAAGGACAGGGGGGAAATGGTGGCGGAAACCGCTGAGTGTCGTTCCACGCAAGTATCCCGCCATCAGGCGTCGGAAGAATCTTTCGCAAGCTGAAGAATGAAAAAGCGCCAAGCGAACCAAGCGGCCTGCCGTCTGAGCGCGAGTAGAGCGCATGGGCGCAATCTTCAATCAGGGGCATTCCGGCACGCTTGCAGAATTCACCTATTTCATTTATCGGCTGCGGGAAACCAAGGTAGTGAACAGCCACGAAAACATCGGCGCGCCCTATGTGCCTTTCGATCCAATCCAGATCGGGTTGGAGATCATCGCGAAGCTCATAGAATAAGGGAACGGCGCCGGCCGCTTTAGTTGCCGTCACCAGGGAGTCGCAACAAAGCGCAGGAAGGAGCACCCTCGCCTGCTCCGGCAATTGGAGCATGCGAAGTCCAAGCGCATACGCGCTTCTGCCGCTTGCCGTGAGAATCACCCCGGACACCCATGAAAAACCGCGAAGGCTTTCGCTGCCTAAGAGGTCAGCGGGCTTGAGCGCCGGTTCCGGCGTGACAGGCGTCCCTATGCGGCCCCGCAGAATGCTCACACCCTCGTCCTCCTCATCCGTCCGGCGACCTTGCGAACAAGTTCCGACTTGCGGGCCGCTTCCCTCGCTGAAAGAAACATGAGATATGACCGCAGAATGAATGGCGTAGTCGCACTGCGCTTGGCAAGAATCATTCGTCGAGGTGCGACCGACGAGGTCGCCATTCGCTCTTTGTACTGTAGCCGGCCTTTGCCAAATTCGATTCGCGAAATGCCCCGCTGCCGGCAGTCTCTGACGATATCTTCCAGCAAGAGCGAGCCCGGTGAAAGCGCGGCGAATTGCGGGTCGAACGCCGGGTTGTAATAGTAAAGCGTGTTGTTGAAGAAAAAGCACAAGGCGTATGCTATGGAGCTTCCGGCGACGGCAAGCAGCGCCAGGTAAAGCGAGCCACGTTCGAGGTAAGCCGCCGCGACTTCCCTGAGAAAAGCTTTCCCCTGTCCGCTGCTCATGAGAGAACCGGTGTAATAACCGTTCCATCGGCGTCGATGAATCTCAAATACTTGTGGCAAATACGCCTCAAGCTCTTCCGCCCTGGCAACGACTTTGAATTCCACTGGAGCGTCAGCACTCAGCTTTTTGCGCGCGCGGTTGAGGTTGTACTTGTGCTTCCGTGAAGACTTGCCGGCAAGCGAACAAGCTTGCAGATCGAGACTGAAGAACGGCTCATCCACAGTCTTGACCTCGCCGAAAATGAATTCGGAAGAACGCTCCGAAACAGCTTTGAGCAGGTAAGAATCGGGGCTAATGTCGGCGATGTCGCACAAGTCCCATTCCTTCCTGTTTGCGAGGATTTCATTGACTATTTCAGCGGCGGTCTGTCCATTGACGCTTCCTGCCGAAGGGAAATCGCATGGCGCAGCGTGCGGGGCTCCGGCCAACGTGAGCACTCTCGTGCCGATGAAACGTTTGTGTATAGCGAGCGGAGCGACCCCGGAAAGCAAGCCGCTCTCCCAGACTGTTATGATCATAGGGGTAAATTCATCCGAAAAATGGGCAAACCACTTTCCCAGCCACACGGGGCCGTTCACGAGTGTGTGAGGGGCGCATGTTTGCGCCAGTTCCTCCCACGGGCGCTCGAGGGAGGAGATTTCATCGGGCGCGCGTAATGTCTTTGTTTTCAAGCCGGGTCGTTTCCTCTCCACCGTGTCGGCGCACCGGCGGGTGCGCAGCCGACGGAGGACCGTTCACTGTCGCGTAGATGAGGCCTGCGTTCATCCAAAAGAACACTTGCAGAAAGTTGTTGCCGTGATAGCTGAGGAGCGATATGCTGGCAAATGCAAACAAAAAAGCGACAAACGAAGCGAACAGACCGGAATAAATCCATGCGATATCCTCGTTCTCTGTGACCGCTCTGGCGCGGCACTTTCTTAATGTCTGCGCCAGGAGATAAAGCCAAACGGCGAACGCGATCGCTCCGTGGTCGATAATTATCTGCAAATATTCATTGTGCTTCTTGTCTGCGGGATTGAGGGCTCATCGAGCCCAGCTCACGAACGTGATGTGTTCATTCGAGAAAACGGACGGGTCCGTGAAAACTTCCATGCCGTATCCGTTTACTCCATACCCCCAGAAAGGGTGCCTCATGAAAATCTGGGGGGCGGTCTTCCAAAGAATTAGTCGACCGAACGTGCTCGACTCTTCCGCTGAATACGGAGATAGAAAATATCCATGGACACCCTCGAATATTTCTTGCACCCTTGGGAATACGATGGCCGAGTTCAGAAAGACGGCGATCAATACCACCGGAATAACCCACAGCGATTTCCGCCCCTTTCCCAGCCACAGCATCCCTAAGACCAATCCGCAGAGGGAGAGGTAGAACGTGCGGGTGCCCTGCGGAACAAAGGGACACAGGATGAATGCGAGAGCCGCGACCCGAATCCAAACCGACCGCTTGAGATACAAAAGGTAAGCTATCGAAGGAATTATCAGCAGGAGGGAATTCGGATTGCTCTTGAGCTCACCGCGCAAAGTGTATTCGTTGGTCCCGAACACACTCTGGTCACCAAAGAAGAGCACGCCTCGCTGTGATTCATATATCGCCACGGCTGCGAGAAAAGCCGCACAGATTATCTGCCACTTAACGAGCTTTCTTACCTGCTGGCGTGTTTCTGTGCAAATGATGACCGCCGACATCACCACCATGAATTCAAGCAATTGGATGAACGGTTTTGCGGAAACTTCCATAAAGAGACTCCGCGAAAAATATAGGAATCCCATAACTTCCGAGAAGCAAACAAGAAACAGAAGTAACAGCATGAGTTTTCCGTCGCGCGAGAGCATAAAATGCCGGCGTTTGTCAATAATCCGAACGAGTATGTGTAAAGCCAGCAGCGCAATGAGTATATCGAACGGCGTAATGTCGCCGAGGATATTTATCGGTCCGCGCGTGACCAAAGAGGAAACCATGAGAAACGTCATCAGAAGAACAAAGTCACGCGCGGCCACGACGGCGATAGCGGCCCCGAGAAACGCGAGCGCTCGAAACGGGGAGAGGTCGCACAGAAACCGTGATAGAAAGTATGCTGCAACAAGACCTGTCGCCCATACGCCCCAAAGGGCGACATTGGCGGGCGCTATTCTCGAGGCGCCGATTTCAACCCTCGACATATCGGTTCCTTGCACTCCTGGCGAGCCGCGAGATAACGTACTCAGGGACTGAGGCCGCAAGCGGCTTCCCCCTATTTTCAACGATGAACTTCAAGTATCCCCTGACGATTGTTTTCCGAACGCGCGGAAGGCTGGAAACATACATCGGGACATCTTTATACGAGCGGACGGCGGGCGCTACGGTCCAGTCGAAATCGCGGGAGACAAATCCTTCGCGAACGAGTTTGTCAAAGAGAACGGTGCCGGGGTAAAGCACAGGACACTCGCTCCACACGACTTCATCTTTCACGAGGCCCATTTTGTTGATCATGCGTAAGGTTCTTAACACGTCGATAAATCGCTCGCCCGGATAACCAAAAAAGAACGAACACCGGGCGATTATTCCCTCCGCTTTGGTCAGGGTGATGGCTTGTTCGATCACTTGGCGGTTCACCCTTTTGCCCATAAGCCGGAGCACGTAGTCGCTTCCCGACTCGATACCGAATGAAATCATCCGGCAACCGGCCGCCTTCATCTGACGCAATAGCTCCCTGTCCAGGGAATCGGCCCTGCCGTAACATCCCCAGTTCAGATTGAATCGCTTTTGTATCATGCGTTCGCAAATTTCCATCACTCGCTCGCGGGCAAGGGTAAAGTGATCGTCATAGAAGAATATCCATTTGTACAAAGGAAAGCTTTCGACAACCGCCTCTATCTCGCGCACCACGTGTTCAGCCGAGCGCATGCGGGCCTTGCCGCCCGCCATTCGGGTGGCGGAGCAGAAGAAGCAGGGATACGGGCAACCGCGGCTCGAAACGATGTGAACCGCCTTTGGTCTGTCTTCGATCGGAAGATAGAGGTCATATTTGTCGTGCTCAAACAGATGGCGCGCAGGCATTGGAAGCGAATCGAGATTCGTGATGAATGGGCGAGGATGGGTTTTGAGCATTCTGCCGTTCTGCCTGAAAACGATGCCTTTGACTTCCTCCATGTTTCCTCCTGCCTGCATGGTGTCGCAGATATCTCTGAGCGTATGCTCGCCCTCATGGAGCGCCACAATGTCGACCTGGCGCACCTTGTGCAGCGTCTGCTCGGCGGTGAACGTCACATGGGGACCTCCCATCACGACCGGGATGTCCATCATGTTTTTTATCCATCGCGCGGCTTCGAAGGCCGCCAGCCGCTCGTGCGAGTTGCACGTTACCCCTACGATATCAGGCTCTAAATCGAAAACGCGCCTTGCAAGATCGGCCCTCGCTTCCTCTGGCTTTGACAACATCAGGTCGATGCCTGCGACATGGTGTTTGGTGCGAAGCAGTTCGCCCCCAAGATAAGCGAGGCCAAGAGGCAAACCCACACCTTTAGCGCTAAACCACGAATGAGGCTTAACGAGCAGAACCCTCATTTGTTTGGTCCCTCCATCGTTTTCGCCAGAATTTCCATGGCCCTTTCCCCTATCGCCTTCCGAGAAAAGTTCTTCATCACGAACTCGTGGCCGCGAGACGCAAGCCTTTTTCGGAGTCCCTGCGAATCCACGAGAATTCTTATGGCGTCCGCAAGCGCCGAGGGGGCGGCCATCTTGCAAGTATAAAGGTGAACTCCGTTCTCGAACACCTCGCGAATTGCGGGCGAATCGCCCGTTATCACAGGTTTACGCATGGCGAGCGCCGAGTAAACCTTGTTGGGAATCACCCGCAAAGCCTTTGCCGTTCCGCCGAAGATTCCGAGGCAAATGTCCGCGTCTGACATGACCACAGGAATCTCTCGGTACGGCACGGGCGGCAGCGTTTCCACATTGGCTAGGGCGTATCGCTCGAGCAAGACTTTGATGCGATCAAAAACCTGCCCTGCGCCGATGAGTTTGAACCGAATCCGTTTCTCCGCTTTCAGGAGAGACGCTGCCTCGACGATGTATTCCACCCCGTGAAGCGGCACATAGCTTCCCAGAAACGAGACTACAAAATCTCGTTTCCCGCAGCGGGAGGTCACCGGAGCGAAGACCTCATCGTCTGCGCCCACCGGCACGACTTCAAGTCTTTCCAAAGGCGCCTTGAATCTCTCATGAAAGTACTTCAAGTGCTCATGCGTATCGGCCCACACTCTGTTGGCGAACATGAAACCGGCCTTATCCCATGCGAGTTGCGCGAAGGCGCCTCCGCTATCAGCCTTCACCCGCTCCCTGTCTTCGACGTTCGTGTTGTAGAAAGAGACAAGCGGATCGAAAACCAAAGGGCGGCGATAGAATTTCGCAAGGGCAGCCGCAAGCGGGATATTCTTTTGATTGAACTCGGGCACAATCATCACATCCCACCCGTTGCCGACTTTCCCGACGGTACGCAAGAGCTTTTGGCAGCGTCTGTGGAATCTCAGATTCTCCTTGAAAGGGACATTGCACTCGACCACTTTGACCCCCGCCAATGCCAACCCTTCCCGCAGAATCTTATTCCGCGGATAGTCAGGATCATATGAGCCGAAGAACAGAACTTTCATGATGTCTCAAGAAGCATCTTCCCAAAGACGCCGAGGTTCGAGAACGATCTCGGCTCGAACAGGCGGAGCAGAACCAAAAAGATAGCCGTCGCGCTGATAGCCGCAAATACGCCGCATGCGAAGCCGTCGAGAGCTACATACTCTGAAAACAGCGTTTGAATCAGAAAGCAAACAACCCCGAGTGCGCAATGCAACATAAACCTCGCCAGTTCGTGTTGAATTTCGAGAAGCGAGAATATGCGCCGTAGCGTCCACAGAAAGCCGGGAATTATGCTTGCGGTCACAAGGAGCGCGATCGCTTGCGCCCCGCCCATCTTTGCGGCTGGTATCGCAAGCGGGACAAAGATTGACGCATTGAGAAGCATCGGCTCACGCTGAGCTTGAGGAACACCCATGGCGTTCAGAACCGGCGCGCTCACCGAGGCGATCGACCTCTGCAACCCGAAGAAGGCGAGAGTCTGCACCAGAGGCCCCACTTCCCGCCAGCGGCTGCCGAGGATAGCGCCTGCCACCGGCGGGAAAACGACAGCGAGCATCAACGTCAGCCAAACGCAAAGCACGACATTTGCCCTGCTGATTTTAAGAAATTTGTCGCGCAGCTCCTCCGGATTCTCGCGCACGCGCGAGTAATAGGGAAAAGCGACGCGACCCAAGGTCATTTTGACAAACGTCGGCAGAAAGTTTCCGATGGAATAGGCCACCGTATACAATCCCAAGTCGGCCGCGCTGAGATATTTTCCGATAACGGCATTGTCAAAGTTTCTTATGACAAATGCGATGATTCCCAGAACAACGATGTGGCGTCCGAACCGATAGAGTTCTTTAGCAGCCCCAGCGTTGAATCTACCGGCAGGTTTCCACCCGGACGAAAGCCACAGGACAGCGCACCTCACAAAACTGCGCGCGAGTTTTCCGTACACGAGGCTCCATACGCTCCATCCCGCGTAAGCGAGCAACGCTGAAACGATCAGATAGCAGAGCGATCCCAGCGCCTCCGCGGCAATCATATTCTTGTACATCAGTTTGCGCTCGAGGAGAGAAGAAGGCACAGCGCTCAGAGATTCCAAGATCAGAACAAAGGATAGAACCCTGATGACTCCGGCCAGTCCCGGCGAGTTGAAGAAAGAGGCAGTGACGCCGGAAACCAAGAAGGAAACCAGGAATAGCGCAACTCCAGTCGCCGGGATTATAACGAGGGCGGTTTCGGCGGCGCCGTTGTCAATGCTTGATTTTTGTACGAGCGCTTGTCCCAGCCCGAAATCGAGCAATATTTCGAGCGCGTTTATCACGATCAGAGCCATCGCCACGAGCCCGAAGCTTGCAGGGTCGAGCAGGCGCGTGAGCAGGAATAGCGCCAGAACGTCGATGGCTTTGGCCGCGACGCTTGCCGACGAAGCCCAGAAGACGCTGCTCCCGAACCGTATACCCGTCGGCTTCACTTCATACTGCTTGGTCGCGAGCAGGCGGGCCGTGATTCTTCTCGACAGTCTCACAGACACAATCCCTCCAAAGCGGTTATGATTTTCTCGGCCCTCTTGCTGAAGGTGTACTTTTCGTTCACTTCTCTATAGGCAGTCTCGCTGATTCTGCGCGCCAACTCTTTGTCTTTGAGCACAAGAGAAATCCCCTCTGCCAGCGAATCCGGACAGTCCGGCTTCACAAGTATTGCGTTCTCATTGTGCCGCAGGATTTCTCGGGTAGAGAGAAGGTCCGTCGCCACGATTGGTTTCCTTGCCGCCATGTACTCGAACTGCTTCATCGAGGAGGCGAAGTTGCGCGTAACTTCATCGTCGACCAGAGGCATTACCAGCACATCGGGCTTGGACAGGAATGAGCCGATGCGGGAAGGCTCGACAAAACCCGTAAACGTTATTCTGTCTTGAACGCCGACAGCGGACGCTACGCCGGATAGCCTCTCAAGGTCTTTCCGGTCATCGCTCCCGCCTACGACGAGAAGCCTTACGGAACCATCGAGGCGCTTCATCGCCCGGACAAGCGTATCAACTCCCCTCGATGGGAAAAGCTGCCCGACGTATCCCACGCGCGCGAGACCGCTGTTCGAAGGTAAGCTCGGCTCGATGCTGATTTTCCTTGCCGAGTCAGGCAGGACGAAAATCTTCTCTGAGATGCGGGGATACATCTCCGCGAGCACTTCCGAGAGCCTTTGTGTCAAAGCGAATACGACGCTCGCCCGCTCAACGGCGCGACGCTCAAGCGAGCAGTAGAGTCGAATCTTCAAGCTGTTCACAGGTTTGGACTCTCCGAACCATTTGTGGCTATGGTCGAGAGACACTCGGATCGAGTTGTGCGCCTCGTAGGCGAATCTCACGGACTCTCCGACACCGGGAACAAAAGACAAAAGGGAAAGCACTGAAGCATCCCTGGCGAAAATGACCACGTTGTCCGAGGATCGCGCGATACGGCGAACGGCGCGCACAAGAAGCGCGCGATACAGAAGGTTGTCGATTTTCCCCGCAATTTTTCTTTGTGAATGACCCAGTGGGATAGAGTGAATCTCGAATTCGCAATTGTCGTCCAAGCCGTAGTACTCGCGAATCTTCTCTTGCCCCCAGCCCGACGCGTTGCGCAAGATGAGATGAACATGCGCGCGCCCGGTTCGCGCAAGCGCGTCGCAGGTGTTCAACGTCTGGATCATGTTCGCCATCCGAGAGGGAAAACCGAGGTTTGCGTACGGATAAACGATCGTAAACCTTGACGCATTGCCCGCCTGCCTCGCTTCGAACCGCTCCGGATTTGTTTCACGCTTTGTCATGCGCTCACCGTATCTTTTCCAGGAACTGTTGCGAGGCGCTTTCAATAGTAAAGAGGCGAGCCCGTTCGAGGCCGCGCTGTCTGACCTGTTCGGCCAGCGCCTTATCATTCAGCAACTCGAGGACGCGCTTGGCAAATGCCTCGACGTCGCCGCGCGGAACGAGAAATTGGCTGAGCGCCTCACCCACCAGATCGGCGACGCCTCCGACAGCGGTGGCGACGAACGGAACGCCCATGGCCATTGCGTCGAGCAGTACCCGCGGCACTCCCTCCGCTTCCGACGGCATTATGATGAGGTCTGCGGCTGAATATATGCGTGGCATTTCGGCGTTCGGTACAGCCCCAAGCATCGTGACATTCTGAAGCTCGCAAATCTGCTCCCGATATTTGCCTTGGCCCGCCACCAGAAACGTGACCTTCGGCGAACTTTGCAGTATAAGCGGAATTATCCGGCGGAGATGATGGGCGCCCTTTTCCTTGGACAACGTGTGAACGAAGAGGATCGTCTTCACTCCGTTCCTGGAGTAGTTCGACGCTTCCGAACCGCGGGAGAACCGGGTGCGCGACACGAACGGAGGCAACGTTGTGAATTTGTCACCGGGGAGGCCATATCTTTCTTGATACCACCGAGCGACCGTCGGCGAGGCGGTCACCACAGAATCCGAAAGCCTGAACGACGCCGACTTAAGCCACGGGTGCAACCTTCGGATAAGCCGCGAGCCGGCGTTGCCGTTGGTCTCTCCGCAATGGCAGTGCCACTGATAGACGGTCCCCCCAACGATGCTGGTGACTATTCGTGCAAGGATCGCGTTCCACAGCGAATAGTGAATGTAAAAAGCTCTGTATCCAAGCAATCGAGCTGTAAGAAAGACGGCGAATGTCTCCAGCATCCTCAGCGGCTTGAACGCGAATTTGTTCGCATAGAACCGGCGCGTGAAAGCGGGTGGCTCACGCTCTGCCGAACGGGTTACCACCAGGAAAATATCGCACCGGTCCGAGACCGAGCGCAGAAGATCGCGCACATGCTGGAGATGGTCGGCGCCTTCGCCATTCGACTCGGGTAAATAGCAGCAGACCTTCGCCTTCTTCACCCTTGAACTCGTCATCAAAGAGGCCTCACGCAGAGAAGTAGATACTCGTTTCCGAATGTGAGCGATCCCACGCCAAAGGAACCAAAACGAAACCGCCGCGAAACCCACCTTTCGAGAGAGTAAAGCCGTTGGGTCGGCATTCTGGCTGCGACTGCGGCGCGAAGTGGGTGCTGGAATCCCACAAGTTCATAGGCAACAACCTGAAGCCGCGCCTTATCGAGCATAGGCCGCAGGCGGGCAATACTCGTAAAATGAAGGTGTTCGTGGAATTGTCTCTGACGCCGGTCCCAATGTTTCAGCCTCGAAAGCGCATGGACAAGCGCCGGTTGCAGAAGTGAGTCGGCGGGGGCGCTTATTATGCATCTCGCATCGCGTCGCATTAAGCGCCGTATTTCCTTCAAGAGCGCCAGTGGTTCCAGCACGTGTTCAAGCAACTCAAGGCAGAGGACAATCTCAAACGATGCCGACTTCAAAGGGACGAACTCCGCGTCGGCGGCGAGGCCATAACTCCGCACAAGACGGCCGGTCATGGTTCTCAGCTTCGGAAGCGAAAGGTCTATGCCGACGCAGCTCGAGCGCGCCTGCCCGCCAAGCGCGCGTTCGGTCGCGTAGCCGTCACCGCATCCGAGGTCGACCAAGCGGGAACAGGGCGAAAACGGCAGATGTTTGACGGCGAAAGCGGCTATTTCACGCAGCCGAAAGTATTGCACGTGCTCCCGCAATCGATCGGCCCCGTACATCCTCTGCTCATCCTCATTCTGCTCGGAGTAGTAGCGGATGAGAAATTCTCTAGTGATTTCCATTTGACCCCGCAGCGCAAGCAAACATCAGTTGAAACTGTTCGAGAATTGCTTCTTCGTTGTACTGAGCCGCAAGACGGCTTTGGGCGGCCCGGCCCATTTCTCTTGCCCTGTCCGGACTTCGCGAGAGCTCTATGAGCTTTTCCGCCAGCAGGTCGGGGTTGTCGCTCTCGACCACGTAGCCGGTCACTCCGCTAATGATCGTGTCGTACGCCCCGCTTACGTTGGTTGAAACGGTGGGACGCCCTGCCGCCGAAGCCTCCTTGACCACCATCGCGTTTCCCTCATACAATGAGGGAAGAACGAAGATATCGCACGCCGCGAAATAATCGGGCAGTTCCGAATATTCCACCGGACCGACAAATACGACCCTGTCGGAGATTCCAAGGCGATCCACCTGCTTCCTGAGGCGATCGCCCTCTTCTCCCGCGCCGATGATGAGAAGCAACGCTGAGCCACAGGCGTTCGACACGATTTTCATCGCCTCAATGAGGTTCGGCACATTTTTTTGTTTGACGAGCCGTCCGACGAAAAGCACCACTCTGTCGAATCCGTTCGTGAGAAACTGCTTGCGAATGCGTTCTCCGCCGGCGTTCCAAAAGCGTGCATAGTCGTCCATGAAACCTATGTTGTAAATGCGCTCTGTCGGAACCCCCATACCGATGAGCTTTTCCTGTTCGGACATGCTGCACACTCTGAACACGGCAGCCTGTTTTAGCAGCCACTTGCCTATGCGATTCATGATCCGGTTTCTTACGGACTCGGAACACCAGTGGGGGTTGTCAATCATGTCGCCGGCAAACGAGAGAGCGAGCGGCTTGCCGAACGCGCGAGAGAGTGTATACCCAACGAGGCCGGACGAGAATGGGTCCTGCGTATAAATGACGTCGATCGGAGTTCTCTTGATGATTTGGGCGCCGAGTCTCACTGCATCAATTATGAAACTTGCGCGCCCTCGTGAATTGGTCGGGTAAAGGAAGCAACGTTCTCCCAATCGGACCTCGGGCTGGGGAGCGAAGCGGAAATTGCGCATCACGATATGCATACACTCGCATACGGACTGCATGGCGATGACGCGGCGCGTCGAGTTCCCGAGCTTTCCATTTGCGCTCCTGGCCAGATTGGAATCGAGGCTTACGCATAAGACATTCTGCAAGCGTTCCGTCCCCTTTTTGGCAACTTGATTCATGACTCAGGCTTTCCAGCGACTATGAATGAACCGCAAGCACTTTCCCATGTATGAACCGTTTACGGCCTGACGAAGTGAGAAGTCAACCAACATGGCGTCATAGGGCCAACGAAGAAACCGGCGTTTCAGTCGGAACTCGGCAAGCGTATCGAGCAACGGCAGCCTATAGTTCAGGAATTTGAAGTATTCGCGTATCCAATAGAGTTCATCGCTTGTAGCCCACGGCAGCCTCAGCGTCGGGCTCCACCGGTCCATCACGCCCCACCCCTTTGTCGTGCCGGGCGGCCTGAACCCCTCTGCAAGCGCCATATCGTAGAGCGCGGTCCCCGGATAGGGAAGATATGGGCCTACCGTAATTGTCTTGTTGCGATGCGTTTTGTGAATCCACAAGAGCAAATCGATCGTTTTTCCCAACTCCTCCGGTGTTTCGAAAGGCAGGCCCGTTATCGCAGAATAGCCCACTCTCAGGTCGTATTTGGCAAGGAGCTCAACGGCTTTCTTGATATTCTCGATAGTTATCTTCTTCCCCAGAAGGTTCAGAATACGGTCGCTGCCAGACTCGACGCCAATCAAAAGGTCAAAAACCCGGAATTCTTTCAGCCTCTGAAGGAGGGACTCGTCGACAAGGTCGATGCGAATGTCAGTCTTAGCGGGAATTCCGATGCCTTCGAGAATTTCGATGGCTCTCTTTTTATTTACAAAGAATGTGTCGTCAAAGAAGCACACGGCATCGACCATGTATTTTTTCTTAAGATCGGTGATTTCTTCGATTACTCGGCTGGCCGATTTGGCCCGCCACCGCCCCCGGTTGAACTGCTGGTTATAGCAGAAGGCGCACTGAAACGGGCATCCTCTGCTGGTTTTATAAGCGACGACACGCGAGAAGGTCCTCAACTGGGTGAAATAGGACGGCACATCGAGCAAATCGAAACGGAGCGCATATTTGTCATCATCGAGGTTATCGATGAACGGTCTCGGCGGATTGATTTGAACTTTGCCGCGGTTTTTGTGTCCCAAACCGAGTATCGAACTGAAGCCCTTCTTGCCGTCCAGCGCCCGCGCAAGCTCAATGGCGGTCTCTTCGCCTTCACCAATGACGATAAAATCGATATAGTCTTCGTCCAGGCATTGACGTGAAACGAGCGACGGATGAATTCCTCCCCATACGATTGGGATGCTGTCGTCGATTCGCTTGATCGCCTCGGAAAGTATCGAGGAATGGAGGGTCTGAGGGCCGGTCATAACGGAAAACCCGACGAAAAGGGGTTTATCCCTCGCGATCTTTTCGCTGACCGGCTCGGTGTCTTTTTCAGTGCAGTGGATGATCTTCACGTCGAAGCCGGCATTCTTGAGAGCGCTCCCGACGTGCAGCGGGCCGAGCGGCATGATATCAGTCGAAAAATCACTGCTGCTTTCCACCTGCACCAGACAAATCATTCTCGACTCTCCGATTGCTCAGCGGCGAAAACCCGTTCGGATGTTTCGCGGCGATGGGCTTTTTCAATGGCGAACCGGTAAAGATTCATGATTTCGTCCAGATTCTTTTCGATGTCGAATCTCTCTGCGTGCTCTGCGGCAGATTGTCCCATGCTGAGGCGCAGGTGGTCATGGTCAACCAATGTCTGAAGACGCGCCGCCATTTCAGTGATGTTGCCGGGCTCGACCAGGTACCCGGCGTGTCCGTGCGGCACCACGTCGGGAACGCCTCCGGTTCTGACCGCTACAACGGGGAGTCCCGCCGCCATCGCTTCCACGAGAACGATCCCGAATGGCTCGTAGCGGCTCGCCGAGCAGAAGATATGCGCCGTCTGGAAATGCTCTTTCATCTCGGTGGGAGACTTCGGGCCGACAAGGTGAACGCAGTCCTGCAGATGCATCTCGCGCGTCATTCTTTCCAGTTTCGCGGAGATCTCCGGGTTTTCGCCCCCGACGATTTTCAGCTTCGCCCGCTGTTTGTCCAGCATGCTGAAAGCTGACACCACGTCCTCAACCCGCTTCCATGGTGCGAACCGGCACGCCGAAAGTATCGTCAAATGACCGTTCGTCGCGGAACACGGATCAGCCTGAGGGCGCCGATCGAGTCTGATGAAATTGGGCATAGTGACGACCTTGTCCCGGGAGACACCATGGACCTCGTGGAGCGAACGCGTTTGGAAATGTGATGTTGACCAAATGGCGTCGAACAGAGAAAAGCAATGCCGCTGGAACATCGCCAGAGACCTGGCAAAGAACGAACTCGTGAAGACATCTTCATATGCCCCTGAATAGCCGTTCGAGGCGGTTCTCTCCCAGACAAGATCGCCGGCGTACTTGACGACGCTGGGAACTCTCAACCGGCGCGCCAGCCGTCCCGATATCAGGCACAGGTAGTTCATTCCGGAGACATGGTGAACGATATCGGGCTTCGTCTCCGACAGTATTTTCCTCGACTGATGATACGCATTCATATACTTGATGGAGGCTGAGGCTCCTCCGCCGAAATCCCGCAACCGGTAGACGGGAATGCCATCGACGAATTCGAACAGGTTGTCATTACCGAACGTGATGACAACGGCGTCGGAACCCCTTTGTCGGAGCGCCTGGGCAAGATGGTACGTCTGGGTCGATGGGCCGCTTATCCGCGGCGGAAACACACTTGTGAACAGGCAGACTTTCACCAAATCACCTCGCCACCAGGCGCGACTTGATGCGAAACACCTCGGCGGCCTTTCTCACCCGCCGCCTTCCTTCAGTCGAGAAGGCGTGCATGACTGCAAGGTGGGTCGCCATGAGAACCGACTGCTCAAGCGCATACAGAGGATGCTTCCGCAGATTCGTCGATATATGAAACTTGTAGTTGATAGGGAGGGAGACCTCGCGCTCAAACTTTGCAAAAAGCTCATTGAACCGCTGGGGCGTCATGTCGGCGAACGTGAAATCTGCGGCCACATATTTGTCCCAAAGGTCGTCCCAGTTGTCCGGCTTTGTTATGATTCCTTTCTCCAGGAACTGTTTGTACAGGATGGTGCCTGGAATGGGATACAACTTCCCCTTGTTAATCCGGCCGGGCTGGCATCGTTTCAAGAACGCGATTGTCGCGAGTATGTCGTCTTCCGTCTCGGTGGGAAGACCAAGCATCATGTTCACTTCGCACGTGATGCCAACCTCCTTCGTATGTCTGACGGCCTTCTCGTTCTGTTCCACGTTTGCTCTTTTGCCGAGAAGAGAAAGTATCCGCTGGGAACCGCTTTCGCACCCGTAGATGATCCTGACGCATCCCGCGTCGCGCATCAGTTTCAACAGGCTGGGTGTGACGCAGTCGACTCGCAGGTTCGTGCCCCACTGAATCTTTTCGGAGATGCCGGAGCTGAGCATTTTCTCGCACAGGGCTTCGACGCGCGCGCGTCGAAGCGCAAATATGTCCTCGGCGAACAAGATGCCGTCTACACCGTAGTTGTCCATAAGGTATTTGATCTCATCCATCACATATTCCGGCGACTGGAATCTCACGTACGGACCCGTGTTTGCGGCGGCGAGACAATCTCTCGCGCAGTAGCTGCACGAGTACGGACATCCTCGAGTGGTAAAGACGTTCGTCGCATTCAAGAAGAACCCGCGAAGCGTTGTGCCATTGCTGGTGAAATAGGTCTTCCGGTCGAGCAAGTGGCGTGCAGGGTACGGCAATTGGTCGAGGTCTTGTACGAACGGGCGTATCAGGTTGTGCGCGAAACCGTTGCCATTGCGAAGGGTCAGGCCCTTAATCCCTGAAAGCTGAGCGCCGGAAGCAAGTTCGGTCATGACCTCTTCACCCTCGCCCCTGACAACGATGTCTATCTCCGGGCACTGCGCGAGCGTGCTCTCCGGCTCGACTGTGGCATGACACCCTCCAATGACCACCTGAATGGAGGGATCAAGCCGCTTCACTACTCTTGCCGTCCTGTACGCGTCGGATATCTGGGTTGTCGTTGCGGTTATTCCGACAATACGCGGATTGAATTCGGAAAGGGAAGCGCGCGTAAGCTCGTCGAGGCCTTGCAGGTTCTCCTGCGTTCTCTTGCGGCCGCCTATCAGCCACCGCCTCTCGAGAATTTTCACCTCGTGACCGGCCTTTTCGAGGACGGCGGCGATATAGGCGATGCCCAAAGGCGGCCATTTCGCGGCCAGGTCGTTTTCCCACATGGATTTCTGGATGAGCGGATTGACGAGACACACTCGCATGGCTATTTAACCTCCGTTGTTGCCATCGACAAGAGAATTCTCCGCCTGATTTGGCTGAGTCGAAAGAGCGCTTGGTTGTCCCTGAAAGCATCATAGTTGCCGCGCAGTTTCGCCTTGAATGTAAACATTGAATTTCCCCTGTTGATTCCGACGCGTTTCATGGTAAAAGGCGTCTCGGCAATGCCCGGACGCGTCGGCGTTACGACGGCCCCCTTGAAACCGGCGCTTTTCGCGAGTTCGATGGTTCGCGAGTCAAAATCTCCGAACGGATAGCAGAAGAAACCGGCCTCATCCTGGGTCTTTTCCTCGATGATTCTCTTCGATTCAGTTATCTCGCGGCGGGCCTCGTCCGGCTCGAGCGAGGTGAGGAACGGATGTGAGAGCGTGTGCGCCGCGAACCAGAAACCCGCCTTCTGCATCTCGTAAACCTGCCGCCATGTCACAAACCCATTGCCGCCTTTATCCGTTATTTTCCCGGCCACCAGGAAAACCGTAGCCGTATATCCAAATTCTTGCAAAACGCGACTCGTTTCAAAGTATAAGTCGTCAAATCCGTCATCAAAGGTTATTGCAACGATTTTCTCCCCCGTCTTATCGCCGGACTCTCGAGCAACGAGAATCTCATCCAGTCCGACAGTTCGATAGCCTTTTTGGCGAAGATATCTCAATTGCGTCCTGAACGACTCGATGGTTACGCGAAGCGAGTTCAGGACAAAAGTTTTCCCACCAAAGCAGATGTTCCTCACCTCCGGAGCCCTCTGTTCGACGCCGTGGTATGCGATAATCGGCGCGATGCTCATCTCACCATCCTTCGGCGGCGCCAGCTCTGATTTGCTGCCACCGCGTGACGTATCGCTCGATATCTCCGCTCGAAGGGTAAAGCTGCCGCGCTATTCGGAACTCGGCCTCCGCTGCGGGCGTCGCTGACGCGGGCTTGCCGCCGGCAAGCGTATATCCCAGAGATAGATGGTAGAGCGCGTTTGTCGGTTCGAGTCGAATAGCACATGCATATTCGTTCGCGGCATGCTCGAAGAACCGCGCGCGGGACGCTTTGTCCCGGTCCTCCCGCACGGCGCGCTCTTCGTAGATTCTCCCACGCGCATAGGCGTATTCCGAATTCAGCGGGTCTAACGTCCTCGCGGTCTCAAGACGCTGCAGAGCCGAGTCGTAAGCGCCTTTGCCATTCTTCTTTATGGCTGATTCAGCAAGAGAGTGTTGTATGTTTGCCGCCGCTTCGGAGACGGTCACCAGTAATAGAATGACGAAAAGAGATGTCGCCGCGGCGCAACCCAGCTTTAACGATCTCTTCGCCGGTCGCATCTTGATTTCCTGGAAGCGAGAGGCGGGACCGGAGTAGGGAAGCATCGAATTCAAACCAATTCCGATGACCACGGCCAAAGTCAGTGCGTTCGCCGTTATGCGAAAATTGAAATCAACAATCGCGTGGAGCAAGAGTGAAAGGACGCTTATGATCGAGGCCGTGGCCAATGGAGTGGACTGCATGCGATGCCCTTTCCCCAGGCACGACGCCGCGCCGCAGGCAAGAACCACGAGAGCAGCGGCCATACAAGCCAGCCCCATAAAGCCCGCCTCAACAAAGAACTCGACGTATTCGTTATGAGCATGATTGTAAAATATGCCGCTCTCGAGGGTCTGATACACGGGAAACACCTGCCTGAATGCTCCCAATCCGGCGCCGAACCACCGGAACTCCAGCGCCGTCCTGAGCGAGTCACGCCACACATTTAGGCGCGCGGAGTCCACCATTGAGAGAAGAAATGGCGAGAGTCTGCTCGCGCCCACGAGGATGACCACACACACGAGGAGGAAGCACATGAGTAATAGGCCGCGCGACTTTCCCGAGGTTCTTTGCATCGAGAGGCAGAACAACACGGCAAATGAGGCCACCGCAAGACTCGCGACCCCGCCGGCGGAACCTGAAAGGAGAAACGCCCAAAGCATGATCGACGCGCAGAACAACGCAAGGAAACTCCTGAAAATGCGCGAATCAGAGTCCACGAGCAAGCGAAGGAGTCCCCTCGACCGTCTGTGCGTGTTTTCCCGAAGGACCAGCGCGACAGTCATAGGTATCGCCATCTCCATGTACCCTGCGAAATGATTCTTGTTCACAAAAGTCCCAAAAAAGCTGCCTTGCCCCACTTTCCAATAACGCGACCGCCAGAACCCATAAATTCCCTCGGCGCCCGCCCGCTGCTGCAGGAGTCCAACCAGCGCTACGGCGAAACCGACGCACATTATCGCCAGCGCCAGTTTGCCAAGCTGGCGTTCGGTGCGGAAGACATTTGTTACGATCGCGCTCAGCGCAACGAAGGCAGTCACTTTAAGAAATGCGCCGACTGTGGCGCGCGGGTACAGGCTCAGCGTGTTGAACCCGCCGGTCGTGGATGAGTTCGCTGCCGCTCGGCCGATGAGAACGGTCGTGGGCGAAAAAAACTCGAGCGCGCGCTGAGGCATCGGAACCATTTGAGCCATGATGAGCAGAAGCAGGACGCCCATGAACGGCCATGCAACGGGAAGAGCGAACACAAAACAACCTTTCTCAAGTGTTCTGGCGGCAGATATGCCGGCCAACGAAAAAACCATCAGTTCCGCCAAGGAAAACGCCCATGGATGGACAGCGCCAAACGCCAATGGCATGAATATGAGGAGAACGATAACTCCGTTGACTGTCAAGCGGTCGCAAGAATCGATGTCTATTTTCAATCTTGCTTCACCCGACCCGCCGGCTTACCGCCGCAGGACGCTCCTATCGCACGGCTCGTTTTCGGCAACGCACAGACGCGCGTCCCCGTAGAACCGGCTCATACCTTAATCGATGGTTCTTCAGCGACCTTTTGATGTTCTTGTGATTGCACGCGCTGCTTCTCGCCGTCACTGTCGTAATAATACCCGTACTTCGAGTATCCGTAGTGGTAACCCTCGGCGTCCGTCTCTACGTTATTGAGGACGGTCCCGATGACACGGGCGCTGATCTCCTCGAGAGCGGCGACCACTTTTCGAAGGCTCGGCCGAGGAGTCCTCCCCCCGCTTGCGAGGACTATTGTTCCATCAACCTTCTTCGATATTATTGCCGGATCGGTGACTACCAGCGCGGGCGGAGAGTCAAAAAGCACGATATCGTAAGTTCGCCTCGCCTCCTCGATAAGCTCTTCCATGGCCTGCGACGAGAGGAGTTCCGAAGGATTAGGCGGGATGGGCCCGCAGGACAAGAGCGAAAGATTCCCTCCGGCGGTTGGGCGCACGCATCTTTCGAGCGAAATCTGGCCGGCGAGGACGTTGCTCAGCCCTGGCGAATCCTTGATGCCGAAGACTTTGTGGATGCGCGGCCTCCTTAGGTCGGCGTCAATCAGAAGCACCTTCTTTTGTAGTTGCGCCAGAGTGACCGCGAGGTTGCATGCGAAGACGGTCTTGCCCTCTTGCACTCCGGACGAGGTCACCAGCAGCGTTCTTCCGCCGGTTCCGAGAGTGGAGAACAAAATGTTGGTCCGGATATTTCGGAAAGCTTCAGAAATAGCGGACTTAGGATGGTAGGCCGCGACCAGTTCTCCGTCCTCTTTGACATCGGCGCTTTTCTTGAAGTGTCTGACTACGCCGAGGAAAGGAACGCTCACGCACTGTTGAATGTCCTCGCTGTTCTTTATCGTGTTGTCCATCCAGTCGAGGACGAGCGCCAGTCCCACGCCAAACGAAAGGCCGGCGACGACCGCGATGAACATGTTGAGCGCGCGCCTCGGACGAACCGGCTCGATGGGAACGTGCGAGGGGTCGACAATCGCGATGTTTGAGGATCGAAGACCTTCAGTGAGGCTCGTTTCCTTGGCGCGTTTGAGCAGGTTTTCGTACATGAGGCGCTCGCTTTCGGCCTCGCGTTTCAATACGTTGGAGT
>CAYVDS010000044.1:0-29252 GCA_964450145.1 uncultured bacterium
CATCGGGAAGGTCGGGGACACGATGCGGCATTGTGTCCCCGATTTTCCCTCGAAATCTCAAGAGACAAGAGTCTTGCAGCGATGAATGAATTTCATGGACGCAATAGCGGCGGGGCCTTATGAACGACCTCCAGCGTTCCGTTCTGGCAATCAGCACCGCGCTCGTTTTTCTTCTTGCGACACTCATCCTCAGGACCACCGGCAGCCAGGCCGAGAAAGTTCGTGTCCCAGACGCGAAACTCTCTTTTACTCCTTCTTTCGCATATGAGGCGACAAAAAAACTGGCCACGCAGTTTCCCGAACGGGGAATGGGAACCGAGACTAGCAGGGCCGCCGCGCAGTGGATACAAGCGGAGATGAAACGTCTTGGCCTGCGGACCGAACAGCAAGAATTTGAGGCATGGATCGCAGGGAAGCGAGTCGGAGGCCGGAACGTAATCGGGACTGACGAGGGAATTCGCGAGGGCGCCGTCGTGATAATCGCCCACTACGACATTCCTTATCACGTGCGCCAGGGGGCCATGGACGATGCAAGCGGCGTCGGTGTTCTACTCGAACTCGCCCGTGTTTTCTCGCGGGAAGAGCAAAAGAAGACCCTTATCTTCGTTGCGTCAGACGGCGAGGAGTGGGGAATGCTGGGCGCGCGTCATTTCGTAAGAAACTACGCCGATCCGGGGAAAATCCGCGCGGTCTTATCTCTCGACTACGTGCGCGTGGAGAATCCCGAAAGAATATACATCCGCGGCGAAGGGCAGTTCCGTGGGTACGCCCCCCTCTGGCTTTGGATGCTCGCGGAAGATTGCGCGACGAAAGCGGGTGGCGAGCCCCGGTCGCCTGATTTTCTCGGCAACTATCTTGCCCGGGCTACGGACATTTCGAGCACCGACCAGGGACCTTTCCTTCGCGCGGGAGTTCCCGCCATTAATATCGGCGGGAATCGCGCGGACAGCCCGCTCGCGCGGAGAATCTACCACACGCAGTTCGATACGATTGAGAATTTCAAGCCCCAACATTTTGATGTATACGGCAAGACCTCCGAGATGATGGTTCGCTCAGTCGATATCCTTGATTATTCGACGGATAACAACCCGTACTATCTGAGAACCTCCAAGCGGATATACGTAGGCCACGCGGGCACGGTCACACTCCACATATTCCTCTTCCTGCCCCTCCTGCTCGCGACTGCTTTCCAATATTACAATGTGAGGACTCGCGAGAAGTTCATGGACGACGTACTCGTCGAGGTCGCTAATGTCGCCCTGCTTATCCTCCCCTGGCTGCTCGCGCTTTGCGTGCTATACTACTTGGTGTGGCAGAATGTCATTCCCCGATATGAGTTATACCCGGCGACACCGTTCGATCCGTTCCTGAAGAACCCCAGTCCGCTTGCCGTTGCGGTCGTGGTTGCGACGCTCATTGGGGGATGGGCGGCGGTCTTGGTCGCTCGCCGGTTTCTCTCGCTATGGGGAAGGCCCGATTTCGCCAGCGCCAAGGCTGTTTGTCTCGACACGCTGCTCACACTGTCAGCAGTTGCGCTTGCGCTGAACGGATTCGCAGCGAGCGTCTTTCTGGCGCCTGCCGCGCTTCTGTGGCCCTGGATAGAACAAGGGGGGGGACTGTTGCGCCGCGCGATGAACATCGTTCTGTTCCTCGCGGCGCTGACGCCTCTCGCGATCATGATCGCCTCGTTTGCCTCGAGACTGGATTTGGGTCACTATATCTTCTGGTATCTGCTGACCGGAGCGGGGTACATGTTTTTCTCGCCACAGGCTGTGCTGATCGCGGCCGGAGCGGCGACCGTAGGAGCCCGCCTTCTGCAGAAGTCTCTGACGAAGAGCGGAACACCCGCCGGCGCGGAGCTCAACCAATGAGAATACGCCTTACCGTTCTTATGTGCATGTGCGCGTTTGCTCTGATCCCGTTTTCGGCGGGGTGCGCGCGCGGCAAGATATCAACCGCAGGGGACGTTTCTCCCCTCGCATCGGAACGATTTTCCGCAGGCGAAACTGCTCAGATTGAATGGTTCAGATACTATCAAGTGCTCCGCGCAACGTCCGGCCACCCGGACCGGCGACTGATCCTCTTCTTCACCCGTGACTCGTGCCAGCCTTGCGAGACGATGGAGAAGTGGACGTTCACTGACCCAAAGGTGCTCGATGCGATCAAAGGTTTTGTCCCTGTCATGGTCGATGCCGACGTCGAGCTCCAATTGGTCAGGCGATTCAAGGTTCAGACATTTCCCATGCTCATCGCGCTCGGGGTTGATGAATCGGAAGTAGATAGAAAGGCGGGTTACCGCGACGCCGATTTTCTGCTCAAATGGATAAAAGACCTCAAAGCCAATCGCGGAACCATGAAGGCCCTGGCCGAACAACTCAAGCACAAACCTGACGACACCGACCTCCTCTTGAAACAGGCGCGCAATCTGCTGGATGCCAATGAGGTCGAAAAAGCGATTGAAATGGGACAGAAGGCTGCGGACAAGGCGCCGGGAAACCCGGACACGCTCGCGTTTTTTGGTTTGTGCTACTTGCGGCAGGACAAACTCGATGCGGCTGAGGCCGTCGCTGCCGCCGCCCTGCAAATAGACGCCCAAAACCGGGAAGCGCGCAAGGTCAAAGTCGAGGTCCTTTCAAGAAAAGCCGACGAAAAGCTGGGGAAAAACGACACCGCCGGCGCGGTCGACTTGTTCTCGTCGGTCCTCGAAACCGATCCCGAGAACTTCGACGCCCGTATAGGAATGGGACGCGCCTACATGAAAGCCGGAGAAAACGAAAGGGCCGCTGCGCAATTCGCGCAAGCGGTCGCGCTTCGCCCAGATTCACCTGTCCCGCACGCCGCGCTCGGCGACTTACATCAACAAAAAGGGGACGACCTTTCGGCCGAACAGGAATACTTGAAAGCGATCGCGCTCGAACCGCGATTTCAGATGCCATATTTCCGCTTGATGGAGTTGTACGAGAAGAACGACCGGCGCGACGACCTCATGAAGGCATTCGAAAAAGTAGTGACCATCGAGCCGGCAGGAGCGCACAACGAGATCGCATGGCTCATGGCCACATCCAAGCATCACGACATTTTTGATCCCGAGGCCGCGCTTCAACACGCCAACGCCGCCGTCGAACTCGAGCCGCACCCGTGGTATATAGATACACTTGCCGAAGCGTATTACGCCGCGTGCGAATTCGATCTCGCAATCGCGATTATCAAAGAGGCGATAGCCAAAAATCCCGATGACCCGCAATACTATCGAAACCAGTTGGACAAGTTTCAAAAGGCAAAGGAGCAAGCGGCGCCGGAGTAACCTGAGACAGAAAGGCAGTGAAACCACGTGGCGCGCTTCACCCGAAAGAAACCGCAGTCCGCTCTCTTTCTTCCATTGGTCCACATCTCCATTCTGATTCTTGTTTCGGGAACCGCAAGTGTTTTCGCGCAAAACAGTGACGCCTCAAATCCCGGTGACATCGTGAAGTTCGATGGTCGATGGACGACGCGCGCGGAACGAGATTCCATACTGTCTCAGCGGAAAAGATTGTCTGAAGTATGCGCCGCCCTGGGCGTCAGCGCGGAAAATTGCTGCATGGCTTCTCTCGATGCTTCAACACCAACCTCACAAAACCCGCGATTCTCTCAATGCGTCGACGGTCTGAAGAAATATGCCGAGGGAGATTTCGCCGGGGCGGCATCCATGCTCAGTCAGTACCTCGCATATTACCCCGAAGACGGAAGAGCCCTGAGATTCTTTGGACTCACTTGCCGATGGCAAGCGGCTCGATTGCGCACGCAGGCGGACACTCAGAGCACACCGGCCAAAGAGGCCGAAGCGAAACGGAACCAACGAAAGAAGCTCCTGATAGACGCGGAAAACGCTTTCGGAAAAAGAACGCGATTGACGCCGGATTCTGCGGAGGCGTGGAACGACCTTGGCGAACTTGTCTTCGACCTTGAGAGATTTGGGGATGCCCACAAATATTTTCAACGCGCGTTAGTCAAGCAGCCCGATTATGACAGGGCCCGGGTTAACCTGGCCCGCCTCTACCTCGAAGCGGGTCTGCCTCTCGAGGCCAAGGCAATGCTGGACGCCGCAGCGAGCAGTCTGCCCCCCGATGCCGAACTCGCCGAGTTGCAGGAGCGCGTCCGGAAAGCATCTGACGAGTGCGAAAAAGAGAGAAAGCGGGAGGAGCAGTTTGGCCAAAACGCCCGGCGCGGTCTCGAAATGTATCATGGACGGTGGATGAGCGCGGAAGAGAAGAGAGCCCTTATTGAAACGGAAATAACCCACGTCCAAACATTGCTCGACGAGGCTCATACTCGATATAAGACGTCATCGCCGGAAGAAGTCGCTCTTTTGTTCAAGCAAACCGAACAGTTTGTCAAGAAATTCGACGCCGATGAATCCGTCGACGAACACATACAGGAAAAAACACTTCTGCTCCTTGGCTTTCTCTATCCGCCGGCCGATAGAATCGCGAAGGAGATGAAGCGGGAAATTGCGGAGCTGAAAGACCCCCTCGAGTTTCCTGAAAAACACAGGAGGCTCGAAGCGTTTTCGACGGAGGTCTATGTGCCGCTCATGGAGCTTCTCAGCAAGCGCGTGGGCGCCTATGTCTCGCGACACGGGAAGGAAAAGCTCGACAAGTTATTCATCGACAACGACCTCACTGACCTGCTTCAGCATCTCGAATAGGGAAGGGATCGCCCGTCATTACGTTGGCGAAGCGTTCGCCGTTTGTTTGCCAAGCACCTCGATCTTTTTAGCAAATTGCCTCTCCACGAGAGCGCAAATAGTGTTTTCCTCCTTCCCCGGCTCCACCTTGGGCGCCACGAAAAAGCGCGGGGACTGTTCGTTATAGTCCTGCATGGTATAACCCTCGAATCTTTCGCCGTCGAGGAAATCAACCCTGATATGGTCGCGCTTCGCGTAAATGCTCGAAAGTTTCATTTTCCGCGCAATCTCTTTGTCGAAATGTTTTACGAAAAATACGGCCTTCAAATCCTTGAAAGGAATAAAAAGTTGCAGGTCGCCTGCCGCTTCTTTCTCGGGCCGAAGCAAGAATCCGTCCTCTTCGATGTTCCACGTGAGAGGCACGCCATATTTTACCTCGCCGTCCTTGTAATGTACGACCACCTGCTTCAAGTGTGAATTGGAATAGACAAACTCAAACGCGCCGATGCGGATCATGTCGCGGTCATTGAGCTTTACTTCTTCGTCAATCGAAAAGTTGTTGACTTTCACGTCGCTCAGTCCCACAGGTTTAATATAAACTGGCGTCGGTGTGCCCTCCCGGCCCGACCGGATTTCGGCATGCCGCTTTTCCACTGAATCGTGGGAGATAGGGATTTCACAGCCGCCGTCGCGGCCGATCGCTAAATTGGCCTTCTTGAGTTTCTCGCTCAGTTCTTTCAAGTCTACGTTATCGACGCTCGTCTCCTTCGCCTTGTCGAGCACAATAAGCCATCCCTCCACCGGGACGAACTTCCTCATATAAGCCTTCCATCTCAGATATCCAAGCGCCACCACCAACGCGGCCGCCAGAACGATTCCGCCCGCCGCGAGACTGATTTCTTTCCAGTTCTCCGCCATCCACTGCAGCGGACGGAGTTCCCGATAGTACGATGTTGCCCGCGACCTCCATGTGCCATTCTTTGCTGCCGCTTCGGAGAATACCCTCAAGGGAATAGGGTTCGGTGAGAACGATAGCCCAGACTTGCTCTTCAGAACGAGGTTGCCGTCCATTTTCCGCCCGGCGGGGATTTCCGCGCCCTCTTGAGCCTCGACCGCCACCGATATCTGCGCTTCTTTCCCGCCGAGCATGCCCAACTTCATTTTTGCCGTCGAAGTGCATGTTATACCATCGGGGAGCTTTATGTCCGGCAAAGTTTCAATCTCGACGCCATCCGACGCCACCGAGCCCTCTAGCCTCAGAGCCAGCGATTCCTCTATCTTCTTCCCCGGCTCGAGTGGCCCCAGAGGAAGCCAGTCTATAGGGTCCCATGCGGAATCCTTCAGCGCAGGATTGTATCGGCCTATCAAGACCTTCGGCGGCTTCTCGAACTTGAATTGGAGCTGGGAGGGGTGCACAATAAATATCGCTTCTCCCACCGGCTCGAACTGCAATGCCCCGATAATTTCTCTTTCCCATTCCCCGTCTATCGTAAGCGTGACTTCGGTCTTTGTTGCGTTCGACGTACAAACGACTTGGGGCGGCTTTATTTCAGCCAGAAGGCGCGTGCCGGCGGTCGCCTCGGGAAGCGACGGTTTGATCGAAATGGTTTGGCCGCTCGGTCTCCCTTTGATAAGCTGAACGAACAGAGCGATATTCACTTTTACAGGCAAAGAAGCATTCCCGAGGACAATTGTGTTATTTTCATCCACCTGAACACCGTGTCCCGGAAATATTCTCGCTTCAGATATAACAGCGCCGAGTGCAGAAGGCCCTCCCTCGGCGCCGGATTCTCCCCCGGCCCAGTTTTTCCACTTCAACCGCTTCTCCGCATGAACCTCCACTGTTGTCCCCCGGCATTCCTTGACAAAATCCGCGAGGCCTACATCCGGGACGCCCTTCAAGGCCACATAGTTAATGAACCAATCCTTGCCCGGCTTGAATTCCTTAAAGAATTTCTCCCGGATATCCTCGTATGTGACCACGGACTGTTCGTCCACAAACGGCGGGGGATGATTCTTCCCATCGCTCATGAGCACGAGCACGTGGTCGCCCGAGGGATTCTCACTATAGAATCGGTACAACTCTGACACCCCGGCATTGAGCCCAGATGTAATATACGTATACTCGTCCGGGCATGATAAGTTCTCGCAAAAATCTAACATTTTGCTCACATCCGCGCCGCCGCGTATCGTCGTCCTGTATAGCAATCTGGTATTTGTGCCGAATGTCACCACGGCGACAGACTGCCCCGGCACGGATTCCTGCACGTAGTTGCCCAACGCAGTCCGCAGGTCGTCGATGATGTCGTACATGCTTGTTGAAACGTCAATGACGAACACGATGCTGAGACGCGAGTCGCTCTCCAAAGGCTTCCGCGCCGGCGACAGCTCGCTTGCCTGCAAGCTTCCGGCATGCCACGCTAAAATCCCCCAGGCCAGCGAAAGAATAAGAAAACCCGCTCGACGCCGTCTCCCTGCCTTAGCAAGATGCGAGAAGACGAACGAACTCATACACAACCCCCTGTGGTTATTTACCTTGCAGTTTCGGGTGCGGACGCCAAAGCTCAACTACTGCATCCGCGGAAGTAGATGGCCGCTCCAATGACAAGGCAGGGAATGGCGCATACCAGCGGTATCTTCAACCCGAAGCGCGTACGCCCTTTCCAAAGCAGAAATTTACTTTTGCAAATTTCATATTTGACACGAAGCGACATTGTCATCCTCTCCTGAATCACGAGCCGTCGATCGGTGAAGTAGAGTCATCTTCTTCCGCCTCGGGGTGTTGCGCGAGGCGCCGCTCATGCGTGTTGCCCTTCTAAACCTCGCGCGCATTTGGAGGCTTTAGTCCGAGCGAAACGGAAACATTCGCCTCTGCGGTGGAAAAAGAAGGATACTAAAGTTTTCTGCAAATATAGACTCTTACCGTATATTTTATTATTAGGATCATAAATTGTCAATAGTATAAACAAAGTAATATAAAAAATACGTGGTATTTAATCAAAAACACCCTCTGCCTGAACCCGCAAATTCGAGCCTGATTTGTCCTCGCTGCCGGCATTCGGGGGCCCGGACGACACTGATTGAAAAATAAATGGGCGATTGGTATAATGTGTTCCGCCCTCTGCGACATGCCGCAACGAAGCATATTTGGCACGGTAACGTGAAACCTGAAACGCTAACCCGGAACTCGGAACCCGAGACCCGGAACCATCTTTCTTAGGAGGTTCCAAAAGATGAAGGTCTTTATTGCCGTTTCTCCCAAAGTCGCATCAACCAGCGGCGGGGGTAATCCGCTCCTTGCGTTTTTCGAGGAGTTAGGCGATTTCCCGATCGAATTGGCCTCGATGGATGACGTGATACCGTTATCGGAACAGGTTTCGGATGTTGAAGTTATAATACCGGCCGTGAGCCGGATAGACGCCGATGTCATCAATGCCGCGCCCAAGCTGAAATTGATAGTCCAGGCGGGCCTCGGCCTCGATGGTGTAGACATCGAGGCGGCCACAAAGCGCGGAGTCTACGTGGCGAACGTCCCGTATGGCAGCGCCGCATCGATGGGCGAGCTGACAATTACGCTCATGATGCTGCTCTCGCGAAAACTCAACGAAGCGCAGGCGAACCTGCGTAAAGGCGTCTTTTTCCTGCCTCTCGGCGCGGAGTTGGATGGAAAAACGCTCGGGCTGGTAGGTCTCGGGCACAGCGGCAAGGAAACCGCAAAGCGCGCGCGCAGCTTCGACATGAAAATCCTCGCCGTCGATAAGTACCACGATAAAATCCATAGCCCCGACGTGGATTTTCTCGCCGGCATCGACCAACTGGATAAGATACTGACCGAGAGTGATTTCGTATCACTCCATTGCCCGCTGAACGAAGAGACGCGCTCGATGATCGCATACGAGCAGTTCTGCAAGATGAAGGAAACAGCGTATTTCATCAATATCGCGCGCGCCGGGCTTGTGGACAAAGAGGGTTTCCTGCGCGCGTTGAAAGAGCGGAAGATTGCGGGCGCCGGGCTTGATGTCTTTTGGGAGGAACCCATCGGCCTTGACGACGAGCTTCTCACACTCGACAACGTCGTCCTCACTCCTCACGTGGCGACTTCCACCCACGAGTCGAGATCGCGGAATTTCATTCAGGTCGCCAAAGCTATCAGAAGAGTCACCCGCGGCGAGGTTCCCGAATTCTGTGTGAACTTCTAAGGGGAGGTTTCACCGCAAAGGCGCAAAGTCCGCAAAGAAAGTCTACCGGGCATGACCGAGGACGAGGCGTCCTTTGGCTTTTACGGTGGAAGCGGGTTTTTTTGGTGCAACTCTTGGTGAGAGAAATGGAGAGTATTAAGGTGAAAGGTGAAATAATAATCGACGAGTTTACCTGCAAGGGCTGCGCCCTATGCGTCGAGTATTGCCCGAAAGGATGCATCCAGATATCAAAGGACAGATTCACGCGTTCCGGCGCCCTTATTCCCGAGTTCATCAACCCCGAGGAATGCTCCGCGTGCGGAACATGCGGCAACATGTGCCCTGATTTCGCAATCGAAATCTATAAGTTCGTCGAGGAAAATGAGTGAGGTCTCGTTGTCGCTGCGATCGCTGCGAGCTGTCCCCTGCGCTCGCGGCAGGCTAATTATGAAAGGAACATATTCAAGCAGGTATAGCGGAAAAATCCCCCTAACCCCCCTTTTGTAAAGGGGGGATTAAAGAAGAAGAGAACGAATTCCCTTTTCACGGGAAAGGAGTAGGATGTTAGCTTTCTCGCGATTTAACCAGGAACCGGGCACTAAGAACCAGGAATTGGTTTCATGGGAGCGCTTTATCCCACTGCGCGGGGTTAATTGTGGAAGAAACAGTATGTTCAGTAACGTCATTCTGAGCGAAGCGAAGAATCTCTCTGCTTCTTTTGTTGCTTTCAACCAGGAACCAGGAACTCGGAACTAGGAACCAGTTTCTTAGGAGACGACCGATATGGCGGATAGAATGTTCATGACCGGCAACGAAGCGGTTGCGCGCGGCGCCATCGCTGCAGGCTGTAGATATTTCTTCGGTTACCCGATTACCCCGCAGAACGATATACCCGAGTTCATGTCGCGCGAAATGCCAAAGGTAGGGGGCGTGTTCGTCCAGTCCGAGAGCGAAGTCTCCTCAATCTATATGGTTTACGGAGGCGCGCTCGCCGGCGCTCGCGTCATGACGTCCACCTCGAGCCCCGGTCTGGCTCTCATGCAAGAGGGTATCTCCTATACGGCGGAAATCGAAGCCCCCTGTGTGGTGGTGAACGTGGCCCGGATGAGCCCCGGCATCGGAACCGGCGGCCAGGCCGGTCAGACCGATTACAGAATGGTGGTCAAGGGCGGCGGCCAGGGCGGATATCGCTGCATCGTGCTTGCTCCATGGTCGGCGCAAGAAGTTTACGAACTCATGCACCTTGCGTTCCACTTAGCTGACAAGTACCGCATACTCTGCTTTGTTCTGTCTGACTATGTTCTCGGCCAGATGGCCGAGGCGGTCGAGCTTAAAGAGATCAAGTTCGACGAGGAGTTGCCCGACAAGTTCTGGGCCCTCAAGGGTACCGACAAGAAAGATGGCCTGCGCTACATGCACACCGTCGGGTTCCTCAACTACGGCGGTGTGATATCATGGCACGAGGCGCTTCTTAAGAAGTTCAAGCGGATAGAAGAGAACGAAATCCGCTACGAAGCCACCAACACCGACGACGCCGAATTGCTCCTGGTGTCCTACGGCTCGACGGCCCGTACCTGCGCCAAGGCGATAGAGATGGCGCGAGCCGAAGGGATGAAAGTCGGCCTCTTCCGGCCCATCACTCTGTGGCCGTACCCCGAGCAGGCGCTCCGCGAGGCCGCCCTCAAGGCTAAACAGGTGCTCTGCGTCGAAGACAGCAACGGCCAGATGAAGGAAGACGTGGACCTGGCGGTTAGGGCGCAAGTGCCCGTACACTATCTCGGCCTCTGGGCGCGCAATAGCGACCAGCCGAACGGCCTCATCTTCCCCGAACGCGTGTTCGAGGAAATCAGGCGGCTGCTATAGGTCCCTTTCACCGCAAAGGCGCAAAGGACGGAAGGAACGGGGCGAAATGGCGAAAAGGGGAAAAGGAGAAACGGAAACCCGACAGCTATGCCGCGCCGTACTGCTAAAGCTCGAAATCTTGAATTCTTGTCGTGATTTTTCTCATGGGCCTTCGCGGCAGACGGCTACTTATTTCCCCCCTTTACAAAAGGGGGGGTAGGGGGGATTTTTGCGCTAATTTTGGTTGCGACCTTGGCCGCGCCGGGTTCATCGGCGGTTAATAGCCGTCCTTAATCCAAAATCTAAAATCTAAAATCCAAAATTCCCGAGGGAAGACAAATGAGCCCAAATGAACAGAAGAAAGTCTTGGTCTGCGGGAAGCCCGAGCTTCGGACCGGTTTCCCGAGCCTGTATTGCCCCGGATGCCACTACGGCATCATCACCCGCGTCATCTGCGAGGTTCTCGAAGAAATGAAACTCGGAGGCAGGGCGATCGGCTTCGCCGGTGTGGGGTGTAGCTTCGGCGGCGCGCCTATCTCGATAGGCATCGACTGGGCTTCGTGCCCCCACGGGCGCGCCCCCGCCATGGCGACCGCCGCCAAACGGATTCATCCCGACGCGCTCGTGTTCACCCTGCAAGGCGACGGTGACCTCGGCGCAATCGGTCTCGGATGCTTCCTCAGCGCAGTCCTGAGAAATGAGAACCTGACCACCATATTCCTCAACAATGCCGGCTATGGCCAGACGGGCGGTCAGCTTGCGCCTACGACGCTCACGGGCATGAAGACGACCACCACTCAGCAGGGTCGCCGGCCCGAAGACGGGTTCCCGTTCCACGGCGCGGAGTTGGCGGCGTACCACAAGGCGGTGGCTTACTCGGCGCGTGTAAGTGTGCATACCCCCGCGAATTTCAAGAAGGCGAAGCGCCTCCTGACCACAGCGTTCCAGAAACAGATGAGCGGCGCGGGCTACAGTTTCGTCGAGTTCGTTTCCGCATGCCCATCGGTCTGGGGCATGTCGCCCGTCGATTCGGTGGCATATATTCAGGAGCACATGCTCAAAGAGTTCCCGCTCGGGGAGTTCAAGAATATTGACTCGATATATGACTGAAGCTCAGAATTGCGAACCATAATTCTGAGCGGGGTAAAAGGGGAAGCAAGAATCAATGATGAGTGATGAATGATGAATGCTGAATAAGGCGAAAAAGGAGTGTGACGTCGTGGGGTCATCATTCCTCATTGTCGTGTCCGTTAACCCTGAACCATGAACCGTAAATCCGTAAACCGCAAACTGATTCTGAGGAGAATCGATAATGCAACCCAAATACTTCGAAGTCACTTTCTCCGGACTCGGCGGCAAGGGAGTGCTCACCCTCGGCCAGATTCTCGCCGAAGCCGGAATGCAACTTTTCAAACACGTCTCCTATTTCCCCAACTACTCGCCCGCCATGCGCGGAGGCGAATGCGAATGCACCGTTATTTTCTCGGATAACCCGATAGCAAGCCCGCTTATCTTCAACCCGGCTCACGCGGTCGTGATGGACCCCGCCTCATTTACCACCTTCGAGATGCGCCTCAAACCCGGCGGCATCATCTTTTGCGACGATTCCGCCATCTCCGCCAAAGGCGAACGGAACGACATCGAGGTCTTTCATGTGCCGGCCTCAGAGAAGGCCATCGAGCTCGGCGACCTTCAGGTCGCCAACATGGTGCTGCTCGGCGCCTACGCCGGCAAAGCCGAGTCCGTCCCCGTTGGCATGCTCGAACGCGCCGTTACAAAACGGTTCCAGGGAACGCGCCGCGAATCGCTCCTCGAACTCAACAAAAAAGCCGTCCGCGAAGGCAACCTGCTGGCGCGAAAACTCTGACCTCGGATCACTTCTGTCCAAAACGCCTTCTTCTACAGCAAAGGGCCGCATGCCCGAGGCGTCCCCTCTGGCCTTGTCCTTCCTCTTTTGCCTCTCTTTGACCATGAACCATAAACGCTGAACCACGAACTGCGCCCCTTGCGCGGCTTCCCTTTTCGCCGTTTCCCCATTTCCCCCGGCGGTGTCAGCCACCCCTATGGACTTGACAAATTCAAACAAATGTTTTATAACTATGTTTAGAACTGTTGTATGAATATCCGCTTTGGTCAGCGAGAGGAGCAAGATGACAAAAGACACAACCCGGAAATCCACGCGTAAACGTCTCATCGAGGCGGCGGGAGAACTCTTCGCGGAAAAAGGGTTCAAGGAAACAACGGTGAGAGACATCAGCGAACGCGCCGGCGCCAATCTGGCGTCTGTCAACTACCATTTCAGGGATAAGGAACACCTCTACGAAGACGTCATTCTCCATATACTGGAACGCATGAGAGACGACTTTCCGGTCGACAAGGATTTCGACAAGGCTCCATCGGCAGAGTCTCGCCTGCGCGCCATGGTTCGAAACCTCCTCTATCGATTCCTCGATCCCGCAAGGCCAGCGTGGCAGGGCATCCTGCTTGCCCGCGAAAGAACCGCCCCAAGACCGGTCGGCCTTTCGATAATCCACGAAGAAATTGCGAAAACTCGCACCATCTTGTCCTCTATCATCCAGGACCTTCTTGGGCCCGCGGCTGATGTCGCGACAATAGAACTTTGCGACGCAAGCGTCATGGGCCAAATAATGTCCCAGGCCATGCTTCATAGTCCTCAAGCGCCGCCCATGCTTAAAAAGGGAGTCGCGACGACTGATGAAATCGAGCGTTTGGCTCGCCATATCACGGATTTCTCTCTGGCAGGCATACGACAGATGCGAAAGGCTGCCGAAAAGCGGAGGAACGTAAAATGATGAGCTTTGTTTTAACCTTCAGGATGCATGCAGAGTCTAAAAAACGGAGTAATGCCGCAAACCGGCGCGCATAACGGCGCCGGCGGCGCAGCTAATAGCGGAAGAAAGTCGCCAATCCAGTTTCTGACTTTTCACCTTCTACCTTCGACTTTCGACCATTTTTGGAGTTCAACCCTAAACCCTAAACTCTAAACCATGAACCGTAGACCATGAACCATAAGATTGTTGTTTCAGTTGTATTTGGAGTTTTTTTGTTGCTGGCCGGATGCGCGAGCGTCGGACCTGACTATGTTCCTCCCTCGACATCGGCGCCTGCGCTATGGAGCGTTCACTTGGAGGCAGGTTTGTCCTCCAGCCACGCAGGCAGCCCGGCCCTCGCCGGTTGGTGGAAAATACTCAACGACCCAATGTTGACATCCTTTGTCGAGCACGCAATCGAACGCAACCTCGACCTGCGCGAAGCCACAGCCCGCATTCGTGAGGCCCGCGCGCGCCGCAACATCAGCAGGGCAGGCCTTTTTCCGACTGTCGACTCTTCCGGCTCAAGGAATTGGAGCCGCGGCAGCGAAGATACCGGCGGCGGTGGCGATGTGAGAGACTCTTACTCCGTCGGTTTTGACGCCAACTGGGAGCTCGATGTCTTTGGCAGTATCCGGCGGTCTGTCGAGGCCGCCGACGCTGACCTGGACGCCAGCCAAGAAGACCTTCGCGACGTGCTCGTGACCCTGCTTTCCGAAGTAGCCCTAAACTACATTGATGTTCGCACTTTTCAGGGCAGGCTCTCCATTGCGGAGGCGAACCTCAAAACTCAGCACGAAACTTACGAGCTTACTTCGGCCCGTTTCGAGGCTGGTCTGACAAGTCAGCTCGACGTCGACCAGGCAAAGTCCAATCTCGAAAACACTCGCGCTCAAATTCCGACGTTAAAGACCGGCCTTGAACAGGCCAAGAACAGGCTCGCCGTACTCCTCGGAGAGAATCCGGGCGCGTTGGACAATGAACTGTCAAAGCAAGAACCCATTCCGGTAACACCGCTCGAAGTCGCTGTCGGTATGCCTGCGGATGTCCTGCGGCAAAGACCCGATGTCCGGCGCGCCGAGCGCCAACTGGCGGCGCAGACGGCACGCGTCGGCGTGGCAACTGCTGACTTATATCCCAAATTCACACTGTCCGGCTCGATAGGACTCGAGGCGTTTTCTCTCGACAACTTGTTTCTGGCCGGCAGCCGAACGTGGAGAATCGGACCCGGTGTCACCCTGCCGATTTTCAACGCCGGCAGGATTCGACAGAATATCGAGGTCCAAAACGCCCTTCAGGAACAGGCTTTGATTCAGTATGAAGCTGCGGTCCTCACGGCGCTTGAGGAAGTCGAAAATGCGCTCGTCGCTTACGCAGATGAGCAGGTTCGCAGGCAATCCCTTGCCGAAGCCTCACAAGCCGCGCAGCGGGCTGCCGAGCTTGCTGAAATCCAGTACGCGTCGGGCCTTGTCGATTTCGCGACTGTTCTGGACGCTCAACGATCGCTGCTGTCGTTTCAGGATCAGTTGTCAACGAGCGAAGGCGAGGTTACGTCCGACCTCATCCGACTTTACAAAGCGCTCGGCGGCGGATGGACACCATCGGCGTCCGCTGCGCAAAGTTAGTGAAGAAGCGGGGACACGAAGCGGCCAGTTTCCTTAGGAGGTCTATACTTTGAAATCACAACCTGATTCCGATATCGCCCAAACCTTGGGCATAGAACACTCGTCCAAACACATTCGACGACTGAGGCGGTTGCTCGTACCAATTGTGTCGGCGGTAACCGTGGCGCTTGCTGCGGTAGTCTGGTGGAAGTCAACCGCGAATGCCAACGCTCCGAAATATGAAACACAGGAGGCGCGGCGAGGCGGCCTGAGTGTTTCGGTTTCTGCGACGGGCACACTGGAGCCGGTAAATCAGGTTGCAGTAGGCAGCGAACTGTCCGGCATCATTGAAACCGTTGAGGCTGATTACAACCAAAGTGTGAAAGTTGGCCAGGTTCTGGCCAGGCTGGACACGGAAAAACTCGAGGCTCAAGTCGTCAAATCGCAAGCTGCGCTTGAATCGGCCCAGGCAAAAGTCCTGGAGGCCAGGGCCAATGTTCTGGAAACCCGGAGCGAGTTGGAACGCCTGAAACAAGTTTGGGAGAAAACCAACAAGAAAGCTCCGTCGCAGCAAGACATGGATGCGGCGGCAGCCGCGTCTGATCGAGCGCAAGCCGCTGAAGCCAGCGCGAATGCCCAGGTTTCCGAGGCACAGGCCACCCTCGACGCAAATAAGACGGATTTGGCAAAAGCCGTCATCCGTTCTCCGATCAATGGCATTGTGCTCACGCGCGAGGTGGAGCCCGGCCAGACGGTTGCGGCCTCGCTTCAAGCGCCGACTTTATTCACTCTTGCCGAGGACCTCACACAAATGGAACTCCATGTCGACGTGGACGAAGCCGACGTGGGCCAAGTGAAAGAGCGGCAGGACGCCACCTTCACAGTCGATGCTTATCCGGACATGATCTTCCGGGCCACAGTCGGACAAGTACGGTATGGCTCGCAAACTGTGAATGGCGTTGTGACTTATGAGACGGTCTTGAATGTCAATAATTCCGACCTCTTGTTGCGACCCGGAATGACCGCGACTGCGGATATCACCGTCAAGAAAGTCGAAGATGCTGTCCTTGTGCCCAATGCCGCGCTCCGGTTTTCTCTTCCTGTGCAAGAAAGTCAGCCTTCGTCTCAAGGCGGCAGTATCACCAGCAAGCTTCTTCCGCGTCCGCCAAGGCGCGCCTCGAAACAAGAAGAGAAGGATTCGACAGACGCTAATGGCCAAAAAGTGGTGTGGACCCTAAAGGACGGTATCCCGGCTTCCATCCCAGTCACCCTTGGCTCGACAGACGGGCAGATGACCGAGGTTTTGACCGGCGATGTCGCGCCCGGAACGCCGCTCCTGGTCAGCATGACAGAATCTAATAAATGATGCGAAGACACAATCATATGACGACCAAACAAGACAACATCATTGCGAGCGAAGGGCCCGCAGGTGCTGAGGTCTGTTTTGCGCGAGCACCCGGCCGGAGCGAGGCAATTTCGGAGAATGCATAGACGATGCCGTTAAACCAACGACATGGTCAACCCGAAATCCCCCCTAACCCCCCTTTGCAAAAAGGGGGAAGAGAGGCTGCAGAACAGATTCCCCATGAACGGGCCGCCGTTTCCCCCCTTTCGCAAAGGGGGGCAAGGGGGGATTTACCCCTCATCGAACTCGAAGGCGTAACCAAAGTCTACGGCGTCGGTCAGGCGGCCATGAAGGCGCTTCGCGGCATTGACCTTCGGATTCATGACGGCGAATTTATCGCCGTGATGGGCCCGAGCGGCTCGGGAAAATCCACATGCATGAACATCCTCGGATGCCTCGATACACCGACCTCCGGCGCCTACCTGTTCAAAGGCATTGACGTCGGCGCACTGTCCCGTGACCAGCGCGCGCTACTCCGCCGCAACTATCTCGGGTTCATCTTTCAGGGATACAACCTTCTGAGCCGGACGCGCGCGCTCGAGAACGTGGAGATGCCTCTTGTGTATCGCGGCGCGCACCCGGCTGAACGACATAAGCGCGCCCTCGAAGCTCTCGAGACCGTCGGTCTAAAAGGATGGGAAAAACATACGCCCGGCGAACTCTCGGGAGGACAGCAACAACGGGTGGCGATCGCCCGCGCAATAGTTACAAGCCCCGCGGTGCTGCTGGCCGACGAGCCGACGGGAAATCTTGACTCCGCCCGGAGTCGTGAAGTCATGGATTTGCTCACCCGCCTTAACCGCGAACGCGGCATCACCGTCGTGATGGTGACGCACGATCCCGCTATGGCCGCTTACGCACAACGTATCGTCCGCTTTCTGGACGGCGCCATTGAGAACAACGAACAAAACTGTGTGATGGCATGACCCCTTTGCACAGGGTTGACTACGAAAGAAAGGGAGCGCACATCTTGTCATTGCGAGCGGAGTGAAGCAATTTCTCTTGCTTGGCTTTTCCGCTTTCGCCTTTCGCCCTTCGCCTTTCGCATCTTTCTTGGGAGTGACCACATAATGTTTTGGGACATGATTCTACTGGCCTCGCGCGAAATCCGCCGCAATGTGCTCCGTTCCTCACTCACTGTCCTCGGAATCGTCATCGGGGTCTCCGCCGTCATCACCATGGTGACCTTGGGAGATGGGGTGACCGCTCAGGTGACGGCGGAAATCTCAAGCCTTGGCACAAACCTGCTCCAGGTGCGACCCGGACAAGGATTCCGTGGCCCGGGCGGGACAAGAACAACGGGAAAGCCCTTTGACCAGGAAGATGTGGCAGCCATCGGCGAGGAAATTCCCGGGGTTTCCGTCGTGGCCCCTGTCGCGTCCAAAGCCGCGCAGGCCATTTTCGGAAACGACAACTGGTCAACCGCCGTCACCGGCAGCGATAACTCGTACCTCATCGTGCAGAATCGGTCGCTGGAATTGGGCCGCACGTTCACCGAGGCCGAACTGCGCGGCGGCGCATCCGTCTGCATTATCGGGAGCACGGTTCGGGGAAAACTCTTCGGCGGTCAAAATCCACTGGGTTCCTCTTTGCGCCTGGAGAAGCTCTCGTGCAGGGTAATAGGCGTATTCGAGGCAAAGGGGCAATCCGGCTTTGGCATGGACCAGGATGACTTCGTTCTTATTCCCCTGCGTGCTTTTCAACGACGCATTGCCGGCAATCAAGACGTTGACGCCATCCAAATCTCGGCGCGCGACGATGTCTCCACTGAAAAGCTCGAACGGGATATAGAGCGGCTGATGCGCGAGCGTCGACGCATTTCTCCCGATGAAGAGGACGATTTTCACGTGCTCAATATGGAAGACCTTGTCAGCACGATGACGACAACAACGCGCCTGCTCACGGGCCTGGTTGGCGCCGTGGCGGCAGTAAGCTTGTTGGTCGGCGGAATCGGAATCATGAATATCATGCTCGTGTCCGTTACCGAGCGCACGAGAGAGATCGGCACCCGGCTTGCCATAGGCGCCCTCGAGCGTGACGTGATGATACAGTTTCTGGTGGAAGCCGTGGTCTTGTCCTCTTTCGGTGGGCTTATGGGAATCGTTCTCGGACTCGCGGCAGCGGCCGCCGGCGCCCAGCTCCTTAATGTCCCCTTTGTCTTCAACTCGGGAATTGTCGCCCTCGCCGTCGTCTTTTCAGGGACCGTAGGAGTGGTCTTCGGCTATTTTCCCGCTCGAAAGGCCGCCCGCCTTGACCCCATTGACGCGCTTCGTCATGAGTAGGCTAACCCGCGAGCGCAGACGTTATGGCTTTGGCGGACCGAACCTCCCGAGAAACCACAAGGCGAGGATCGTCCCGATAATCCCAAGAAGCGCTCCGACGGCAATGCCGGTGGCGATAAGGATGCGGCGACCATTGGCTTCGGCCCCAAACCCTTCGTGTCTCTTGGTCTCGCCCAGGAAAATCAACGACCTCAGGTTGAAGGCGCTGAACTTTTTGTATGAGAGCCAAAGGAGATTCCAGCAAACAAGGAAGGCTGCAATATTGCCGGCAGTGGAAAGCGAAAACATATCTCTCAGAATGAACAACGCGCAAAACGAGACCAGCAAAACGAAAACGAACGCCCAGCGAGAAGGTATGCGCTGCAGGCGGCCGAAGCTAAACCGCTCTCGCGGCTTGATCAGTTCCTCGAGCTCGGAGACAATGGCACGCACGAGATCGGTATCCACGGAGGCATGTATCGACGTTCCGCATTGTCTCGTAACATCGAGCGCGATTGTCGTCGGCCATCTCGAACTCGGTTCGTCCTTGAGGAATTCAAACGTTAACTCATTCAACACGCTGTTCTTCTTGTCATCAAGCAGTTCCTGCAAATTCAGGTACCTGCGCCCCTCGCGCGCAATCGCAAACCTGTCCGGCTCTTTCCGCTCGAAGAGGGCGACAATCGCCTCCAAGTCATCTTGATACAGCCTTAGAGCCGGATAAGACTTCGCGTTATATCGGTCGATTTTCTCCATGCGAATCCCAGTTGTCGCTAATACTTGCCGTACTCCTTTGCGGCTCTCACCATCGCGATGAAGTTTTCGGGTTTGACACCCGGATGGATCGTGTTTGAATCGCACAGAATATAGCCGCCGCCGGGCGCCGCATCTTCGATTGCTTTGCTTACAGCAGCTTCCACTTCTTCCGCCGTTCCGAAGCAGAGCAGGTCGCCGCAGTCGATGTTTCCCAAAAGACATATCCTGCTGCCGCAGTAATCTTTCACTTTCTTCAGGTCCATGCCGCCCTGTGGCTGCAGCGGGTTAAGCCCGTCATAACCCATATCAAGCATCGAGTCGAGAATCGGCCAGAGGTTGCCGTCGCCGTGATGCACGACCTTAAGGCCCAACTCGTGCGGTCCAAAAGCCGCTGGTTGTACGGGTGTCGGACAATCTCAACCCCCTGATCCGGCGACAACTCCAGTGTTTACAAATATGATATTAGGTATCGCTTGTCCTTGTCAAACGTTCTTGCGGGGATCACGGTTCGTGAGGGTCGGCGAATTTGCAGTCCCCGCGTCTTTCATCTGTCTGAGACACTTCCTTTTTATTTTGCGGGCATGGGGCATGATGATATAATGCTGTCGCACCGCGCAAGGCGCGGGGTTAGAATGACGTGCTTGCGTGGGAATGACAGCAAGGAAAGGACTCCAAGATGGCAGATTACTTTGTGGTTGACGCTCATGTGCACACGTACAAAACGCCGGAGATCGGGATTCAGGCGATGGGTGGCGCGGGGCAGGCGGGATGCAACGGGACGCCGGAGGAGTTGCTAGGCATCCTACGCGAGGCGGACATCGCGAAGGCGGTCCAGGTGAATATGACGCCGATGCGCGAAATGTATAAGGCGGCAGTCGAGAAACTGCCGGAGGATGAGCGTAAGGGCGAGCATCCGGAGATAATCCGCACGATGTCCGAGCGCGTGAAGAGACGTAACCGCTGGACTTGCGACCTCGCGAAAGAGCACGCCGAACTCGTTGCGTTTCCTTCGGTTGATCCGCTGATGGGGGCGGATGAGATGCCGGCCGAGGTCGAGGCATGCGCGAAGGAGGGCGCAAAAGGGATCAAGCTGCACCCGGCCGAGGGACATTATTTCCCTCGTGATGAGCGCCTGTGGCCTGTTTATGCCAAGGCGCAGCAGTTGGGCTTGCCGATAATCTCGCACGGCGGCGTATTTATGATGACCGACTACGAAGGGGGCGCCTCTTACACGAAGCCCGCGAATTTCGAACCGGTTCTCGAGAGTTTCCCAAAGCTTAAACTTGTGATCGCGCACTTGGGTCACGGCTTCTGGGAGGACTCGCTCTCCCTGGCGAAGAAATATCCGAATGCGTATTTCGACACATCCGCTGTGATATCAGGCGTCGAGCATCTGGAGCAACTGTCCGATAACGAGGCTGTTGAGCTCATTCGCAAACTGGGAACCGACCGCGTCATGTTCGGCTCGGACTATCCGTGGTTCAGTCCGGCGGCAAGTCTTGTGAGATTTCTAAAGCTTCCGCTGACGCCTTCGGAAAAAGAGAAGATATTGGGCGGAAACGCGAAACGAATCCTGGGAATCTAAAGATTGTATCCAGAAGAAGTCTGGAATCCGCAGATTTCGCAGATTCTCGCTGATTCTGAAAAGAAGAGGATTGGGATCACGAACACGGCGAACGAATCGCACGGATGAAAAAGAAGAAGGAATTTGATGTTTGACCACAGGGAATCGCACGGGGTTTAAGAAGAAAAGAGTGGTTGAGGCTTCTTTGTTTTGGACTGCCAAATCTTACTGGGTTTGTTATTCTTTGTGCCACTTTGCGAATCTTTGCGCCTTTGCGGTGAAGAGGGGTTTTTATCCTAAGGAGGAAGAGTGGGCGCTATTGAGAATATCTTTGGGGATGTTGTGGGCGCCGTGTCAGGCTTTCTAGTTCACACGTTTGTGCCGTGGGCGTGGGATCACAAAATGTGGATTGCGGCGCTGATTCCGTTCATAGTTGTTATTGCCATCGTGAAATGGATCAGGGGATAGGCGCGGCGCGATCACGTCATGCTTTCAATAAAGCGCTCCAAGATAACGTTGGTCTTGCGCCGGGCGACAAGGATGAGCCGTGTGTTCTCCTCGATGTTCTTCAGAATGTTAAGCCGTTTCCAAACAGAAATGAGCATGGCTGTCGCGAAAATTCCGCAACCGGCGAGCCCGAGAAGCCATATCGGCCTCACGGGGTCGCTGGCCGGTCCGCCGAGCGCCGCCAGCAATATCATAGCAACTGTTATCGAGCCCACCGCGCACGCTGAGAGAAGCGTGACCAGCCCGACGACCATCGGCTGGCGCCGGATTTTGCGAACGGGTTCGTTCCTGTCGGCCGCGAGAAGAACCAATTTCCTCTTCTTCTTTTTTTGCTCCTCCGTCTTCAAGTATTGCTGAATATCGCTTATCAATCTATCAATGGTCTCGTCATTCATTTGCCGCTGTGCTCCTTTTCTTCCTTCCAGTAGCTTGGAAAAATCCCTGCCCACATTTCGTAGGTGGGTTAGGGAGGTGTTTCTTTAGGAGAGGAGTGAACTGAGGAATCCCGCCTCTCCTTTGTCTTCTTGCCTCTTTCGTGTTGCGTTTCGGCTCTTTCGTCCCTATCGTTCCCTTTCGCTTTGCGCCCTGAGGCTTCCGAACTCCCGCGCTCCGCGGGATTTGCCCTTTCGCCTTTCGCCTTTTGATAGGAGGGCCGCAGGCCCGAAGCGCGCCCGATTACGGCATCGCCGAATTTTCTTCTGATGTTATCAACAGTCTTCATCGCTTTACAATTCCGCTCGCCCTGTTCCGGGAAAAGGCCTAACTGTCCGGTAGGATGTTCCAAGCCCGAAGCGGCGACGCCGAGCAGTCTGACTTTTTGCCCTTTCAAAGGAACAGCCTGAAACAGGTTCCACGCGACCGAGAAAATCTGGTCGTCCGCGTTAACGGGATCGAGCAATGTCCGCTCGCGGTGCATGGTCGTGAAGTCGGCCAGCCGGACCTTTATGCCGATTGTTCTGCTGACCAGTTTATCCTCGCGAAGTCTTGCGCCGACGCGGTCTGAAAGCCGCGCGAGTGTCCTGCGGAGTTCCTCATTATCATCTATATCGACGTCGAACGTGGTTTCCTGACTAATTGACTTTGCCTCTGCCTCAGCGATGACCGGTTCGTCGTCGATGCCGCGCGAAAGCTCGCACAAGTTTCCCAAACAAACGTCTGAGGTGTTCGCGGGGGAGTTCCGCGAGCTGGCCGACGGTTTCGATTCCTTGCTCCGTCAGTCGGCGGGCAGTGACCTTGCCGACGCCATAGATTTTCTGGACAGGCAGGTCTCGAAGAAAATCGGCTTCCTCGCCGGGCTTTATTACGACGAATCCGTTGGGCTTTCGGTAGTCCGAAGCCATTTTAGCCAGAAATTTATTCGGCGCGATTCCGACCGATGCAGTGAGGTTGAGTTCCTTTCGCACGCGATCCTTGATCTCGCGCCCGATTTTCTCTGCCTCTCCGAGAAGCTTTATGCTTGCGGTAACGTCGAGGAACGCCTCATCGAGAGATATTGGCTCGACGAGAGGGGTATAGCTCAGAAGGATTGCGCGGAGTTGCCCGGATACGGCCTCGTATTTTTCCATATCCACCGGCAGGAACACGCCGTCCGGACAGAGGGCTCGCGCTTTCTTGAGCGGCATCGCGCTATGTACGCCGTACCGTCGGGCTTCGTAGGATGCCGCCGAGACCACGCCTCTTTGCCCGCCGATTCCGCCAACAATGACCGGTTTGCCTGCGATTGAAGGATTATCGCGCTGCTCGATGGACGCGTAGAACGCATCCATGTCAACGTGGATGATGGTTCGCGTCGTCATGTTTTGGTTTTGAAACGGCTACCACTCGGGGTTGTGATTGCTAGCGGGAGCATGCAGTTTTGTTGCCGGAGGACCGACCTAAAACTCAAACGCACTCCCACATCAAAGAGAGGGCTAAACGATTCTAACCCATCGCGTGGCGCTTGTCAATCAGACTGCTGCTAAGAAACATAGTTCCGGGTCTCGGGTTCCGAGTTCCGGGTTAACTACTGCGGAAGACTCACCAGTGAACGAAAGGACCACCGAATCCCCCCTTTACGAAAGGGGGGCAGGGGGGATTTTTCAACCATGTTTGGTCAAACCTGCTTCCTTGATAATCAATCACGTCAAAGGCGGATCGGCTGCTCCGGAGAAATTCGGGTCACGGTTTAGGGTTCTGCGGAGTTGAGCCCTCACATAACTTATGTTAATATATCATCGCTTGTGGGCATAGGCAATGACACGCGCAGACATTTTAACCCTCTTGAAATCGTCAAAGATTCTCCACATCATCGCCATTTTTTTTCTCGCGCTCGCAATCCGAGTGGCGTACCTCAATGAGATACGCGACAACCCGTTTTTCAATCATCTGATGATAGATGAAAACGCGTATGACCAGTGGGCGCAGCGAATTGCACGAGGCGAATGGCTGGGGCAGGAGATTTTCTATCAAGACCCGCTGTATCCGTATCTTCTTGGGGCAGTCTATTCGGTTTTCGGGCGCGACTTGTTCTGGATGCGCGCATTTCAGCTTTTCATCGGCGCCGTTTCCTGCGCGCTCATCTATCTTCTGGCAAGCTCCCTATTTGACCGGAAAGTAGGCCTGCTGGCGGGAGCCCTCGCCGCCCTCTATAAACCGTTTTTCTACTTCGAAGCGATGATTGAGAAGACATTCCTCGCCATTTTTCTGATTTCATTGTTTTTGCTGTTGTTGACGGCGGCCCGGCCGCGTCGCTCATTCCTCTTGTGGGTCGCGGCGGGATTCACGCTCGGACTGCTGGCGCTTGTGAGGGCGAACACGCTTGCGCTGGCGGCGGGTGTGGTCGTATGGCTGCTAATAACAAAAGGCGAAAGGCGAAAGGCGAAGGGCGAAAGAGAGGAACGGCAGGGGGAAAAGACGAAAAGGGGAAGAGGATACCTTATTTTGGATTTTGGATTTTGGATTTTGGATTGGAGGAAATTCAGGAACCCAAACAAGGGTAATGTCGAGGGATTCAAGCATAAGCTGGTAAGCACAGCGGGATTTTTCGTAGGGCTTCTGCTTGTGCTGGGTCCCGTGTGCGCGCGGAATCATATTGTCGGAAACGATATCGTGCTCGTAACGTCCCAAGCCGGTCAGAATTTCTACATAGGCAACAACCCGGCGAACCTGAACTGCCGCTATCAGCCGCCTCTCTTCATCAGGCCGAACCCGAGATACGAGCAAGAGGATTTCCGGGCGCGCGCCGAGATAATGACGGGGCGAAAACTCAAGCCGTCCGAGGTGTCGGCTTACTGGTTCGGCGAGGCTCTCCGTTTCATAACGGGCGAACCGAATAAATGGCTGCGACTGATGCGGACGAAGGCGCGGCTGTTCTGGAATTTCTATGAGGTGCCTGACAATCAGAACTACTACTTCTTCAGCCGATACTCGTTCCTCTTGAGACGGCATCTGCCCGATTTCCGCATAGTGGCCGCGCTTGGCTTGACCGGCATGGCTCTTTGCGTCCCGCAATGGCGGAAACTTTCACTCCTCTATTTGGCGGTCATCATCTACTCGGCTACGGTGATCGCATTTTATGTGTTCGACCGATACCGTCTCCCTGTGGTTCCTCCGCTGATTGTGTTTGCCGCAGCTACGCCGTTCGTGCTCGGAGCGATGCTGAAGCAGAAGAAATATGCAAGGACTGCGGCGGCCGGCGGCATGGTTGTCGCATTCTTGATTTTGCTGAGCACGCACGTAAATCCCGCCGATTACTACGGTGACGATTCGAATGCGCATTGTCGACTGGCGGCCGTTTACCAGTCTGAAGGCAGATTTGATAACGCGCTCGCCGCCTATCAGCAGGCCTCCAAGATTATGCCGTACTATTGGGCGCCGTATCTCGGAATGGCTGAGATTTATGAGAGCAAGGGTGACAGAGAACTTGCGCTCACAAATTATGTCATGGCGAGGACATTCAATCCGGGAAACCCTGACATTTGTGCGCGGATGGGACATCTTTATTATCTGGCGGGACAACTTGACAAGAGCGCCGAGGCTTACGAGGCGGCGTCACAAATTGACCCGGAGTGGCCCGAACCTCATATCTATCTGATGGACATCTACAAGCTTCAAGGTAAGCCTGAATTGGCGCAGGCGCATATGAGAAAGCTCGTCGAGATGGGAGCGGCAAAAGCGCCATAACGATTACTTTGGGGGAAAGGGCAAGGGGAAGGTACAAGGTATAAGGTTCAAGATACAAGGGGAATCGAACGGATAGGGGAAAAGGGAAAACGCGACAGGTTCTTCAACTTGCCAACCGTGTCGGACACGTCGAACATCGAACAGTCACTCCGCTTACGGGAATTTCTGTTGAAGTATTCAGAATGCTGAAAGCCATGATATGCTCGCCTAAGGAGAGGGGAGATTAGTCTCTTCCCCCTTTCCCCTTGTATCTTTTCCCTTGTACCTTTTTTGATTCGCCTTTCCCCGTGTTCCCCGTGGTTGAAGATTACTGGATTCTCTCGATTACGGCGTCGCCCATCTCGCGGGTTCCGGCCGGTTGATAGGGACTATCATCCCTCCGTAAGTCCGCCGTAACGTGCTTTCCTTCTCTCAGAACTCCAGCCACCGCAAGCTCGAGCCTTTTTGCGGCGGCAACCTCGCCGATATGCTCTAGCATGAGAGCTGCTGAGAAGAGCATGCCTGTCGGGTTAGCCTTATTCTGGCCGGCTATATCGGGCGCACTGCCATGCGTGGCCTCGAACACGGCGTACTCGTCGCCCATATTGACGCCGGGCGCAACGCCGAGTCCGCCGACCAATCCGGCGACCAGGTCGGAGATTATATCGCCGTAGAGGTTCGGAAGGACAAGCACGTCGTATTTTTCCGGGAACTGCACCAGTTGCATGCACATATTGTCAACGAGGACGTGTTCATAGGTAATGTCAGGATATCTCTTGCTCACTTGGGCGGCGACATTCATAAACAGGCCGTCAGTGTACTTCATGATATTGGCTTTGTCTATCGCTGTCACTTTTCTTCTCTTGTATTTCCGCGCGTACTCGAAGGCGAACGTGACGATACGCTCTGAGCCCTTAACCGAGATGGGCTTGATGCTTATCCCCGTGTCGCATCCAAGTTCGACGCCCTTTTGTTCTTTCAGAAACTTGAGCAGCGGATTGTCGGCGCCGCAGCTTTCCATGAATTCAATGCCCGCATAGAGGTCTTCGGTATTCTCGCGAACAATGACGATGTCGATAGCCTGCGGATTCAGGATGCGGCTGCGGATGCCTTCGTAGTATTTGGATGGCCTCACGCAGGCGTAGAGGTCAAGTTTCTGGCGAAGCTCAACGTTGACGCTCCTGAAACCCGCGCCTATGGGTGTTTCGATCGGCCCCTTAAGCGCCACTTTGTTGCGTTTGATGGAGTCCAGCACGCGCTCGGGCAGCGGCTTCTTTTCTTTCTCCATGACGGCGGCGCCGGCTTGTTGAATGTCCCACCGGATGTCGACGCCTAACCCGGAAATGCAGCGTTTGGCGATCTCGGATATCTCGGGACCGATTCCGTCACCGGGGATCAAGGTGATCACTTTTGGGTTTTGCCACATGATTCGATGACCTCGTTCATTGCAGAGACTCCTTTTGCGTCATCTGATAGGCGAAAGGCGAAGGGCGAAAGGGAAACAGAAGAGGATCAGTCTCTTTTTTCACCGAGCAAGCGCATCATAGCCTTCAACATTCTTGATAACTCGGCAGACTTTTCGACGAACGTTGTGGTCGTCAGATCGTCAATGTGTTCCACACGATTCGCGAGACGAAAAAGACACCGTAGCTCGCCAACGGAGCCCTTTGCTATCGTTAGAAACTGGATGTATTCCTTGCGACTGCTTCGTTCGTAACCCTCGGCGATGTTAGCAGAAACAGATACCGCAGCACGCTGTAATTGATCCCGAAATCCTCAATCCTTTGACAGAGGCCCTCTTTGGCATAGCTGATAGACACTTGCCGCTAAATTCATGCTTTTCTGCCAGACTATCAAGTCCTCAAATCTCTCCCGTTTTCCCATCATTCTCCCTTTCTTCTTTTCCTTTCACGGGTTCCATTCCGCTTCTCTTCCTTCTCGTGTTCTTCTTTTCGCCCTTCGCCCTTCGCCTCTTTAAGGACAAACATCTATCTCAAACTCACCCTTTTCGAGCAGGGCGCGCACGCGCTGGAGAAATTGTATCGAAGTTGCGCCGTCCACGATACGGTGATCGTACGAGAGACACAGGTACATCATAGGCCGGATTGCGATAGCGTCGTCAATGACGACCGCGCGTTTCTCGATTTTCTCGGCGCCGAGTATCGCGGCCTGCGGCTGATTTATTATAGGGGTCGAAATAATTGCCCCATATGAACCCGGATTCGTAACGCTGAATGTTCCCCCCTGTATCTCATTGAGTGAGAGGCGTCCCTCGCGCGCGCGCCGCGCGAGCGAGTCGAGCGCTTTCGCAAGCTCCTCGATGCCGAGCCGGTCGGCGTTGCGGATGACTGGCGTCATCAGGCCGCGCTCGGTCTGCACGGAAACTCCAATGTTGTAATACCGTTTAAGGATTATCTTGTCATCCATGAGCGACGAGTTGAGATATGGGAACTCCTTGAGCGCTTGAACGGAGGCCGCGATAATGAAGGGCAAGAACGTGAGCGAGACCCCGTACTTCTGTCGAAACGCCTCCTTGTTCTTCTCGCGCAGAGCGCTCACTGCCGACATGTCAGCCTCGGCAACCGTGGTCACATGGGGTGAAGTCCGCTTGCTTCGGACCATGTGCTCTGCTATCGCTTTGCGCATACCTTCGAGCGGGACTGCTTCCTCAAGTTCCCTGGGCGCCGGCTCAGCCGGTTTTCCTGGTAGCGCCTCTTTTTTCTCTTCTTTGGACGGAGCGGCCTTAGCGCCCTTCTGCTCTCTCGCAATGTAGTCGAGCAGGTCTTCTTTCGTTACGCGTCCGTCGAGCCCGCTTCCCTCGACTTCTTCGAGGTTGACGCCATGTTCTTTCGCCATGCGGCGAACGAGGGGGGACGATTTCTTGAGACGCCTTTCGGCCGGTGAGACGACTCCCGCTCCTGCTTCCTCGAGCTCTGCGGCCTCTTCCGTCACGGGTTTTTCCGCCTCGACGGCCTTTTCTTCAACCTTAGCTTCGGCGACGGGGGGCGTCTTTTTCTTTTCAGGCCTTGGGGGAGCGATTTCCGCCTCTGCGGCCTTAGGAGGGGCTTGCGGCTCAGCAGCTTTCGGCGAGGGTTTAGGGACTTCCTCCACTTTTTCGCCCAGCGCGATTATGATCGCGAGGAGGCCGCCAACTTTGACTTCCTCGCCTTCTTCTGCAAGCTTTTTCTGAAGCACGCCCGCGGCCGGCGAAGGAATCTCCACGGTGGCTTTGTCCGTCGCGATCTCAACAAGGGACTCGTCGGCGGCAACATGGTCGCCGACCTCCTTCAGCCACTTCACGATCGTTCCGCTGACGACGGTCTCGCCGATTTGCGGCATAATGACTTCGGTTGGCATCATGCCCTCCGGTGTTATAAGGGGTCAGGTCTACACATTGGACAATACCTCTTTGTCACCATAGCTTACTATTTTGATTCTTGTCAAATGTGTAGACCTGACCTAATACTGTTCACTTAATCATTACCACGCTTGGTTGCC
>CAYVDS010000045.1:0-7675 GCA_964450145.1 uncultured bacterium
TGCGCTCGACACCGAGGCGCTCGACGTCGCAGCCCGGCTCGCGGATACCGGCGGTGTCGGAAAGCCTCAGCGCTATCCCGCGCAGGTCGAGAGACTCGACGATGACGTCGCGCGTGGTACCGGGTTCCTCGGTGACAATCGCGCGCGGCTCGTTGAGGATGACATTGAGAATGCTCGATTTGCCGACATTCGGCTTCCCCGCGATGACCGTTGAAACGCCGTCCCTGTAAAGCTTGCCGCCCTGCGCGTTGTCTAACAGGGACTCAATTTGGCTAATGGTCTGCGCGACCGCCCCACGCACGCACGAGCCGGTCAATGGCGGCAGTTCGTCGTCCGGAAAATCGATCGTCGCTTCGATGTGCGCGAGGGAATCCGCCACGCTCTCGCGGAGAGCCATGATGCGTTCGCTCAATCTGCCCTGTAGTTGGTTCGCGGCCGCCTTCATGCCCGCGGCAGTTTTCGCGCCGATGAGGTCGGCGACGGCCTCCGCCTGCGCGAGGTCAATTCGCCCGTTGAGGAACGCGCGTTTCGTGAACTCTCCCGGCTCAGCGAGTCTTGCGCCTGCCTTGAGCATGAGTTCGAGCGTCTTCCGAAGCGCAACGATTCCCCCGTGACAATTCATCTCAACAACGTCCTCGGTCGTATAGGTGCGGGGGGAATGCATCACGCTTACAAGCGCCTCATCAATCACCGTGTCCCCTTCCATGACCCTGCCGTGGATGAGCTTGTGCGTTGGCTGTTCGGAGAGCGGTTTCCCGCTCGATGCCCTGAAAAGATGCTCCGCTATCGAGATTGCCTCAGGGCCGCTGAGCCGCACGATGCCTATTCCGCTGTAACCCAAGGGGGTGGAGACGGCGCAGATCGTGGGATTGCGGATTGCGGACTGCGGATTGCGGATTGAGCGAGGATTATGCATGCGAGTCGTTCTTTGATATGGCCGTTATCCGAAAAAAACTCTTTTCAACGCAAAGGCGCAAAGAGCGCAAAGAGAAGCCGTAGGATACGAACGAACTGCAACTGGCCCTTTGCGTGCTTTGCGCCTTCGCGTTTGAAAAACCTCTGCTTCAGATTAATGCGAAGCGTTCAGGTTCTCCTGTTATTGTCTCGTTTCGGCTTAATGACGACGTTCTTGAACGGTCCTTCGCCGCGACTTTGCGTGTGCACCTCGTTGTCATCCTTGAGCGCCATATGAATGAGCCGGCGGTCAGACGCCGACAGCGGCTCAGTCTCGACTTCACGACGCGACGATTTCGCCTTCGCGGCCAGCCGCCGGGCCAGCGACTCGAGAGCGTCCTTACGCCTCTCGCGATATCCTTCAATATCGATGACGATCGGCTTGACTTTCTCGTTCTTCCTCGAGCAGATGCGGTTCACGACGTATTGCAGGCCGTTCAGGTTCTTTCCCCTGCGACCTATGAGGATATTGCTGTCCTCGCCCGCCTGAACAGTCAGGATTATCTTGTCGGTTGTGGTCTGCTGTTCAACAGTGGCCTGAAAGCCCATAAGGGTAAGGAGTTCCGTCAGTATCTCCTTCGCCGGAGCGTCATGCAGCGCCCCCGGCGCCTCGCGCTCGTCGGTTATCGGCCGCGGCGGCTTGACGGCAGTGACCGTCGGCCTTGGCGAAAACTCCGGCGTCGAGATCGGAGGCTTCGGCTCGTCCAGCTCGATCAGCGTCGCCTTGATCTTTGCCTGCTTGCTGCCGATCATGCCGAACAAGCCCTTGCTCCCCTCTTCGAGGATTTCCACTTTTACCTTCTGTCTGGGAGCCCCGAGGACATTGAGGGCCTTTTGTATTGCTTCCTCGGGCGTCTTTCCTTCAACTTCAATCGAGACCATTGTGTGCTTCCTTTCTAGGCATAACAGAATCAAGTCGCCTTCTGAACGAAATACTGCTGCGCCAGCCCCAGAACGGTCGAGATGAGAAAATAGACCGTCAGACCCGAAGGCATGCTGTAGAACATCAGACCGAAGATGACCGGCATTAACTGCATCATCAGCCGTTGAGACTCGTTCTGAGCGCCCGACGGCATCGGCGTCATCCTCTGCTGGATCACCATCGCAGCGATCACGAGAAGCGGCAGAAGATTGACCGAGAGGCGGAGCGGGACCGTGAGCGTAAACAGCCGGTCAGGCTCGGAGAGGTCTTTGATCCACAGAAATTGGGCTCCGCGCAGCTCGACTGCGTATCTAAGCGCCTGGAACAGCGCGATGAGTATCGGCATCTGGAAAACCACGGGAAGGCAACCGCCCATTGGGTTCACCTTATGCGTGCGATAGAGCTCCATCATCTTCCGGTTCATTTCCTGCGGGTTCTTCTTGTGCTTTTCCCTCAGCTCGCTCATCAACGGCTGCAGGGCCTGCATCTCCCGCATTGATCTGTAACTCTTCTGATTGAACGGGAACAACCCTAGCCGAACCACGAGGGTAAGCAAGATAATTGCGAGCCCGTAGCTCTGGACGTATTTGTTGAACCAGATAAGCGCCGCCAGCAATATTTTGCCGAAATAATCGAAGAATCCGAAATTCAGTATCTGGCCGAATCCCGGCCCGAGCGATTCGAGAACGTCCTTGAGCATTGGGCCGGCGAGAATGCGGACGGTGTCGGCCGTCATGTCTCCCGGTTCGAGTATCATTGGCCGCATATCGAATCTGATGCTTACACGCTCATCCTTTTGGGCGAGCGGCGTCATAGACGCATCCGCCAAACCGCTCCGGGGTTCAAACGCCACAAAGAAGTAGCTTCTCTTGAGCCCAATCCACGTCAGTTTGTCCGGAAAATGCTTTGCCTCTTTCAACTTTCTGATGGGTTTCTGTCCGAAATCCTTCTCGACAAGGTGAACTCCGACAAGCGCGTCGCTCTTTGCCGATGTCTCTGAGCTCTCCATCCCCGGAATCCAATTGATTGAATAGCTCGCCTTGCCGTCTCCCAAATCCAGTGGCTGGCTGCCGGTGTTTCGGAAAACCACATACATGTCAAACGAATAATGCCCGGAATCGAAAACAAACGCTTTATGGAGCTTGAGTTCGGGGGTCACCTGGCGCGAAAAGATGAGAAACGTGCTCTTCGATATCGATTCCGCCAGTTTCGGAGCTGAATCAGGGACAGGCGCCGATGCCATATCAGCCGCCACAGCGATGACAACCGCGCGCAAGTCGTCCGCCGCATCACTCCCGGACAGGCACGTGTCAAGCTGACGCCTGATCTCGTTCGCGGCGACGCCGGAAGCCACGCCGCTCAAACAGCGAGGCAGTTGTTTTGCGACCGCTTCCAACTCCGCGCTTGAGGGCTCGTACAGTTTGTATTCATAGATGAGATTGTCAGCCCGTATGCCGAATTGTGGATCGTTGAATCCAAGAGCCAGAGGCCATTGCATTTCCGTCGTCTTCGGGATCAATTCCACATGGCCGCCCCGTTTGGATTGGTACTCGGGGAGCATCAGGGAGGACAACCTGCCGCCCATCGTCGTGAATGTAGCGCTTAGATGAGGCGTTTGAATTACAACGTCACGGGCTTCTTTGAGTTCCTCGGGAGGAAGAGGCGCAGTGATAGTTTCGATCTCCGCTACCGGGGGTGTCTCCTCGACTTGCTCGCGGTAAACGCCCTGCGCCGTCTGTTCCTGGCGCGCCGTCTTCTCGGCCGGTTTAGGCGCGAAGAAACGCTGCCAAATGAGCATGATGGCTATCGACAAGACGATAGCCAGCAGCATGTTTCTCTGCATCTCTTTGTCCAAAGGACGCTCCTAAATAAACCGGTTCCTGGTTCCCAGTGTAGTGTCTCTAACGCTTCTTTACATTTGAGCTTTGGGGTCAGTCCCGATTCTACGGCGCAAAGCGCCCGTAAATCTGGGACAGTCCCCTTCGCAGCGCTTTAAGTTTATTTCGGAGACACCACACTAGTTCCTAGTTCTTGGTTAAACCCCGAAGAAGCAAAACTACCCATGTCATTCCCGCGAAAGCGGGAATCCATGTTCTTGGGGTCCCGAGGCGCCAATCTGGATTCCCGCTTTTGCGGGAATGATGTTTTCGCGTGAGGCGAATAACAAGCTCTGTCTCAAGGCACGGGGTCCCAGCCGCCTTCGCACAGCGGGTGACACCTGAGAATCCTGCGGAGCGCAAGATACGATCCCTTCAGCGCGCCGTGTTTCGTGATGGCCTCGAGGGCATACTCGGAACAAGTGGGGTAAAAGCGGCAAGCAGGGGGGAGAAGCGGAGACACAAATAGCTTGTATACTTTTATGAAGAAGGCAAGCAGTCTACGCATCAAGAAACTTCGCTCTTCCGGAGCAATCGGAGCAGTTGCTCAACCAGTTGTGCGTGCGGAAGTTCGAGCGCTCGGTTCTTTACGACGATTACGAGGTCTGTCCCTTCAAGTATCTCGCACTGGTTTATCCGGACAGCCTCTCTGAGAACCCTTCGGATTCTGTTACGCTCGACAGCATTCCCCACTTTCCTGCCGGCTACAATCCCCACCTTACCCTTTTGGCCCGCTGCCGGACGCGTGTACACGCTCAGATATTCGCTTGAAGCCTTGCGTCCGGTTCTGTAAAGTCTTCTGAATTCGCCTTGTCTGGTTAACCGTCTGCTCCTCGGGAAACCAAGGGTTTTCATTTACGGGCCGCAGGGTCAGCCGCTTACGGTTAATCGGGCACGGCCTTTGCGCCTTCTGTCGCTCAGAACACGGCGTCCGCCCTTCGTCTTCATCCGCGCTCTGAAGCCGTGTGTCCGTTTTCTTCTTCGATTTGATGGCTGAAACGTTCTCTTCACAATTCTATCCTTCTGTAATGAAGTGCCTAAAGTGCGCCAAAGTGCCTAAAGTGTCAGGATCGGTGAAAACCGTCTTGGCCAAAGATGCTTTAACCGACTTTAGGCATTCCCGTATTCAGCTATTTATTATAGTCGAGACCTGCGATTTCTGTCAAATTGGGGGAAAATTGGAGAAGGCCCCTCTGTTGGTGCGAATTCATTCGCACAATTTTCTCTGTGTCATTTTGGTCCATGGATGCGAATGAATTAGCACCTGCAAGGTTGGGGACGGATTCTTTTCAATACAGGCCCGAAGCGAGACCGGCGAAAATGGGGACAGAGAGACTGTCCAGTAATTCCGTAGGTGCGAATTCATTGGCGTACGCGACGCGGAAAGAGCTCGAAAACATTATGCGAATAAGTTGGCGCCTCCAGAATCCCATCTTGGTTCGTCAATTACGGGACAATCTCCAGACCCCTTTGTTTCGGGTCTGTCCCCATTTTCCATATCCCCATTTTCCTCATGAATAAACCGAGTAGTCGATGTCGGGGAAGATGTTATCAAGATACTCGACGCGCGACAGATGGTCTGCATCAATCCGTCCCGCTCTTATTTCGTGGTAGAGCCGCGTAAAACGCAACAGATGATCCATCGTCCGCTTTCGGGCATACGCGTCCATCGCGCCGACCTTCATGATGAACGCCCAGTCGCTGCTCTGGGCGAGAAGGAGCTCGCGAGCCGCCTGATTGAGCGCTCGCCGCGTCAGCGGGTCGGCCCTTCCGTTCGAGCGCGCAAGCTCGATCATCCGCGTGGCGGCTTTGTGTAAGTGCCGGTAAATCCAATCGTTGCTGCCCTCGAGCCACACTTCGCTGTACCCCTTGTATCCCCAACTTGACATCGAGGGCGTCGCGACCTGATTCGTCGGGTTTTTACGCAGGTACTCGGTCGGAGTGACAGGCTTAACGACATCCTGGTCAAAGTGCAGCTTCTTGAACAGGTAATAGAGCCAGGTCGGCCCCTCGAACCACCAGTGGCCGAAAAGCTCTGCGTCGTAAGGCGCCACAACTATCGGCTTGCGCCCCGTGATCGACTCCAGATACTCCACTTGTCGCTCGCGGTTGAACATGAAGTTGCCCGCATGTTCGGCCGCTTTATCGTTTGCGCGCTCGGGGTCGTACGGCTCTTTGTGAACCGTTTTGCCGGTTATCCGGTAATACTTCAATCCGGTGAACACCCGCGTGCCGTCAGGCTGTATGTAGGGGCGCACATAGTCAAAGTCGAGGTCGAAGCCGACATCACGGTAGAAATCACGGTAAGAATAGTCGCCCGGATACCCATCCTTCGAGCTCCATACCTGCTTCGAGCTTTCCATATCGCGTCCGAATGCCGCCGCTCCGGATGGGCAATAGATTGGCGCAAAAACGCCGAACTTCGGGCGTGGCGAAGCGTGCAGAATGCCGTGGGCTTCGAGAAGAAAATATCGTAAGCCATTGTCTTTCAGAATCTTATCAAGACCGGTGTAATAGCCGCACTCGGGCAGCCAGATGCCTTCGGGCTGGCGTTCGAAGTGTTTCTGATAGTGTTCGACTGCCACCCGAACCTGCGCCCGCACCGCTTGCTGGACGGTATTCAGACACGGCAAGAATCCGTGCGTCGAGCAGCATGTGAGCACCTCGAGCTTCCCCAATTGCTGGAGGCGCTTGAACGCGCCGACGAGGTTGCGTCCGTATTTATTCTCGAATATCTTGCGCGCTTCGCTGAACTGCCGGTGGTACATCTGGGCGAGCCGGTTGAATGCCGGTTCCCAGCGTGTGCGATCTATCTCCTTGGCCGACAGTTCAATGAGTTTGGCCAGATGCCGTACGTATCGTTCCTGCAGCAGTTCGTCCGACAACATCGAAACGAGGGGCGGCGTGAGCGACATGCTTAGACGCCAGTCTACTCCTTCATCCAGAAGCTTTTCGAGAGCCGCTATCAGCGGAATATACGTCTCTGTGATTGCCTCGAATAGCCATGTCTCTTCGAGGAACTCCTCGTACTCCGGATGCCTGACATATGGCAGATGCGCGTGTAATACCAACGCCAAATAGCCTTTGAACATTTCGCTGTAGCTCCCAAGAAAGTGGAAAGTTGAAGGTCGAAAGTCAAAAGTCAAAAACCGAATAGCGCCTTTCTTGCACAATTAACCTGCCGCAGAGGGATCAGGCGCTCCCAAATAAGAGGCGAGGGACAAACCCGAACGGCTCTTACATACGCCGTGTGCGTTCATCATCCATCGTCGCCTACTGGTTCCCTTTTCGCCTTTTAACCTCTTCCCCCCTCTTCCTTCCCTTTCGCCTTCCTATGCTGTCGTAGTTCTTGTTACTTTGGGCGTGACCGCCCGTTCTTCGATTCCGTCCGGCGATTGCGCCTTAACCGGTATGACCTGTTCGCCGTCGGGCAAAGCAAATCGTATGCTGAATGTGCCATCGGGCCTCAGATTCAGAGGCTTTCCCTGAATGGTCACGCTCGCGCCGGGTTCGGTTGCGCCGTATACGATGAGCTCTGTGTCGACCGACAGCCAGAAGCCCCGCTCTTTGCGCGGCGCGGCCATGCTGAAGAGGCTTGCGACCGCTTCCGAGGCCATGTGCGCCTTAAGCTGTTTTTCCATCATCCGCTTAAGTTCAATCGATCCCTGACCTATTTGGAAACCGCCCGAGAGAGCATACATGCGCTCGAACTCTTCCTCGAGGCTCATCCAGCGTTCATCAACAACTTCCGATGCGCTCGCGCGCGGCGTATGCACGGGATTCGACCTCGCAACCGTGCAGAACTTTCCCCGAGGGCTCAAAAGACCGATATCCACGCAGTATGATCTGTTTGGCCAACCCGTATTGATGTACCAGTTGTCGGCGCCGCCGCCCACTTCGATGTTGAAATAGCTGTTCTCGT
>CAYVDS010000045.1:7685-29016 GCA_964450145.1 uncultured bacterium
CGTTTTTGCCGGTGAACGCGACACCCGTTATGTCGTACACCCGCAGTGTCGTCTTGCAGCCGTCAGCTTCGGGAGCAAGTTCGCGCCGCGCGCGTTCAATACTTTCCGGCGTGACCTCCCAGTAGGCGAATATCCAATACGGATCGCGCACCATCGCGACGACGATGTCTTCGCCGTACTTCGCAGGGAGCTCGGTCGGATAAGGCGGCGCGCCGGAGGGCTCAGGAAACAGTTCCGGTGGCGCCTTGCGCTCAGGCTCTTTTCGAGCGGCCGCGGCGGCGGGCTCAACTGCGATCGCGCCCGCAGGAACTGCCTCCGGGCGCGTCATTTCGGTGAAATATTTGGCTTCTTCGACTTTCTGCTGCTCCGCCGTCACCGCCTCCGCCTCGCGCCTCCGCCGCTTCTCGGCTTTGCGCTCCAGCTTCGCCTCGACTTTCTTCTCGCGCTTGAGCTCCTTCTTCTCCCGTTTATGATCCTCTTTCTCTTTGCGCAGCTTGATTCTCTTGGCTGGCTTCTTCTCTTCGCTCTTTTCACCGCGCTCTTTCAGACTTCGCTCGTGCGCGAGGATTTTCTCCACAAGCTCCTCTTTCAAAGAAATCTCGCCGGCTTCGAGCCCCCGCAGTTCCAGCATCTCAACCAGTTCCGATTTCGTTTTCCTCATGAGCTTCTTCTTGTCCATACTCATTCACCCTCCACGCTTAAACATACCACATCGACGCCTCGAAATCCTCTCCGGGCACGACGCACTCGATATATCCGTTCCGGGGCCATCTTTCTATCTCGATGCGGCCCTTGTGAACCGTCACATGAAACTTCGCTTTGTCGCCTGCTTTCAACCCGAGCTGGCTGGATGAGAGAGCGAGCTCGATGATTTTCTGCACTCCAATTCTGTCATCGACTCCGACATCTTTCCACTCGTCGTCGCCCGTATTCTCCCGGATGAGAAGTTTTCCTTTTTCCTGCATGTCGCGCGGCAGCATAAGTTCCACTCGATGTCGCTTTGAGTCCTGAACGTGAACCGCCAGCGTGACATCCCGCATCTCGGCGTTAAGCGGACTTGTGGACGTATCGATTCGCAGAAACAAATTCTTAAGGTTGAATCCCCAATAGATGCGGAGGACGATGGTTTCGGAAATATTCATCGCCCCGCCCGACTTGCGCACGTCGAAACTGCCAGCCGCGATCCACTCATAGTAGTGAGTGACGAGCCCATCAAGTATCGGGTTCACCAGCCCGGTGAGCTGTTCCGTCGGCCTGGCCGCGCCCAGGTTCACTATCGGTTCTGTCAAATACGCCGGGATATCCTCGCCAAGCAGCCGGTGCACCTGCATGAGGTGCGAGCGGAACAACCTGTCGAACTCGCTGTCGAAGGCCGACGAGAAATCGTCACCGTACCACCAGAACCAGTCGCTCCCCTCCGCCGCATAAATTTCGTTCCATGCCGCCTGAGCCGCCTCCGGTGGCGCGTCGGGTCGGCGTTTGAGTTCATTCTCGAGATGCCTGCGCGTGCGCGCAATCAAATCCCACGCCGTGTTGTCCTCTTGTCTTCCGATCCAAATGTTGAAATTGTGGTTGATCCACGAGCCGCTGTATATCCGCTTGAGCCCCATTTTCGGCGGGAACCGCTCAATATAGTCGCCTATGCTCGTCACCTCGAACTCCTCGCACTGCGAAAGCAGCGCATAGAGCTTCGACAGGAACAGCCTCCCGCCGTCGGGGTAATATTCCCACGGGTTCTCGCCGTCAAGAACGATACTCACAAGGTTCTCACCTGATTTCGGGGTGAGCGCCGAATAGATATTCCGCAGGTGACCCACAAGGTCTTCCGCCGCGCTCTGCGGCTCGCTCTTCGAGTAGCTGAAGCCGATGAGGTCCGAAAGATTCTTGTCCCGAAACACAATGTTCAGGCTCACGCCGTCGAGTTGCAGCCGGTACGGCGCATAGATGACCTCCGCCCCCCTCTTACGTTGAATCGTGTTCAGCAGGATTTCCTCATCCGTCGCAATCCACCGTATGCCCGACTCTCCGATGATCTTAACGGCGTCGGCGCTCACCGACCCTTCCGCCGGCCACATTCCCCTCGGCTTTCGACCGAACACGCGCTCATAGTATGAAACCGCCGCGTTCACTTGCTGGCGTGCGTCCTCGGGGTGCTTGAACTGTTCCTTCGGAAGTCGCACATCGGGAATAGCCTCGCGCGCCGACTCGAAATCGCAGAGGAGCGGCAGAATCGGGTGGTAGAACGGCGTCGTTGTCACCTCGATCTGGCCCGAATCCTGCGCCGCGCGATACCGCGATAGCAGCGAGGCAAGCAACTGTCGCTGTTTCTCGAGCACGAGCAGTTTCTCCGCTTCGGTAAATCCGCGTCTTTTGAGGAAGAACTGCTGCAGTTCGCGGTCTTTGTCCCGCGCAGCGTAGCCGAACCATGTTAAATTGAACCATACCTGCAAGTCGCGTATTTCCTCGACCGAGAATGCGCGCTGCCTCTCGACAAGTTCCTCAGGGGTTGCGCGCCTCCCCCGTTTTTCGAGCAAATCCCGGTACCGGGGGTATATCAGCACCATGGTGTCCCAGTTCGCCGCGAAAAAATTCTGCAGAATACAGGCGCGCTCGTCGGGGCTTAACTCGGAGGCAGGTTTTCTCGAAAGCTCATAGAACGTGTCGCTCGCCTCGCCGTTCGCATAATCTTCTATCTGCGCCATCAGCGACGGAACCAGATTGAAATTCTGCCGGATTTTCGGAAAGCCCTCCAGAATCGAGAGCATGTCGTTGTATCCCTTCGTCGAATGGAGGCGCACCCAAGGGAGCGTGTATTTGCCGGACAAGGGGTCCTTATACATCGGCTGATGCATGTGCCACAGGAATGCAACATGGAGCTTGTTCATGGCGAATGTCCGTGGAGGTTATGTAAGTCAGCAAACTGTGAGGGTTAGTTGAATTCGATCCCGCATGGGATTGATTTTACCGCAAACCCGCTGAGAACGCAACGAGAAACGGTTTCTGGTTTCGAGTTTCTGGTTTCTGGTCAAATACCAAATAAGCTGAGAATCTTGGCGCCATTGGGTGCGGGAATGACAAGTGGGCGACGGTTCTCCTAGCTGGAGGATAGGTGGAGGGGGCGAATGAGAAGGCGGTGTGGTCAATAGTGGTTCAGGCGGCACGCCGAGATTGCTGGCAGGTGTTCTACTCGGTTGCATTTAACGGACTCATGGTATATAATGGCGCGAACTTTTGATTTTCAATCATCTGAAACACATAGTTGTTGCGGCGGTTGCTGCTTCTCTTGGAGTGACTGCGAATATGTGCCCAAATACGAGATCCATTTCCGGTACGCCCACACGGCACATTTCACCATCCGATACCATCGCATCATGCCACCACGCAATCAGAGCCGAAGAGCTTTCTGGCAAAGCTGATAAGTCCGAACAAGACGATAACCCGTTAGGTCTCAAGGACATACTGAGAATCTCGGTCACGGAGCGCATGGCAGGAATCGTGGAGAAATAACGGCCCTCATTCTTCATTTCTCTCAAATCTTCCATGCTTCCCTTGTGTTCCGTGATTGGATGCTGCTTTGTCGCGGGACTCGTCTTTGTCTTAGTCTGCCGTCAAGACAGTTTTACGGGTATTGGCGACTTGGTTCTTCGTGGGGGCGCTCCGCCTCGGCGGGATTGCGCCCCTGCAAATGCCAACAAAATCAACCTGACACAATACTAGTATTTGGGGGAATACATGTCGCAATCGGGCCTTGATCGCACAATCGGGAACCTGTGTAAAAGGGTGAGCGAGCTTCAGGAGTCGACCACTTGTGACCCTTCCCATATTAGGTTGGCGCTCAAAGAGTTACAGGCCGAGTTGGAAAACCTCCGAGCCGCCGCCGAGGAAACGCTTCATTGCAGCGTCCGCTCCGAAGAATCCTTTGAGAAGGCCTTCCGTGAGTCCGATCAGCTCTACCGCACAATCGTGGAAAATGCCTCCGACATTATCTGCACAATCGACCGGGAGCACCGCGTCGTTTCGATGAATCGGGAAGGTCTTTGTCGCCTGAATTTTGCGCCGGGACAGATAATCGGGAAAAAAGTCAGCGAAGTGGCGGGGCCGGAACTGGCCAACTTCTTGTCCGAAAAGTTCAATAAGAGCTTCAACAGCGGCGGCGACCTGCGTTTTGAACGGGACTTCTACGTTGACGGAACAGTGCTGACGTGGTCCATATCACTGAATCCCATATTCGATGACCGGGGAAAAGCGGTAAAGCTGGTCGCTGTAGCCCGCGACGCGACCGAAACGAGGAAGAGCCGGCAGCAGTTGACCCGCTTCTACGAGGCAATCTGCTGCAGCGCCGACGGGCTGCTCATAACGGACTGCAACGGCAACATTCTTTTCGCAAATCCCGTCTTAGAGAGAATGACCGGGTATCTGTCGGGCGAACTTCTGGGAAAACAGGCGTCCCTTTTGGCTCCTTCCGAAGGCGATGATTACGGCCGCGTTGTCTCGTCGCTCAAAGGGGGAAAATCTTTCAAGGTAGAAGTGCGAGCCTTGCGCAAAGACGGGAGTTTGCTCCCGACGGAAGTAACGGCGGCGATTGTTCAAGATGACGAGGAACGACGTATTGGCGTCGTTGTCGCAATCCGCGACATTGCCGAACGCAAACAGATGGAGCACGCGCTTCGGGAAAGCGAGGAGCGATATCGGTTGCTGTTCGAAAGCGTCAACGACGTCGTTTACACTCTGGACCGTGACTACCGCATAACGACGATCACCCCGTCGGTCGAAGCGGTCGGCGGCTATAAACCCGAGGAAATCATCGGCCGCAGAATCGACGAATTGGATTTAGTTCCGCCCGAATATCAAGAGCAGGCTTTTCGCCGGACGACGCAAAGTCTGGCCGGACTGCCGACTCCCCCCATAGAGTACGAATTCATCGCCAAGGATGGCACAAAGAAATTCGTTGAGGTGAATGCCGCTCCCATATACAAAGACGGGGAGATAATTGGCAGCATCGACGTCGTCAGGGACATCACGGACCGCAAACGGGCGGAGAGGGCACTGAAAGAATCCGAGGAACGTTACCGCGAGCTTGTCGAGGCTGTGAACGAGATTTTCTTCGAGATGGATAACAGCGGGAGATTCACTTACATCAGCCACCAAATGTTTGATGTCACCGGTTTTTCGGAGAGCGAACTGCTCGGTCGTAACGCCTTCGACTTCATTCACCCCGATGATCTCGCAGAGGCGACAGAAGCCTTCAAACGCGCGTTCGACGAAAGCGGAAAAGCGGTGAAGTTCGACTGCCGCGCTCTCACCAAATCCGGCGAATACAAATGGTTCGTCGCGAGCGGAAAGGTTCTCCATGACGAGAATCGACCCACCGTCGCACGCGCATTGCTATTCGATATCACCGAACAAAAGCTCGCCGAACAGGAACTCCTCGAAACGAAAAACTACCTCCAAAATCTGATGAATAATGCGAACGACGTCATCTTTACGCAAGACCTCGAAGGCCAACTGACCTTTGTGAATCGCAAAGGCCTGGATATCCTGGGGTATAACGTCGAAGAATGGATTGGCATAGACCCTCACGTGCTGATGCCGTCGGAAGAGGCCCAAAAGGGGCTCGCACGCCGCGAGCGAGTACTGAGCGGCATCCCTCAAAGCTATGAAACGCGCATGTGGCACAAAAGTGATGGCGCGCGAATACTGTCGGTCAATGAGGTGCCTATCGACAAAGCCGGGAAAATCGCCGGCACGTTCGGCATTGCCCGCGATATCACCAGACAGAAACGGCTCGAGAGCGAACTCGAGAAGTCGCGGATGGAAGCGCATCTCCTCTCGAAACGACTGATTGAGGCGCAGGAGGAAGAACGCAGACGCATTGCGAGGGACCTGCATGATGAACTCGGGCAATTCGTGACCTCCGTAAAAATGAACGTGGACGCGCTCCTCAAATTCATGGATGTCCACGTCCCGGAGGTCGACAAGATTGCGCACAGCGTCCATAGAACGCTCGGCGCCACCATGTCCACCATTCGCCGCATCTCTTCCGCGCTTCGACCCAATGTGCTTGACGACCTCGGGCTGGTTGCGGCCATCGAGGCGCACCTCGAACAATTTGCGGAAACCACACACATCACATGCCAGTGGAAATGCCACCTCGAAAGCGAAGAACACTTTGAAGCCGCAGTCGAGACATGCTTATATCGCATATTGCAGGAGGCGCTCAACAACGTTGTCCGCCATGCCGCCGCGAGCCGCGTGAAAGTGGAACTCTTTCGCCAAGATGAAAGCCTCGCCATGATTATTGAAGATAACGGGTGCGGGTTCGACATCTCGAAGATGGGAGCGGGCCAGACACTCGGTGTCATCGGTATGAGAGAGCGCGCCGGTCTGGTGGGGGGCGCTGTCGGCATTCAGTCAATCCCGGGCGCCGGAACAAGGGTTGAGGTCGAAGTTCCAATCAGGAAGGAAGTGAGAAAAAATGATCCGGGTGATGGTGGCTGACGACCACGCGATTATCCGCGAAGGGTTGCGGCGTGTCCTCGAACAGAATGCCGGCATGAAAGTCGTCGCGGAAGCCGAAAACGGGATACGCGCCCTCGACCTTGCCAAGGAGACGTCTCCCGATGTCATTATCCTCGATATTTCCATGCCCGAAATGGACGGGTTTGATTGCGCGCGTTCGCTCAGAGCGCTTGTGCCACATGCAAAGATTCTCGTCCTTACCGTGCATGACAACGTGCAATATGCGATCCGAATACTCGAGGCAGGCGCGCACGGCTTTATGTGTAAGGATATGGCCACCAAGGACATAATCGACGCGATTCAGGTCGTCCTTGCGGGCAGGACGTACATTTGTCCCGAGATATCGGAGAAACTGGCATCGCATTTTCGGCTGAGGCGCGGCGCTACCGACGGCCTCGAATCGCTTTCCACGAGAGAGTTTCAGGTGTTGCGGCATCTCGGGTCGGGCCATAGTCTTAAAGACACTGCGCGCGCGCTGGGCATAAGTGAGAAAACAGTAAGCACTTACCGCATGCGCATTCTCGAGAAACTCAATCTTCGTACAAACGCCCAGCTCATTCGGTACGCGCTCGAAAAACGGCTCATTGAATAGATCCGCCGGACTCAATTTCCACCCTCCGGGCGCGTATTTATCTCCCCACGCCGAATACTTTACCTTCACTAAAATAGTTGCGGCTATGTAAGGATTTTCCTACTCAAAAAACATCAAATCGCTTACGCACAAACCGTTCAGGATATGTTATAAACAAGCGGGGAGAACGGATTTCTTTCAAGGGGGGAATGCCCTCGTCACCCCGCTGACTCCTTGCAAGAGGCGCAAAGGCGCACTGCAGACTTTCTGGGCGGGTCCATAGGCCATTGCGGAGGGAGTCCTGTGTCTATCCATTCATCCGCCGACCCGGGCTGCCGGCAACTGAACGAATTCCTGCTCAGTATCCTGGAATCACTCGCCCACCCGCTCTGCGTGATCAACACGAGCGATTATACGGTCGAGATTGCCAATTCGGCTGCTTCGGGCGCGCGCTCAGTGCAGGGGATGCATTGTTACGATTTGTTCCATGGCGCCAGCGAGCCATGCCGGGATACGCCGTGTCCGGTCTCCGAAGTAATGAAGATCAAGAAGGCTGTTTCGATGGAACACATTCATCGGGACAATGAGGGAAATCTCATATATCAAGAGGTGCATGGGTACCCCATTTTCGACAAAGAAGGAAACGTGGTTCAGGTGATAGAGCATTGGCAAGACGTTACTCAACGCAGGAAGGCGGAAGAGGCCCTGCGCGAAAGCGAGGAGCGTTACAGGCTGCACTTCGAGAACGTCGGCGACGTCATATACTCGATCGATCGCGAGTTCAAAGTAACGAGCGTCTCGCCTTCGGTTGAACAGGTTCTGGGATACAAACCCGAGGAAATAGTCGGAAAGTCGATCACCGAATTGAATCTCCTGAAACCCGAATATTGGGATCAGGTCTTCCGCAACAGCAGCCGGGTTTTTGAGGGAGAGCAGAGCGGCCCGACCGAATACGAATTCATTACGAAGGATGGAAGAAAGAAGATCGGCGAAGTGACAGGAGCGCCTCTCTTCAAGAATGGCGAAGTCGTCGCAGTTATCTCCATCGCGCGCGATGTCACAGAGCATCGGCATCTCGAATCGCAGCTTCGCCAGGCGCAAAAGCTCGAGGCCGTCGGCCAGTTGGCCGGCGGGGTGGCGCATGATTTCAACAATCTGCTCACCGTTATCCTCGGGCGTGTGCAACTCGCGTTGACCGAGCTTGCAGAGGACAGTCCGATGTTCGAGAACCTTCACGAGGTTCAAACGGCGGGCGAGCGCGCCACCGAACTTACCCGCCAACTGCTTGCGTTCAGCCGCAAACAATTGATACAGCCAAAAAGCATGAATCTCAACGACACGCTGTCCGGGATGAAGAAGCTATTGCGCAGGCTGATACGAGAAGACATAGACCTCCAAATGGACCTCTCGCCTGACCTGAACAACGTCATGGCTGACCAGGGACAGATGGAGCAGGTGGTCGTGAATCTCGTTGTGAATTCGCGCGATGCAATGTCAGAGGGCGGGCGAATTGTCATAGAAACCTGCAACGTCGAGTTGGACGAAAATTACGCTTCGCAGCACGCGAGTGTCAAGCCGGGTCGCTATGCGCTGCTTGCAATCACCGACACCGGACACGGCATCAACAAAGAGATTCAAGGCCGCATCTTCGAGCCCTTCTTCACCACCAAGCCGGAGGGAAAGGGCACGGGTTTGGGACTCTCAACCGTCTATGGCATCGTAAAGCAGCATGGCGGCAACATCTGGGTCTATAGCGAAGAAGGGAGCGGCACCACATTCAAAGTCTATCTGCCTGCCGTGCTCACGAGACAAATGAAGTCGCGCGTCCCGGAGCAAAAAAACTCTCCCCGCGGCTCTGAGAATATCCTTCTTGTCGAGGATGAGCAAAACGTCCGCAGTCTGGCGGCGAAGGTTCTCTCCGACCTGGGCTATACGGTCCGCGAGGCAGAGAATGGCCAGCATGCGCTCGAGTTGTTGTCCGACCACGCCACGCACGCTCTCCTGCTCACGGATATCATTATGCCTGAGCTGAGCGGCATAAAGCTCGCGGAGGAATACACCCGCCGCTTCCCCAAGGGGAAGATACTTTTCATTTCGGGATATACCGAAAGAGCCATCTATCGCAACGGCATGTTGAAAGAAGGGGCCGATCTGCTGCAGAAGCCGTTTACGCCGCTGAAACTCGCCCAGAAAGTGCGCGAAGTGCTGGACAAATAGGGAGTCACTCGCCACTCGCCACTTCTTTTATGAGGTGGCGGGCGATTATGTTGCGCTGGATTTGGTTCGTCCCCTCGTATATCTGCGTGATCTTGGCGTCGCGCATCATCTTCTCGACCGGGTATTCCTTCATGTACCCGTAACCGCCCATTATTTGAACCGCATCGGTCGTCACACGCATCGCCATATCCGAGGCGAATACCTTCGCCATCGCCGACTCTTTCGACGCGTTGGCGCCGCCGGCGTCTATCATGCGAGCCGTCGCATATACGAGCGCGCGAGCGGCCTCTATCTGCGTGGCCATGTCGGCGAGCATGTGCTGTATCGCCTGGAACGACGTGATTGACTCCCCGAATTGTTTGCGCCCGCGCGCATGCGCGATCGCTTCATCAAACGCGCCTTGCGCCAGCCCGACGGCCTGAGCGCCGATGCCCGGGCGCGTGTTGTCGAGCGTTTTCATCGCGACGATGAACCCCATGCCCTCGCGGGCGAGCACGTTCTCTTTCGGAACGCGGCAATTTTCGAAGAAAATCTCGCGCTGGAGCGACGCGCGAATCCCCATTTTGTTCTCTCTGCGGCCGAACGTCATGCCGGGCGCGCCGCCCTCGACGATAATGGCGGTCGCCCCGCGGCTGCCCCGACTTTTGTCGGTCATCGCGAAAATCGTATAAATTTGCGCCTCACCCGCGTTGGTAATCCACTGCTTGCGCCCGTTCAGAACGTAGAAATCGCCATCGGCCGCCGCCGTCGTCTCGATCGCGCCCGCGTCGCTGCCCGCATTCGCCTCGGTCAGTCCGAAAGCGGCCAGCGCCTTGCCCGAGGCCACATCCGGCAGGTATCTCTTCTTCTGCTCCTCGTTTCCTGCGACGAGAATGGGAAACGATCCGAGCGCGGTCGCGGCAAAACTGGCGCACACGCCGGCGCACACCCGCGCAATCTCCTCGATAGCGACACATAGTCCGAGACATCCCCCACCGACGCCGCCGTATTCTTCGGGGATAAAGATTCCTGTGAGATTCGCTTTGGCAAATTCGTCGAGTATCTGGCGGGGAAAATCCGAAGCCTCATCAAGTTGCGCCCGAACCGGGCGAATTTTCTCAACCGCGAGCTTGCGTGCCAGTTCGCGAATCGCTCTCTGTTTTTCGGTCAGAAAGTAGTCCATGCGTTGACTCCGGTTCATGTGCCAAAGGGACAGACCCGAACTGCGGGTCTGTCCCCGATTCCTGTTCTGTCTCCAATTCAACCTGCAATTTCAGCAAGGCGTCGCGGGCCGCGTTCTGCTGGGCTTCCTTCTTGTTTCTTCCGAAGCCTGTGCCGTACGCTTCGCCGTTGATGGTGAGCAGAACCTCATAGGTGCGCTCGTGGGGCGGGCCCGACTCACCCACGACGGTATATCTGGGGAGAATCTGGAACCGCGACTGCGTGACTTCCTGTAGTATCGACTTGTAGTCCATCTTATGCTGGTCGTGGTCGAGACGCTCGATCTCTTCGCCGAAATGGTTCATAATGAACCGGCGCGCCGCTTTGAGGCCGCCGTCCAGATACACCGCGCCGATCATTGCCTCCATCGCGTCAGCCAGGAGCGAGTTGCGCCGCCTTCCGCCTCCCAACTCCTCGCCCTTGCCCAGCCGAATGTACGGGCCGATGCCTATCTTCTTGGCGACGAGCGCGAGGGTGGTCTTGCTCACGACGGCGGCCCGAAGCTTGGTGAGTTTGCCCTCATAATAATCGGGATAGTCGGCGAAGAGCTCATGGCTGACTACGAGTTCGAGCACCGCGTCTCCGAGAAACTCGAGTTTCTCATTGTGCTGCCGCCTCTCGTCGGAAAGTTCGTTGACAAACGAAGAGTGCGAGAGCGCCTGATCGAGCAGCTTCAGGCGCTTGAAACGCACCCGCATTGATTTTTCGAGGTCCTTGAGAGCTTTCCGCCGCGGCGGCTCTATCGTGTACGAGCCCGGCCGGCTATGCGAATCTTTTGAAGACGAGAGTTGCATTGGTTCCGCCAAATCCGAAAGAGTTGCTTATGGCATAGTCCAAATTCATTTCACGAGCTACATTGGGGACGTAGTCGAGGTCGCATTCGGGGTCGGGCTCCTCATAGTTGATGGTCGGCGGGACGACGCCGTGTCTTAGCGTGAGAAGCGTCGCAATTGCTTCCACCCCGCCGGCGGCCCCGAGGAGATGCCCCATATGCGACTTAGTCGAGCTGATCCAAAGTTTTCGCGCGTGCTCGCCGAACACGCTTTTGACCGCGTCGGTCTCGAGCTTGTCGTTGAGGGGGGTGGACGTTCCGTGCGCGTTGATGTACATGACCGACTCGGGAGAAATGCGCGCGCTTCGAAGCGCCGCCCGCATCGAACGCGCTGCGCCGTCGCCGTCGGGAGACGGCGCGGTCATGTGATACGCATCGGCCGACATGCCGTAGCCGACGATCTCGCCTAATATGTCCGCTCCTCGCGCTCGCGCGTGCTCGAGTTCCTCGAGCAGTACGATGCCGGCGCCTTCGCCCATGACGAAGCCGTCGCGGGTGCGGTCGAACGGCCTGCTCGCGCGCTCCGGCTGATCACTGCGCGAGGTGGTGAGCGCCCGCATCGCGCAGAAACCGGCGAAACCGACCGGCGTCAGCGCTGCCTCGCTGCCGCCTGCCAGAATCAGGTCGGCCTCGTCGCGCTCGATGATGCGGTAAGCGTCGCCTATCGAGTGGCTGCCCGTCGCGCACGCCGTGCTCACGGCGGTATTGGGGCCCTTGAGCCCGAAAGTCATTGCGACCACCCCCGCCGCCATATTGATGATGAGCATCGGCACGAAGAACGGGCTAATACGCCTCGGTCCCTTCTGGAGATAAACCAGGTGCTGATCCTCGATTGTCGCCATGCCCCCTACACCCGAACCGATAAGCACTCCAAAACGGTCCCGGTCCACCTTTTCCAGATCAACCGCCGAGCTCACGAGGGCCATCTTGCTCGCCGCGAGCGCAAAATGCGCGAAGCGGTCGGTCCTCTTGACCTCCTTCGCCGAAAAATAATCTTCAGGGTTGAAGTCCTGGACCGTGCCTGCGACCTTCGAAGAGTATTCGGTCGTATCGAAATACTTCAGGAGCCTTGTTCCCGGACGCCCCTCCTTGAGGGACTCCCAGAATTTATCGAGGGTATTGCCCACGGGCGAGATAACGCCCGCGCCCGTTACAACAACACGTCTTTGCATCGATCCTCATCCCCCGTACAACATACGTCTAACTGCTTGATCTTTGCCGCGATTTTCACTTAGCGCGCCAGAACGCATGCATCCGAGCAGCCGACCACGCCTTCGCCTTTGCCCTTTTGCCTTCCTTAGGAGCAAGGTCACAGGCTCTTTATGAAATCGATCGCGTTGCGGACGGTTAGAATCTTTTCGGCCTCTTCATCGGTTATCTCGATCTCGAATTCGTCCTCGAGTGTCATAATGAGTTCGACGACATCGAGCGAGTCGGCTCCGAGATCATCGATGAACTTGGCGCCGTCAGTCACTTGCTCGAGATTGATGTCGAGCTTGTCGGCGATTATCTCTTTTATCCTTGCGTCGCTCACCTCAACCATGCTTCCTTCTAGCTCCTTTCGTTGGTCGCGAAAATCCCTTTTCCCCTTCCAGTGTTCGCAAGAAACCCACGCTTATTCGGGGACATCCCGCCTCAGGCGGGACACGGTGTCCACGGATAAGTTACTAATCACATCGCCATTCCGCCGTCGGAGCGGATAACTTCGCCCGTGATGTAGTCCGAGGCGGGTGATGCAAGGAACTTCACCACTTCGGCCACGTCCTCCGGTTTTCCCATTCGGCCCAGCGGAATAAGTCTCAAAAGTTCTTCTTTTGTCGTGTCCGGCAGCGAATCGGTCATGGCCGACAAGATAAGTCCCGGCGCCACACAATTCACCGTTATGTTGCGCGACGCAAGCTCGCGCGCGATCGACTTCGTGAATCCGATGATGCCTGCCTTCGCCGCGCAGTAATTCGCCTGGCCCGCGTTGCCGATGACGCCGACGACCGACGCTATATTGACTATCTTGCCGCCGCGCTGTTTGAGCATCGTGCGCGCGACCGCCTTCGTGCAGTTGAACGTCCCTTTCAGGTTCGTGTTGACTACCTTATCCCACTCCTCCTCTTTCATGCGGACGAGCAGGTTGTCGGAAGTGACTCCGGCGTTGTTCACGAGTATGTCGATACGGCCCGAGTCGCCGAGAACGTCGCTCACAAGCCGGGAAACCGATTCCGAGTCGGTGACATCGAGTTGATAGGCTTTGGCGCGGCCGCCTTCAGACGAAATCTGATCGGCGGTCTCCTTGCTCGCTTCAATGTTCCGGCTGCACACGGCGACCGTGGCGCCCTCGCGCGCAAGCGCGACGGCGACGGCCCGCCCTATGCCCCGCGAGCCGCCTGTGACTATCGCAACTTTCCCTTCGAGCGATTTCTTGTGAATCATTCCAGCTTCCGCAGCACTACATCAGACATTTTTGCAGGGGCGCAGCATGCTGCGCCCTTTATCGGGGACACCTGAGGTGTCCCCGATAAAGGGCGACCCTACAAATGTTCGGCAACCGCTTCGATTGATTCCGGCGTATCGACGTTCAGGCCGACGGCCGAGCCGTTAATCCGTTTCAAAAGCCCCGTAAGCACCTTGCCGGGGCCCACCTCGACAAATGTCGTTACTCCCCGCTCGAGCATCCGCTCGATGGTGAGTTGCCAGCGAACGGGGCTGCAAATCTGTTCGACAAGCTTGCTCCGAATCTGCGCGGGATCATCCGTGAGCGACGCCGTCACGTTCGGGAAAAAACCCATTGCCGGCGCCTCTATCCGCGCCGCCAGCGCGTAAGGCTCAAACTCCGCAGCCGCCGGACGCATCAGACGCGAGTGGAACGCGCCCGACACCTGAAGCGGAACCACGCGCTTCGCTCCGCGTTTCTTAGCCTCTTCCCCTGCGGTTTTCACAGAATCACGCCCGCCTGAGATCACCACTTGCCCCGGCGAGTTAATGTTGGCCACGTCCACGATACCCGGGCTCACGCCTTCGCAAATCTCTTCGAGGACAGGCGCATCGAGTCCCAAGACAGCGCACATCGTTCCGCTGCTGGCCTCGCATGCGCGCTGCATCGCCTCCGCGCGGGCGTTCACGAGGGCGAGCGCGTCGTCGAACGCCATAGCCCCCGCCGCCACGAGGGAGGAATACTCGCCCAGGCTGTGTCCAGCGACAAAGTCGGGCGAAAAACCCATCGACGAGAGAACCTTTGTGAGCGCAACGCTGACCACAAAAATTGCGGGTTGCGCGTGCACAGTCTGTTTCAGGGTTTCCTCGGGGCCCTCAAAAATTATTCGGCGCAGGCCGTTTCCCAGCGCTTGTTCTGCCCGTTCAAAAACAGGCCGGGCTTCGGCATATCGCTCGCATAACTCCCGGCCCATTCCTGCGTACTGGCTTCCCTGGCCCGGGAATATCCACGCGGTCTTACCTATATAAGGTTTCAAGTTTCAAGTTTCAGGTTAAAAAGGCAAAAAGAAAGCATCCCGCGATTCTGTAGATGCGAATCCCCGCCTCCTCTTTTCTCCCCCTTTGCAAAGGGGGGTGGGGGGATTTTGCCTCTTTCGCCTTTCGCCTCAGGTTTCTGCGACTGTGACAACTTGCAGTCCCTTGTAGAAACCGCATTCCGGACATACCCTGTGCGGGAGAACGGGCTTCGCGCAATTCGGGCACTTCATCACATTTTGCGGCGTGAGCGCGCGATGCGCCCGCCGCTTATCTCTGCGCGTGCGCGATATCCTGCGTTTTGGTTGTGCCATCTCTAATCCTCCATACCTTTATTTCACAGATTAAACAAAATTCCTCAAACCACGGGGTTCACGGGGAAAACGGGGAAATGGCGACCCCTCATTTTCTTTCTCTTTTTCCCCATGCTCCCCGTGTCCCCCGTGGTTTCAAAAGCCTTTTCTTCTTCCTAAAAATCCGCGTTCGTCGGAGTGCATCTGCGGTTAAGAATGCCGCTATTGCTTTTTCGTTCCCGTTTCGCCTTTTCCCCTCTTTCCCGTTTCCCCCAGGGCGTCAGACCCTGTTTCGAGCTTTCCCTTCAAATCCTTCAGCTTCTCGAATGGCGACGAGATCGCATGCAGCTCGCAGCCGCACGGGGCCACGCTCAGGTCTGCGCCGCACTGCGGGCAGAGCCCTTTACAATCTTGCCGACAAACCGGCTTGAGAGGCAGATTCACAATGAGCAACTCTCTCGCTTCGTGCAAGAGGTCTATCGCATCCTCTTTATAAAACGAAAGGTCCGTCTCCGGCTCCTCGACCGCTTCCTCTTCGCGCGCGGCGAGGTCTCGCTCCGGCACGTACAGAACGCTCATTTTCATCTCGACGGGCATTATGAAACTGGTCAGACATCGGCTGCATTCGGAGGTTATCGCTCCGCGCAGTGTGCCCTTGACATACACGTCGTTTTCGCTCTTCGTCACGCGCCCGGCAAAGGAGATGTCCTCGTGAAGCGTATAACCGTGGAAGTCCAGATTCACGTCCGACGGATGGAATTTCGCATCAACATCTTGCCCCTCTTCGGGGATTTTGTCCACACGAATCTTCATGGTCTTAGAACAGCGGCGTCAAGCCGCGCCTATATTACTGTCAAAAATTATGAATTTTCTCCCCAGTTTTAGCTATGAATCTATTCTTCTTCTTTTTCGCTGACGTGCGTTCATCTGCGGTCAAGAATGCCTCTTTTCGTTTCTTCTTCTTTCCCCAAAAATCCGTGCTAATCCGTGTCAATCCGTGGTTAGCAATGCTTCTTCTCTTTCGGTTCTTCTTTTCCCCAAAAATCTGTGTCTATCCGTGTTTATCTGTGGTTCCGTCGTTGCTTCTTCTTTTGTTTGGTTGCGGCCTCGCCGCGCTAGGAGAATCTGCGAAATCTGCGGTTCCCGGTCTCTTTTTCTAGCTGCGGCCGTGCCACGCTGAGTTCTCAAACGGCGAAAAGTGGCCCAGAACCCTGACGGAATGAGCGGTATCAAGAAACAAGAACTGCGTGTCTATTTCTTCATGTGACAAAGGGGCAGGAGGCGGTATTTCCGCGAAACCCGGATCAGAAGTACCCCCCACTGCTCCCCTATCGACAGCTTGTGGTCTCTGCGGGCGTCCGCCCAATGCCTGACACCGACAACAGCTTCGGCTGGGCCATCCCACAAGCTGCAAGACACCCTCTTTTTATCGGAAGCTATCCTAGCATTTTCACTCCTTTTTGTCAAGGAAGTTAACGCGGTTTACACCTGTATTCGCTGAAGGCGTACACCACGCGCAGAAGTCATTAACCGCAGAGGGCACCGAGGACAAGAGATTCTCAGATATGTTGTCTCCGTTCGTTATTCCCCCAGTCTTGGGATCATGCACTTAAAGCCTTTGGCGCGAGAGACATGCTGGCCTCGTGCAAAGTGAAGATGACCCCTGCTTTCAGCCTACACATCATGTTGCCAAGATGCACACAATGTGGTAACATATCGTAGATGAAATCAATAAACTGGACTACTGAGAAAAGCCTCGCGCTCAAGGAATCGAGGGGAATCTGTTTTGAGGACGTCGTTTTTCATATTGAACAAGGCGACATATTGGGTGATTATGAAAATCCGAACCAGCAGAAATACGGCGGCCAACGCATTATGGTCGTCGGTATCAATAATTACGCATATCTCGTCCCTTATGTCGAGACTGAGGATGAAATGTTCCTGAAAACAATTATCCCGAGCAGAAAGGCGACGGAAAGATATTTTGGAGGAAAACATGAAGACTAAATTGACAAAAGAAGAGAAAGAAATCGTTGAGAGTTTCGAGAAAGGCGAATGGGTTCCCGCGAAGAACCTTCCGCAAAGGAAGAAAGACTTGATACGGTATGCGCGGAATACCTTGAAAAAGGACAAAAGGCTGAATATTCGTATTTCCGAAAGAGATCTTCTCGAATTACAACGGATGGCGGTCAGGGAGGGGTTGCCTTATCAGACGTTTGTCTCAAGCATACTGCATAAGTTCGTCAATGGCGCATTGGTCGAGGAAAAGGAATAACACGCCTTCCCAATTTTATCCCCTGCCCATTGACCGTATCCGTCCGATGTCCTCATCCGGAATGCAGAGAAATTCGAGAAACTCCTGATGCTTCTCGGGCGCGAGCCGCTCAAACTCGACATGCCATCGGAGCATATCCTTGTCGCTGAAGCCGGACGCGCGGAGCAACGACATCCATACTTCCGCATTCATGACCTTTACCCGCCGACGATATTGCCTCCCTTTAAGAATGCCAAGGATGAATCGCTGCTGTTCCCTGAGACGCCCGATGTCATCATTCAGTTCCTCCAGCCTCTTCTCGAGCGCCTTCGTGAGATTGTTGCCGCGCGAATCCAGCACACTCGCGATTTCCTTGAGCGACAACCCGGCCCGACGATACCTGCAAATCTGTTCGAGCCTCTTCGAGTCACTCTCGGAATATTGCCGGTATTGGCTCTCGGTTCTTGCGGATGACCTGAGCAGGCCGATTGAATCGTAGTACAACAGCGTGCTGCGTGAGAGACCGAATTTTCGCGCCAACCTCCCTATGGTGTACATTTGCCTGCCTTCCCTCTTCATGACATCGCGTGCCCCTGCGTCACTCTTTTTCAATCTCTCGCATTTCTGTCGTGGTTTTCGTGAGCTTACCCATCTCGCTCGTCTTCTCGAAATGGATTCCCGTCTGCACGGGAATGACGTAAAGCGGTTTAGCTTCCTTGTATTTCAACTAGGAACCAGGAACTAGGAACCAGGAACCATTTCTGTAAGCATCTCGCCTTTGGCCAGATAGTGATTCAGCGAGTTAATTGTCCACTGCATCATCATATCAAGAAATTCACCGGTTAAGTGTTCGAGAACCCGGTTCCCGTCCGGACTCAGCCCTGTGTAAGTGCGACGCCAGTGAATTATTGAGCCATTATCGGCCGCCTCAAGCCAGACGTCAAGATTCTCGACTGCCATGCCGGGATACACAATCACGAACCCGATGCCGAAATTCTCTGTGTCGTATTTACTGACCACCCATATTCCCTCGCCGAGACCATGAGGGAACTCCGTCTTGAAAATGCAATTGTTCTCCGCAATGCCGGAATCCGAATACACCATGTCGCAGACCCATCCATGAATCCACTCGTATTCCCTCACAGGACAGAGGAGGGGGAAGACCTTTTCACGAGATGCCACAAGTTGGTACACGTGCTCTTTCACGAACCGCTTCGGCGTAAAGTCGTTCATATTTCTCCTTTCCGGCGCGGGGCGAACGCCTCAAGACGCTGCCCTTGTTGTTTCCTTAGTAAACTGACCGCGACCGCGGCGCTCCACGCTGTCCACCAGTGTAAACTATAAAGCTGTAGTCAGGTCAAGTCTTTTCTCCCAGGAAGCTAAGCACGTGTTTTCATAAACACGGTGACGTATTCGCGTAAACTCCATGCGGGCGACTCGCGAGTCGCCCCTACAAGATACGTCACAGGAATTACGAAACTCAGTGCTAAGGACCAGATTGAGAGGGGCAAGGCAGTTATGTTGGTTGACAGACAGATATTTGTGCGGTAGAATCTTAATACAATGGCAAAGGAACTCTTTCGCCTTTCTTTGGAGCGCCTGACCCTGTTGCGCGAGGTTAACTGTGGGAGAAACGTGGGTTAGTGCGTAAGGGTGCGTTGCCCAACTGTTTCGCTTAGAAGAAGAATGGATTCCCGCCTTCGCGGGAATGATAAGAGGAAGGTAGTTTCTTAGGAGTGCCCGACCACGACGGGGCGTAGTTAGTTGTGAATGAAAGGTGAAGCCAGAGGACTGCCAGTGACGTCATTCTGAGCGAAGCGAAGAATCTCCCTTTCGCCTTAAACCTTGAACCTACTTTTTTAACAGGAGTTGTTCAATGCGGACAGTAGCTGACAACTTTTGGTTTCACGGAATGCCTCCCCTCGAAACCGGGTCGGCGTTGTTCGGTGAGCACGAGGCCGATGTGGCCATCATCGGCGGCGGATTCACCGGCATCGCCGCCGCATATTTCATCAAGCAGCGTTTTCCGGCAAGGAGAGTGATAGTGCTGGAGAGCGAGTTCGTCGGTTACGGTTCCTCGGGACGCAACTCGGGAGGAGTGACCGGCCTGCTGGGGCATTCTTGCCTCCATATGAAAAAGAAGCACGGAGTTGAGAAAACGAGCCGCCTTCTCCAGCTTACCTCGCAGTCCGTTCCGCTCCTTGAGGAGTTGATCAAGAAGCACGGCATTGATTGCGATTATGAAAGAGCCGGGCGGCTGGTTATCGCCGAAACCGAAAGACAGGTCAGACACCTTGAGGAACAAGCGAAGGCTTCTGAAGAGGTCGGCGAGAAGATTCTCTGGCTTGAAAAAGGAGAAGCCCGCAGCCGTTTCGGAGGGGTGAGTGTGCTAGCGGCCGTGCACCACCCGGATGAGGGGGTGGTTAATCCCGTCAAATTCCTGCGCGGAATGAAGAAAGCGGCTGAATCAATCGGCGTCGAAGTTTATGAGCACTCGCGTTGCACCCACATCGAGCCTGGCCCGATAGTGTCGCTTTACACAGCGTTGGGGACGGTGAGGGCGCGAGCTATCGTCGTGGCGACCAACGCCTACGGTAATCCTCTCGGGTTGTTCAGATACAAGGTACTGCCCTTTTATATTTATCAGATTGCGATGGAGCCGCTGACAAAAGCGCAGTTGGATGAGTTCCACTGCAGGGGACAGCAAAACGTCTTCATCGCGAAGAATCTATACTGGGCCACGCGCTTTACGGCCGATAACCGCCTCCAGTTCGTCGAATGCGACGCGCTGTTTTTCTATGATATGGAACGCGACTACAGTCACCGTCCGCGCGAGTACAGGAGCCACTACGCGCTTATGATTGAGAAATTCCCCTTTCTCAAAGGCATCAAAGTAACGCACCAGTGGGGAGGACGAATAGGGATAACGCTGGACTTCCTGCCGTCGGTGGGCCGCACGGGCAAGCACGAAAACATCTATTACAGCATGGGTTACAACGGCAATGGGTTGGCCTTTGGCCAGCTTGCAGGCAAGATGATTGCCGCACTGATGGCAGGTGAAAATTCCGAGTTGACGAGAAACATGTTGATAAACAAATCCATGACGGGCGTCCCTTCGGCGTCCGCAACGTATCTGGCGAGTCATGGCCTGAAGTTTTACTACAAGATGTGCGATCGGCTGCTGGAAACGTAGGGAAAACCGGGGGCGAAAGACTTTTTGTCCGCAGATTGCGCAGATTGTCACTAATTCTTGCTACCGCATTGAACCTGACTAACACATGCCTCCGGCGCGGTTAACTCGGAAAGAAACGCGCCATAATTCGGGGACAAGATGTCGCATCGTGTCCCCGAATTATGGAAAACAATTGCCTCTTTCTTGGGAGCTCGAGATACCCTTACTTTGCTTCTTCCTCGTCGAGCTCAAGAGGTCTCGCCTCGAAATGCTCGCATGCCACATGCCTCGCGGCGAGCACGTGCTCGCAATGTTCGCTCAATACGTTCTCGCAGATTCCTATCAATGTGTTCGCCGGTTTCACGCGATACCAACTGACACAGGTCCCGCAGCGCACGCCAAAGGACTCACAGGAAATCGGGCTGCCTTCGATTTCTTCAACCGTTTCCGTCCGCAAGTACGCTTTTGTCATACATCCCCCTCTCCGACCCTCTATTCTTAAATGGATTCCCGCCCCCGAGGCAGGGGTACGGGCTATGCGGGAATGATAATTTGGTTGGCGCTTCGTCAGCACCGGTTGCTTACTGCAAAAGATACCGCGCCGCAGATTGCCGGTCAACGAAGAATTTGTTAACGGATAGTTCGAAAGAAGCAAGTGATTGGCATGTAACGAGATAGTTTGGTTGTTTTGCCTTCTTCGCCATTCTCCCCGTGTCCCCCGTGGTGACATGCGACTCGCGACTTCACCGTGTTGCATTGCCGGCCGAAATCGCATATGATTATGACAACCTTAACGCATTGCGTCAGTGGAGAG
>CAYVDS010000046.1:0-19674 GCA_964450145.1 uncultured bacterium
TGTCCCGCAATTGGCAAACGAGCGCAGGATTCTGTAGGTGCGAATTTATTCGCATGCGCGATGTGAAAAAAGCCCGAAAACATTATGCGAATAAATTCGCACCTACAGAATCACGGGACAGTCTGAAGGGGGGATTTCTGAGCCCTCGGCAGTCGGACGATGAGTGCTACGCAGGTTTTGAAAGAAGTAGTTCTGGACACCCCAAGGCGGGCCCAAGGCGTGGGACCCATTGACACGATTGCAAGTCGCAATTATAATGATGCCAGTTTCTTCCGTATGACGCGCTGGATATAACCATAACTAATAACAGAGCCATGATGAGAGTTCTCCCCTCATGAATCACAAGGCGGATCTCTCCGTAGTAATTCCCGCTTATAACGAAGCAGGTCGAATAGGTCCCACGATTGAAACTGTATCCGCTTATCTTTCGACGCGCGGAATCGATTATGAGATAATTGTTGTAAGCGACGGAAGCACCGATTCAACGGATGAGGTCGTGGGAGGATGCGCTAAGAAGGACCCGAGGGTAAAGCTCATCAGTTATCATCCGAATCGCGGTAAGGGATGCGCGGTCCGGATGGGGATGCTTGAGGCGCGATCGGATAACGTTCTTTTCACCGATGCGGACCTTGCAACCCCGATATCCGAGTTGGAGACACTCGAGAAGCGAGCCGCCAATGAGCTTGATATCATTGTAGGTTCAAGGGCTCTGAAGGAATCGAGAATAATCGGATGGCGCCCGTGGTACAGGGAGTTGAGCGGGAAGGTATTCAACAGGGTAGTTCGTCTACTGGCGGTACCGGTCATCCGCGACACTCAATGCGGGTTCAAGTATTTCAGAAAAGGTTCGGCTTCAAGAATCTTTTCAGCGGCGCGGCTGAACGGTTTCGGTTTCGACGTGGAAGCCCTTTACCTGGCTCGCAAGTTCGGCTATCGCGTTGGCGAGGTTGGGGTAAGCTGGAAGAATTCCCCTGCTACAAAAGTCAGTGTTATGCGAGACACTTTGCCGATGGTGTGTGAGATCATAAGAGTGAGGCTTAATGACTGGAAGAAGCGCTACGAAGTCCGCTCGCAAAACGGCTGACTTCCAACCGTGCAATCTTTGCGGTTCCCCTTCTGCCCGATATATTTATCCAAGGCATGGCATAATCAAATGCGACGGATGCGGACTCGTTCGCACTGATGATATTCCTGGCGCGACGGAGTTGCGACGGCTCTATTCCGAATCTTACTTCCAGAGCGCCGATTCCGGAGCGCTCGGCTATGATGATTACATAGCCGACCGCAAGAAGATTTCGAGGACCTTCCAAAGACGGATATGTGAAATTGAGCAATGGACACAGCGCAAAGGAAGTCTTTTGGACATCGGCTGTGCAACGGGGTTTTCCCTTGAAGTCGCAAGGGAACGGGGCTGGAGCGTGCGCGGGGTTGAGATATCGGAATTTGCGTGCGACTTCGCCCGCAACAGCCTCGGGCTCGACGTGTTCTGCGGATCGTTGGCCGACGCCGATTTCGGACCTGGAAGCTTCGATGTGATCGTCATGTGGGACTACATAGAACACTGCCCGGACCCGGCCCGGGAATTCGAGAAAGCAAACCGACTTCTGAAAACCGGCGGGCACCTCGTGCTCACGACGCCAGATATCGCAAGTATCCCTGCGCGTGTATGGCGGTCACGCTGGATGGGAATCAAGCAGGGCGAACACCTATACTATTTCTCGCCCGAGACGGTGAAACGTTTACTTTCGAAGTTTAACTTCGAGACCGTACGGCTGGAACATGTTGGTAAATATATAGATGTGGATTTCTTCATCAAGCGGGCTGGACTGTACAGCTCCGCGGTGGAGAAACTGCTTGGCCGACTTACGCGACTGCTCGGAATCGGCGCCAGCGTACTATACGTCAATCCCTTCGACATCATGCTTGTGTACGGGATAAAGATGGACAGGACTGAATGAATCCAGAAGAATACGCGCAACTCTTCCGGCTCGGTGAAAAACACTGGTGGTTTGTCGGCACGCGCGACATCCTATCCTCCTGCGCGCCCACCGATTCCTTGAGAGGGAAGCCGATCCTGGATGCTGGCTGCGGGTCGGGCCTGATGATGAAAAGATTCGCTGAGGTCGGTCCCGTTTTCGGCATCGATTACAACAGGGACGCTCTCGTTCATTGCCGAGGTCTCGGGTTTTCGAGACTTTGCCACGCCGATGCCCGGACGCTTCCATTCAAGTCCGGCATATTCGGACTGGTTATTGCGGCTGACCTGCTCGAGCACTGCGAAAACGACGTGGCCGTACTGCAGGAAGCCTCCAGGGTAACGGCGCATCAAGGAACTTTGCTCGCAAGCGTCCCGGCATACGAGAAGCTTTGGGGCGCGCACGATGTCGCGCTTCACCATAAGCGGAGATATTCGAGAAAGGAATTGATCCGAAAAGTCGAGGCTGCCGGCTTTAAAGTGGAGCGCGTAACCCATTTCAACACTCTTCTCTTCGCGCCAGTGGCGCTTTCAAGGCTCACCTTGGGAAAGCTCAGGAAGGTTTCGCCTGATTACCGGATAGAATATCACGAGAACCTGTGGTTGCTGAACCGGCTTCTGCTCGGAGCATTGCGGACGGAACGCTGGCTACTCGGTCGCTTCGATTTGCCGTTTGGACTGTCACTTCTCCTGCTTGCCACAAGAGAGTGAGAGCCTGCTCGATGATTCGGGCTGATTGTAGGGGGCGGTTCGCGAACTGCCCTTACAGACACTGGACGAATCTGTGGGTGCGAATTTGTTCGCATAACGCTTGCATCCGTTTTTCACTCGTAGTCTGCGAATAAATTCGCACCTGCATAATTGCCTGACGGTTTTATGTCGCGTCTGCTCACTTGTCCAATAACCCCGAGGACCTGCGTGGGATTAAAGAACATCGCCATCCTCTTCTTGCTGTTCGCCCTCGTCTTCACTCTCTTCGGCAAGACGATAAGCCACGGCTTCAACTCGGACGACTACCTCGTCGTCTACCATGGGCTCCATGGGCACACTGCCGAGGAGCATGAAGGACTCGCGGAGCTACTGAGCCCTTCATGGGGCCTCTACTATCGCCCGGCTATCAAAGCATTTTTCGGTCTGCTGGCGAAAATGTTTCATCTGTGGCCCGGCGGATATCATCTGATAAGCCTTGTCTGTTATGTTATCCTCTGTTTTGAGGTGTATCTGCTGGCACAGCGACTGACCGGTGACTGGACCCCGGCCGTAGCGTCGGCCCTCATATTTATGGCCGCGACCACTCACGCCGAGGCAATCTTCTGGATTTCGAGTGTGAACGGCGTGGTGGAAAACATTCTCACATTGGCATCGCTCATATTCTTTATTACATGGCGGAAAAGGACGCTTCTCCCCCGAACATCCGGCACATCGTGCGCGAATGGAAAGAAGCAAGTAGGGGCGCAGCATGCTGCGCCCTCACGCATGACTGCCGGTTGGATTGCATTACCTTATGTGCTTTCTATAATCCTCTTCGGAGTGGCTTTATTGACCAAAGAATCGGCTGTTTCGCTGCCGCTGATCGTCTTTTCCTATGATCTCCTCCTGGGAAGCTCCGGAGACTGGGCAACATGCAGAAAAGACGCACAAGCCGCTCCCGCGAAACAGGAGGCCCGGTCGGTAACGTCCCGCCTGTGGCAGGACATAGGGTTCCAGGATGGGCGAGTCAGCGCCGCCATAAAACGGAGCATAACAAGCTGCCTGCCATTTGTTATATTGGGGGTTCTCTTCATGGCAGTTAGGCACGTCGTAATGAGGGGAGCGCATCTGCCGCCGGCGCTTACTACATTCGAGTGGGAATCTCTGGTACTGGGCTCGTGGTACTCGCTCATAATGTCTCTTTCTCCAATAGATTGGGCTTTAGCGCTGAATTTGTTCGACCGACTCGCGAGGACAAGCGGATTCCCGGTGGTTGGCGGAATCGCCATCCTGGCGCTTGTGATTGCTCCGCTGGTCTTTCGAAAGCTGCGAGCGACTTTTCTGCTTTGGTGGATTCTGGCAAGCGCTGCGCCGGTTCTCGGCCTTGGGCTTGTACCCTCGGAAAGACATATGGTTCTGGGGTCGGTCGGAGCGGCAATATTGGTTTCGGTCACCTTGTTCAAGCTTTCCGAGCGGCTGAGTCAGCAATCAAAAGCGTATGCGGCAGCGGTCGGATTCGTGCTCGTGATAGCTTTTGCCGGCACGAGTTTCCATTTCCTGAGACAGAGACAAGCTATATGGGGGCGAGCCTCTCAAATCGCGAGCGATATCGTGGAACAAACAATGCGGTTCTACCCTGCGCCGGCGCCTGACACAACATTTTTCTTTTTGAATGTCCCTGATGCCATTGAGGGCGCACTCGTGTTCAGGTTTGACAACCTCGCCTATGCGCTACGCCTTTTCTACGGCGACGATTCAATGGACGCCGCGCGGATTGTGACCATCGACAGCGTTCCATATAGTTCGCTTGTGAGCGGCAAATCTGCTTACTTCAAGATAGGGGCGATGGGCGGACATATCTACTTTGCGGGCGGCTCCCCGCAGGACCCCGCTTCCATGGAGCGGTGGCAGAAAATGGAACTGCTGGAGATACTGGCTAGTGACGACCGATATCTGGAGGATTGGGGCAGGTTCAGCGCTTCGCCATTTCTCGTCTTCGAGAACGGCGCGCTGTCGCCGCGCTCACCGGAAGCACTGGAGAAAGTACTCGGAAATTTGTATTCGCTGAAATGACCGTATGCGAATAAATTCGCAACCTACAAAAGGCAGCGGAATTTATTCGACCGCTGATTCGTGCTGCGGGCTCAGGTATCGAACACATTGACGCGGTAAAGGGCGGCTTATTCTGCCTGACGAGGCGTCTTCGCTCTTAACTCGCGGGTGTCCGCTCCAAGAGATTCGAGCCGTTGCAGGTCTTGCTCAGCTTCCTCAGGGTGCTCTATCTTTATAAATAAACCAACTCTGTCGATCAGGGCCGGGACCAAACCGGGCTGGAGGCGGAGCGCCTGATTCAACTCGTCCATCGCAAGATCAAGCTGTTCGGTTTCCAGATAAATGCGGCCGAGGTCTCCGTGTGAGGTCGCGTAGGTCGGCAGAATCCGCAAAACCGCTTTGTGTTCCGCTATCGCTTCATCGTAGCGCTTTTCGCGGTGGTAGTAAAGCGCGAGATTGAATCGGGTCGGGATATAGTCCGGATTTGCGGCGCGCGACTTCTCGAGGGCGTCAGCCGCCTGTCGTAACCACCCTCTCTTCATATATGTGACCCCGAGATCGTAAAGTACGCGGTAATTGTCGGGCTCTATCGCCAAAGCGTCGCGAAACATTTCGATAGCCGAGTTGTAATCGCCTGCCTTGTCGTACATCGCTCCGAGAGCAAGCCGCGCATCGACGCTGCGAGAATTGAAACGAAGCGTCCGCGTAAACAAACTGGTTGTGTCGCGCCAGTCGGTGTTGCGGCGAATTGTGAGGGCGGAGAGCAGGAGCACTATGAGGATGGCGGGCATAAACGCTATCAGTCGCGCCGCGCTCTCTCGCGTGTGCGATATCTTTCTTGCCGGATAGGCCAACGCCATCGCAAGAATGAGCGCGAACCCTATGGATGGTGTATGCATATAGCGGTCGTTCATCATGGCTGCCGTGGGAAGTATGTTGGAAGTCGGCAGGAAAGTGATGACGAACCACCCGATGCCAAACGCACACGCCGTTCGGCCTCTCAAGTAACAAACCACGCCGGAAATAATGCCTGCGATGAGAATGCAGATGGGAACCAAAGCGCGCGGGTCGCTAATTTCTGAAATCTGAGTTACATCATAGTGAGTGGTCAAGTGATATGGCACAAAAAGAAGGCCGACGTACCGGCAAATGACCAGCGGCATGCTGACCCGAATATCATGCAGCATGGCGCTTGAAGTCTTCTCGATTGGCGCGAGCGCGTCGCCGTGCGAAGATACTGCCCCGAAATGCATGAAGTTCAACCCGAGGACCAGGCAAGCGATCAGAAGATGCGGCGAAAGGCGAACAAGTTTTCGGACAAGCTCGCCGGCTTTCGGCCAGCCGTCCCGGCAGACTTCCAACAACACAATACAGAGAGGCAGAGAGATGGCTGTCAATTTTGAGAGGAGCGCCAGGCCGGTCAACAGTATCGAAGCCACATATGACCATCTGTCTCCTTTCCTTTCATAGAGCAGAATCGCTAGAAGGAAAAAGGCGAGCGACAGTACGTCTTTGCGGGCCGACATCCACGTGACGCTCTCCGCGTGAATGGGGTGTACCGCGAATATCAAAGCCGTGAGGAACGGAACCGGCTCGGGCGACAAACTGCGAATTAACAACCACACGCCGAGCACGGTGAAGGCATGCAATAGTATGTTTGTGAGTTGGAATCCGAAGGGACGGCCCCCCCAGACGGCGTAATCGACGGCGTATGAGAGCGTGCGGATTGGTTGATAGTTGCCCCTCATGCGGGGGATGAATATGCGCGCAATGTTCTCGGGGGCGAGACTCTGGGTAGCGGGATTGTTCTGAATCAGGTTCTGATCGTCGTACCCGACAAAATCGTTCTTGAAAGAATTCACATAGACAAGCATGGCCAGAGAAAACAGTAACGCCCCACCCATGAGCATCGACCTGCGAACTGTTTGCGCGCCACCTTGCGCCGCATTCGCAGAATTTCGCAAACGGAAATCCCTCCTAATTATTTTGTGCAGATGCCGAGCAGGTCGAGACTGTCGGACAGATTGTCCTTTACAATATGATAGTCGCTTGCGCGGAAGGCACTGAGGCGTTCATCCACTGGTAGGTCTTTCCCGGCGGCCCGTCTCATTGCGGCCCGGATTGCCACTCTGAGTGGCTCCGGAATGAACTCCCTTAATCCGAGAGGGTCCAAAGCGCGTAACCGCAAGGTGTCCTTGATTCTTTGTTTCTCTATTTTCTCAATTTCTTCACTGCCGCGGATTCCCCATACATTCACACTCTCAAATCTGTTTCGAAGAATCCTCTCAAATTCGTTGGGATAGTATTCTCTCAGGTGGAATTTGTTCCATGGCTTCGTTCCATTTCGCAGTCGGTGAGTCCTATTTGGTGTGGTGATATGGAAACTGCCTTTTGTTTTGAGCACTCTGTGCGCCTCGGAGATGAAGCCTGTGTCATCGGGAACATGCTCGACGACCTGAAAGGAGATGACGACATCGAAAGTGTTATCTCGGAAGGGGAGCCTTCTTCCGCCATATGTAACAAAGGAGCAACTCGCGGAACGGTATTTCTTCGAGGCGTGGAGCACCGTATTTTCGTCCACATCCAGTCCTATGATTTTGCGTACATGCTTTGACAGTAGCCCTGCGCCAAAGCCTTCCCCACAGCCGATCTCAAGGACTAATCCGCTTCCCGCAATTCTATCTTTCACAGACTCATACGCAAACAGGCTCCTCAGATAGATGAGATATTCTTCGACGGATGTAAAACCCTCGGGTCTTGTTCGTTCTCCCGTGTGCGACAGCATCGTAACTCCAGCGCTTCCCTTCCGTCCGCAATCAATCCTGACCGGCGCGAATAAGGAGTTTTTTCAATATGACCACAAAACCGACCATGAGTATGACGCGCGATGCCACATCCAATGGCATGTGCCCGTCGAACGGCAAGAGCCATGCGAGCGCCAATGTTCCCGCCGACAGGGCCGCGAGTCTCGCCAGGCGAGGAATCTTGTAGTCGACCGGGTAGTGTTTCTGCGTGAAGCGATAAAGCAAGGCGGCGGCGGCGGAATATGAAATGAAAGTGGCGAGCGCCGCGCCCAGCATTCCGAACACAGGTATGAGCAAGTAATTAAGCAGGAGGTTGACAATGGCTCCGGCGACGAGGCCAGCGCTTGCCAGGGCGGTCTTCTTTACAATGATTAGCCCAATGCTTACCATAAGGAATGCGCCGTACACGACGAGAGAAAAAGAAAGAAGGCCGATGACCCGTTCAGCGCCATAGTATGTGGGTTGGGTCAAGACTACGAGAATAGGTCTGGCAAAAACCGTTATCGCGGTAGCCGCCGTCAGTGAAACGGCGACAAAGAAAAGCAACGCTCGCGAAAATTTCTCCTTTGCACCCGGCTGATGTTGTATACTCAACGCCGCGGGCGCCCACGCCATCTGGAACGAAGTGACGAACAGTGTGATTATGGAGCTTATCTTGGCCCCCACCGAGTATATACCGACCTGCTCAAGCGTGCTGAGCTTGGTGAGGAAATAGCGGCTTGACGAATCGATCACCCAATTTGCCAGCAAATAAGGGATGAGAGGAACGGCAAATACGAGCATTTTTGCCATTTTGCCGGATGAGAACTCGAAAGACGAGAACTTTGAAACAAAACGACTGCCCACCAGGGCGGAACAAACGCCCGCGACAAGCATAGCGAATAAAATCCCTTTTACGCCCATCTTCATGTTTAGGACGAAAATGACTCCGAGCGTTGTGTAAAGACCGGCGAACCCTACAGAAAGCACGTTGAACTTCCCCGGGGCAAAGTCTATGCGAAGCAGTTGCTTTTGCATATTAATCATAAGGAAGAATGGGATCGCGGCGGCGAGTATCCTAAAACATGCGGAATACACGGCGGTATCGAATATGAGCAGCGAAATCTGAGGAGCAAGGAAGAATATCGGGATCGCGACAAGGACCGACGAGGCAAGTCGAGAAAGGAGCGACGTCGAGGCGACGAGCATTCTTTCGTCGGCCTGCTGTGTCTCGAAATAGAATGCAGCCAGAGCCGCCTCGAGCGCGAGCGAGGCGGTCGTAGTCGTGAGCAAGAAAAACGTCATCGTCACGTCCCAGAGGCCGAATTGCGCTGGCGTGAATGCGCGAGTGAGCACGGGGACAAGCACAAGGGCGGCGAGCGCTTCGGCGGATTTGCCAACGCCATAGTAAACCGTGTCGAGAGAGAGGCGGGCGAAATCTTCTGGAACGGAGAGTTTCTGCAGAATCCACGGAAGTATCTCTGAGTTAGCGAGTCGCGGTTTCATGCTGTCCACGGGCTCACGCGGGCAGAGCGCTGTCGCGCACTAGCTCCTCGATAAGCGCCAACCATTCGCTTTTGAACCGCTCGATAGTGAGCGTGCTTGCGAATTTATGTCCCTCCTCACCCAGTCGTTCCTTTTGCGTGATGGCCATCTGGACCATTCGCGGCAGTTCGCGTATGTCGCGACACACGAGCTGCTTTCCTCCTTCCAATAATTCGGCCATGCCCCCGGCGCCCGACCCTATCACTGGAGTCCGGCAAAGCATCGCTTCGTGTGCGGTCCTGCACCATCCTTCTCGAAACTTCGACATCGTAATCACAACGGAGGACGCTTTAAGCAATAGCAGATACTCATGATATGATAATCTGAAATTCGGGCACGGAAGTTCGACATCGGGCTCGCCGCTGGTCACGAGGTGGTATCCTTTCTCCTTGAGCGCTTCATAGACCTCGATAACCCCTTTGCTCCTGCGGCAGTTGCCGACATAGACAATAGGCGCGCCTGTCAGCCCATGTTTCCGACAGAAAGCTTCGACCTCTCCCCCCTCAAATTGAAAAAGGGAGAGGTCCATGCCGCTTCGTATCACACGGACATTCCGTATTCCCAGCCCATGCAGATGGTCTCTCCAATAACCTGCAATCGAGACCACGCAATCGCATTTTCGAATGTTTCGAAGAAAAAGGCATTGCATTGCGCGACCCAAGAGGTCAAACTCCTCGCCCTCCGTTTGCATATGGAGGAAGAGACCTATATTCTTGCCGGAATTGCGCCGCAAACTCAGAGCGACGATGGGATAAAAATCGCGGACCCACAGGTTCTTGCTTTTCTTGACTCGGACAATCGCCAGAATTCGTCGAAGCCGGGCCGAAGGGATGATTCCTCGGTCCCCGGGAAACGCCGCAAAAACCTCGAGGTCATACTTTTTCCTCAAAGCTGCAAATACCGCTTCACGATACGCGCGCCCACCCGTCATTTCTGCGACAGGGTCAAATGCTCCGATCAATATTCTGCCTTGTGGCATGTCTCTCTGTATTCCCTCGATTTGCTTTGTCGTCCCAATCATATTAGAATGTCCCAAGTGTGTCAAGAAAACAGACGGGCCGCGATTTTACCTCAACCATGAAAGGAATCCTGCCATAATGGGGTCTCGTTCAGGAATAGACGCCAAATCCGCCATTGCATACATGAGAAACATGAACATATTCTTTGAGGGAATGGAGGGAAGTCTCTTTGACAAGGCCGCCAAAAAAGGACTGTCTATTTGGGGTCGATCCAAACGAGACCGTTGTATCCCGGTCTACTCCGAAAGAATCATTGAATATCCTCTGCTATTTCAACAATTGCCACAAGCAAGCCGAAGGATCCTCGATTTCGGCTGCGTGGAAACGCTGTTGCCGATTCAACTGTGCTCTCTTGGACACATCGTGTCAGGGTTGGACTTTTGACCCTATCCTTTCACTCATAGGGGTTTCAGCTTCATCCAAAGTGACATCCTTGCATGGGAACCACCTTCGGAAAAGCTTTGATTTTGTCATATCCATTTCTACAATCGAGCATGTCGGCCTGGGAACGTGTGGGGACCCACATCATGACGACGGGGATAGCATCGCGATCAATAAGCTCAAAGAGGCGCTTAAGAAGGGGGGGGGACTTTATTATTGAGCGTTCCCGCCGGTAAGCCCTGTGTAAAGAGAGGGATGCGAGTATATGACTTTGACGCATTGAGAAGACTTCTCGGCGAAGTGGCGATGGCGCGTTTCTTTTACAAACCGGACAGGTATTCCAACTGGGAAGAGACTTCCGCCACCCAGATAGGGAATCTCACATATGACAGTCCTGAAGCCATTTTCCCTGCTCAGAGAGTGGCGTTCCTTGTCTTGAAGAAATAGTCCTGTCTCGCATGAGCAATATTATTGAGTGATTCATCGGCTGACTTTCCCCTGCTCCATAGCCTTCTCGCAGATTGCGGCCACTTTCCTGGTGGTATTCGTCCATGTGTATTCAAGGATCGCCTTCGGACCAAGTTCCCGCTGGGCGGTGCGAAGACATTTGTCGGCAAGGACCTTTAACAGGCTGGATGCCAGCGCGTCCGGATTGCAGGGCTCCACCAATGTAATCGCGCCCGACCCACGAAGATTCTCGATTCCGGGGATATCGGAACACACAACGGGTTTGCCGCAGGCGAGATACTCGTATATTTTGATCGGGCAATTCGGGATACCTCGAGTGTATGGCGCCACACACACGTCTGCAACATTGATATAATGCGCCAGTGACGTGTACGGGACCTGGCCCACAAACGTGAATCTGTCGCCGACATCGAGATCATCCGCGAGCTTCCGACACGCGGCAAATGTCGGGCCCTGGCCCACGATCATGAACCTGACCGACGGATTCTCTCTCACGATTATGGGAGCGCTCCGCACGAGGTACTCGACTCCCTGCCAGAGCGAAAGGTTCCCGACGTAGGCGACAACCTCGTCACCCTCATCGAATCCCAGATATTTTCTGAGTTCGCCGATTTCGCCTTCGATCGGCAGCGGCCTGAATAGCTTCGTATTGACGCCGTTGTTCACGGTCGTGAATCTATCTGAGTATTCGGGATAACGCGCAGAGTAGAAATCCTTAATCGCGTCGGTAACACAGACGACCGAGACGGCGTTCTTGAACGCCACTTTGTCCAGTGTCTCTAGCAGCCAGACGTAGGCCCTGTTGAGGAGATACCGGCCCTGCATCTTGCGTTGCTCGCTGGTCAAGCCATTGACTTCATACACGAGCGGCCTGTCGAAAATCCTGGCGGGAATCAACGCGAGCAGAGTCGAGAACCGGTCGCGCGAGTATATCAGGTCCGACACGCGAGCGTAGCGAAAGATATAGAAGGCCCCGCGCGCCATCGAGAGCAGCAACTGAACCAGTCGCATGATCTCGCTGTTCGGCTTGGACGCCCGGCTGACGCAATGAAACAAAGGGTCCGGCCACGTCTCGCGGCTCCGGCTCTGACGGGCAATCCAGCGAACCCGGCATCCCATCTGTCGCAGATTCGATATTAGCTCTGTGACGTGCGTGCTGTCACCCTGGTATTTGCCCACGTCCACCGTCAGCGCGAGGAAGAAGATTCGCAGCCCGTTTCCTCGGTTGGCTTTTGCTATCGAATCATAGCTTTCTCGTATAACTCGAGCAGCTTCCCGACGTTCGAATTCCATTGAGCCCTCTGTTGAATATCCTTCACATTGATCTCACGCGCCTGCTCTCTCAAAGCGGGCCGGCCGAGGCATTCCATAATCTTCTCGGCAAGCGCTTGCGCGTTTCCCGGCGTGAACAAAAGGCCGTTTTCGCCGTCCCTGATCCACTCACGATTCGCCGGAATGTCGGCGACCACCGGGAATGTCCCGCACGCCATCGCCTCGAGCAGGGAGACGGATGCGCCGTCGGACAATGCGGTCGAGACATAGACCGACGCCGCCCTCAGATACTCGGGCATCCGCTCATGAGCAATAGCCCCTGCAAATCGGACATGCTCCTCGATTCTCGTCTCCCGTGTGATGGCCACGATTTGTTGGGCCTCGGGACCTTCTCCGGCAATGACCGTTTTGACGCGAGGAAACTTCTCCAAAACCGCGGGTATTGCTCTCGCGAGTGTCTCTACATTGTAAACGGGATATAAACTCCGATTGCTGAATATCACCTGTTCGCCGGCCCAATCCTCATGAAGCGGTCCTGCATGAGTGAACGAATCGGTCACTACGCTCATCGGAAACGTAACGACCTTTTCACGGGGAATCCCCATCTCAGCAATAATTTCGCTGAGATGTTCCGCGACCGACGTGACGCCGTCGGCTCGCTTCAGAACGAGTCCGGCCAGCCGTTTCATGATGGGGTTTTCCCGCGCTGCGACCAGGATATCCGAACCGTGCGCCGTAACGATGACAGGCTTGCGGCAAATGGCGCCCGCGATGAGAGCAATGAGCCCCGCCGGAATGACCCAATGCGCATGGATCAGGCCGCATTTCCTGGCTCGGACGCACCTAACGGCCTCGGCAACGCCTGCCGCCATGTAGCCCATGAGCCGGAAAATCGGCGTGCCCGAATACTCGACCAGCAATTTGTTCCCCATAAAAGATGCAAAACGCCGGACCTCGATTCCGTCCTCCCATTCATGGGAACGGCTGTCCGAGTATATGCGCGGCGCTACTACTGACACAGTCCAGCCCTTCTGCGACAGGAACTGCGCGAGATTGCGAATGAATACGACGCGGTTTGAGTCAGGATAGTCGGGATATGCGTTGGTGAGCACGCACACGGAACGACGAATCGACCTGTTTGGAGGCGACTCAGCGTTTTCCATCGGAGATCTGCCTTTCCAGCCTTCGGTTTTCCATCTGGATGCGGTAGACCTCTTTGCGAAGTTGAACTATCTGGGTGCCTACAAGGCCCAAAGAGAGGAACTGGAGCCCGCCTACTATGAGGATGACGAGCAGTGTCATCAAGGGCCGGTCAGGATTGAGCCTGCCCCTCGAGAACTCAAACAGCAGATACAAGCCGATCACAAGGGCAAGCGCGAGAAAACCGAATCCGGTCAGCCCGAACAAGAGAATCGGTTTTTCGAAATATGAAAACGCAAGGTGCGAAACTGCGGTTTTGCCCAGTTTGAACTTCGACCTGCCCGCTCTGCGCGACCGAAGAACCGCAGGTATCTCCCGCGCGCGATAGCCGAGCGCGAGCGCCTTCGACAAAATTTCGAGATGTATTTCCTTGTCGTCAGATTCGAGTTCGAGCGAATCGATGACCTCGCGCCGATACGCTCGGAACATCTGCGTGACCATTTTGAAATTGCCGGCCACTACCATGCTCAAGATCGAGTTGCCCACGCGGCTGATCATGAGTCGGCCCGGCGGAACTCCCTCGACCTTTCCGCCTTTCGTGTAAGGAGAAGCCAACACAACATCGGCTTCGCCTGCTTCCAGAATTCGGAGCATCTCCGGAATAAGCGAAGCGTCCCAGCTCAGGTCCGACTCGATGGATACTATGAATCTTCCCTTCGCCTCGGAAAAACCTGTCCGGAGCGCTTTGCCCCGGCCTCTGTTGGGCGTATAAGAGAGCAGCCTGGCGAAAGGTTTTCCATGGCAGATTCTGGCGGCGGCCTCCTCCGTGCGGTCGATACTTCCATCGTTTACGAGGATTAGCTCCCACGGCCTGCCGATGCCTGCCATCACTTTCTCGATGGCGGCCACCGTCGAGGCAATATTAGCCTCCTCATTGTACATGGGAGATACGACGCTGCAGAAGATTTCGCCCGTGCTATTCATTTGGTCGTTGTCCGCTTATTCGGGGACACCATGCGGCATCGTGTCCCCCGACTTCAGGCTTAACTATCCGCGCGCAGAGGGGCGGAAATTCGGGGACACCATGCGGCATGGTGTCCCCGAATTTGCCTCACAATTTCTTCCACAAAAGGTGGAATTCAAATCCAGCATCCATCCACTTCTTTGAATCCAAACAGTTGCGCGTGTCTATGACGATTCGGCGCCGCATTTTCTGACCAATGACGTGGGGGTCCAGATATTTAAATTCTTTGTGGTCAGCCAGGAGCAGAACACAGTCGGCGCCGTTTACCGCGTTTTCGAGGCTATCCAGCTCAAACGCAAAGTTCTTGACATGAAAATCAAAGATGCCGAGCTTGTAGTTTCGGCTCTTCAACTTGTTTATTATCGGAGTTGCCGGCGTCTCACGCGTATCGTCGACGTTTCCTTTGTACGCCACGCCCCAAACACTCACCTTTGGGTCAGCGGCAGCGTCCCCGATGACTTCAGAAACAAGTGCTGCGATACGCTCCGGCATTGAATCGTTCGTCTCGCGCGCGTTCCTGATCAGCCTTCCCTTGTCATCCGTGTTTTCGATGATAAACCACGGGTCGACCGGGATACAATGACCTCCGACCCCCGGTCCCGGCTGGTGCACGTTGACGCGCGCATGACGATTGGCCATAGCGATCACGCTGAATATGTCCACCCGGTTTTCTGCCGCGATTAGCGCCAATTCGTTGGCGAGAGCGATGTTCACGTCGCGGAAGGTATTCTCAACGAGCTTGACCATCTCTGCCGTCGTTGAATCGGTGAGGAAGATCTCGCCTTCCACGAATGTTCTATAGAGGTCGCAGGCGATTTGCGCCGATTCCGGCGTGATGCCGCCTATGACGCGGTCGTTCGTGACGAGTTCACTGAAGACGTTCCCCGGCAACACGCGCTCGGGTGAATGGGCGACATAGAAGTCGGCTCCGGGCTTGAGGCCCGATTGCGAGAGAATGCCGCAGAGGAGATTTGCGGTCGTGCCCAATGGCACCGTCGATTCTAGTATAACGAGGTTGCCTCGCGCCAGCACGGGCACGATCGAGCGGGCGGCGCTCTCAACAAAACTTACGTCGGCGCGTTTGTCCGGGGCGAGAGGGGTCGGAACGGCGATGATAAAGACGTCTGCGGGCTCGACTTCGGAGCGGGCCACGAGATTACGGCTGTTGATCGCCGCCTGAAGCATCGTTTTGAGGCCGGCTTCCTCGATATGGATCGCGCCCTTCGAGATGGTCTCGACCACTTCCCGCTTGACGTCGACGCCGACAACAGTGTGACCCTGCACTGCGAACATGCATGCGGTGGGCAATCCCACGTATCCGAGGCCCAGCACGCATATCTTTTTTGTCATTTTCGCTTGCCGTCTCCTAAGAAACTGGTTTCAAGTTTCAGGTTTCAAACAGAACTCGCGTTTCTCACACAATCAACCCCGCGAAGAGGGGTCAGGCGCTCCTAAGAAAGTAGGTTCAAGGTTCAAGGTCAAAAGAAGCAAAAGAGAGATTCTTCGCTCCGATCAGAATGACATTGCGGCTTATACCCTCGCCGCCACCTTTCTTACACAATTAGCCACGCGACAGCGCGGTCAGCGCTCCTAAGAAACAAACCACACTTTCCCCTTAATTCGGGGACACCTTGCGTCAAGGTGTCCCCGGATTAAGGGGCGTCTATTGCGCGAGCAACCCAGCCGTGAGCGGACTCGGCCGCTCAGAATGAATGTGATATTACCACACTAAAATTACTGAAGTCAAGGAGTTACGGCGAAGGTTGGGCAGGCGGGTTCTCCGGCTTGGGTTTATCCTCAGGCTTCTCCTCCAACTGCTGGACAGTCTTTTCTATGTCTTGCCCAAGGTTCTTGATTTCGGGAACGTCGACCGCTTTCTTGACGCTGTCGACGACGCCACGATAGTATGAGTTCACGTCTTTTTTGTCGAGCAACTCCTCGCGCGTGATTTCCTCGATCTGGTCGCGCGCGTCGTCCATCATGTGGCGGACATCGCGCATCAGCCGTGCGAGGGAGCGGGCGAGTTCCGGCATTTTCTCAGGGCCGACCACGAGAAGGGTGACGACGAGGATGACCACTATTTCCATCGGACCGATACCCATCATACCGCGCGTTCACCCTTTCCAAGCAGGACGGAAACCCAAATACTAACCTCGTAGAGGAACAGGAGGGGAATAGCCAACAGCATTTGAGATATTACATCGGGCGGCGTGAGTACGGCCGCGACGATAAAGATCAAAACTATCATGTATTTCCTGTTCTTGCGCAGAGCCTCGACGGAGACTACGCCGATGCGCACAAGGATTATCAGCACTATCGGCATTTGGAAGCCAAGCCCAAACGCTATAAGGAAACGGAAAACCTTGTCGACATACATCGTCAGCGAAAAAGTCTGCGCAACTCCTGTCGTGAAAAAGCGCGAAAGCTGAGGCATGAGCTGGGGCAAAATCAGGAGATACGAAAAGATTATGCCTCCATAAAGAAGCACGATGCCAGCAATAAGACCGCCAACAACGACCCTCTTTTCGCTTGGCCTAAGGGCGGGCAGGCAGAACATGAGTATCTGGTAGACGAAAAAGGGCAACCCGAAAAACAAACCGGTATAAAGGGCGAGCTTCAGGGAGGCATAAAACTGCTCGAAGAGGTCGAACGCATGAAGTTGAACCGCATCACCGAGCGGCTTCTTGATGACCGCAAGAACATGTCCGCGAAAGAGATACCCAAGAACCGAGAAGATTGCTATTGCGCTAAGTCCCTTTACCAGCCGAATTCTGAGCTCCATCAGGTGCTCGATGAAGGTCATCTTCACGTCATTCATTTGACTTGCCAGTTTCTTTGGGGCTCTCTTCAGGAGACTTTTCTTTTTGCGGAGGCTCGCTCTTCATGCTGTCTCTGAAATCGCGTATCGCCGTGCCCAGGGACTTGCCAATGCCTGTAAGCCTGCTTGTCCCGAAGATAAGCATGACGATCAGCAGAATCAGTATCAACTCCGTGGGGCCGATATTTCCGAGCAATCAACTCACCTCCCTACTTTCGAGGATTTCGTTTTTCCCGCGGTCTTCTTTCGTAAAAAACGCCTGACACCTTCGGCGCCAGGCGCCCCTATCATTTGTTGTTTATACTTCCAGCAAATAATATTTTAGCATCTCTTGGCCCCTTTTGCAACTTAACCGATGGGGCGACAAACGAAAGGCTTTCCTTTGGTCTTGTCCCCCTTTCGTCGTTCCCCTATTCGATTTGAAGCGTTCCGTCGGCGCTGAAGCGGACCGGTCTCGGTTGCGAAAGCACGCCTGCAAACTCGTCGCTGCCGGGCAGTTTGGAAAGCCAAGACAAAATAACAGGCGCCCATGGTGGGTCGGTGACGATCTTCGAGGCATACGCATGCTCGTTTGCGCGCGAGAGCACCCCATCACCCGTCGTACAATATTCGCCCAGGAAGGAATCGGCCACGGCGTAGTGGTCTCCCTCCCACGGCACGACATCCGAACGCTCCAGATAGCTAGCGGCATACCAGAACGGATTCGTTGAGAAGAGAAGATAGCTGCGTCCTCCGTGCTCGAATATCTGCGGAACCTCCATCTCGGTAAATGTGCCGGGGCTGAAAATCGGCGGGAGTATTTCCCAACCAATGAAATCCCCCGATTTTGCGGCGGCGATACAGCCTCGTTGATCGAGTTCACCGCGATTTGTCCGCGCGGTTATGAAGGCATAATGGCAATTTGCTTTAGGTTCATAAAACAGATATGGGTCCCGCCATGATTCCCAGTAATATCCGCATGAACCGAATTTTTCGTAGCGCCTTGGGTCCGCTTCCATCACCGGATTGCGAGCGTGTTTCTCCCAATGATAAAGGTCCTCCGAACGGGCCAGGCCGATCCGTTGGACAGTTCCCTGGTCTGCATGACAGCGGCCGGTGTAGAGCATGTGGTAGAGAGCGCCGCTTTTGATAACGCTTCCGGTCCAGACGGAGAGGTCATCCCATTCGCCCGACCTGCCCGGTTTGATGACCTCGCCTTTGTCAGTCCAATGACGTAAATCAGTCGAAACGGCATGACCGATTGTGGCCGCGTTGTGCCGCAATTCTGGGTCCGGCAAACTCCGCGGCGCCCGCAAATGAAATAGATGGTAGTTCGGCGGCTCGAATATGAGCCAGAAATCCCACAAGTAGCAACCTGGTGGAGAGTAGGACATGAGAGCATTATAGCAAATCGGATGGAGTTGAGGAACTGATGGTGTTTTGGATTTAGGACAAAAGGATGCTAAACCGCAAAGACGCAAAGCGCGCAAAGTATCGCGAAGGCAACAAATTCGTCTCTCGTCTTCTTTGCTTTTTTGGGCGTGTATGGAGTAGAATAGCGCTCATTCAGTGTGCATTCAAGAACAATGGAAATGTATATAAGTGCGAAACCGTCGCGAAGGGGACCGCTATGATTGGCAAGAAGATACGACTCGAGAGGATACTTGACCGGAATTCGCATCGGACTGTAATCGTTCCGATGGACCATGGGACGACGATGGGGCCGATTGCAGGCCTGGTTGACATGCCGACGACCATAAATAAGGTGGTTGAGGGCGGAGCAAACGCGATCATCATTCATAAAGGCATCGTGGCGGTCGGCCATCGCGGCAGCGGGAAGGACGTGGGTCTCATTATCCATCTGTCCGCCAGCACTTCGATGAGCCCCGACCCGAACACCAAGGTGCCCGTGTGCGCAGTTGAGGAAGCGGTGCGGCTGGGGGCCGACGCCGTCAGCATCCACATCAACCTGGGCGCCGAAAAAGACACGGAGATGCTCAAGTACTTCGGCGAGGTGTCGACGACATGTTTCCAGTGGGGTCTGCCGCTGCTCGCCATGATGTATACGCGCGGGAAGAAGATAGAAAACGAATACGACGTGAAGTACGTGAAACATGCGGCCCGGGTCGGCGCTGAACTGGGCGCAGACATAGTCAAGTGCAACTATACAGGCAGCGTGGACTCTTTCAGGGAAGTTGTCGAGGGTTGCCCCGTCCCCGTAGTCATAGCGGGCGGCGAGAAGGTCGAGACCGAAGTTCAGCTTCTCACCATGGTCGAGAATGCCCTCAGGGCTGGCGCGGCCGGCGTGTCGATAGGGCGGAACGCGTTTCAGCACAAGAGTCCGGAGAAAATCGTCGAGGCAATCGGAAAGATAGTGCATGATGGGGCGACCGCCAAACAGGCGAAGCAGTTCCTTATCGGACCTTGCATCGGTTTGCGGTGGAGCAACTCGGGTTTGGCCGGCGGCGGGTGACGGTGAGGGTGAACGATGGAAGACCTGGCGAGGAGCTGCAAATGGACTTTGGGGC
>CAYVDS010000046.1:19684-22052 GCA_964450145.1 uncultured bacterium
GATGTCCTCGAATAACGACAACGAATCAATGAAATTCATAGAGAGGCGGGCATGAAAAAGGTCTGGGTGAACGCGGACCCGTGGAACAAGGAGATCGTTATACGCGCCCTCGAGTGCGGCGCGGATGCGGTAATCGTCCCGAGAGGATGCGCCCCCAAGGTAAAAGAGCTGGGACTTATTCCGACGGTGGCCGAGGACGGCGACATAAAGCCCGGGAAGGACGTCATAAGCCTCGAAATCAGCGGAAAAGAGGACGAGGTGCGGGCAGCCCGTTCGCCCAAAGAGAAGTTATTGATCTTAAGCTTGAAGGACTGGACGATTATCCCGCTCGAGAATCTCATCGCGCAACGGACCGGTTTGTTCGTCGAAGTGAAGGATTCGGGCATGGCGCGCACCGCCGTGCAAATCCTCGAAAAGGGAGTCGACGGGGTTGTGCTCTTCACCGAAGACACGAACGAAGTTCGCAAGACGGTCGATATCATCCACGGCATCCTGCCGGTGCTGAAGATGGAGACGGCCACTGTTGTCGAGACGAAACTGCTCGGAATGGGTGACAGGGTATGCATCGACACGTGCAGTCAGATGATACCCGGTCAAGGGATGCTTATTGGGAACGCGAGCGACGCCTTCTTTCTTGTTCAATCGGAATCCGAGGAGAATCCCTATGTGGCCGCGAGGCCTTTCCGCGTGAACGCCGGGCCGGTGCACGCATATATACTCAATCCCGACGGAAAGACGCAATACCTTTCGGAATTGGCGACCGGCGAGGAAGTAATGGTCGTCGATCATAAGGGCGCCACGCAAGTTGCGAATGTGGGACGCTGCAAGATAGAGAGACGACCGCTCGTGCTCGTGGTCGCTGAGACCGGCGACAAGCGCGTGTCAACGATCCTGCAAAACGCCGAAACGATCCGGCTTGTCCAGCCCGGCGGGAAATCCGTATCTGTCGCCTCGCTCCATAAGGGAACTGAAGTCCTCGTCCATCTCGAGGCAGGCGGCAGACACTTCGGGATGAAAATAGAAGAGACGCTGCAGGAGAAGTGAAGAAACCCTTTTCACCGCAAAGGCGCAAAGAACGCAAAGCAAGAAGGGAGCGAGAACCCACAGATTACACAGTCCGGCACAGCCGCAACCAAAACTCTTGGAATACGAATGTCGCGAATCGCGCAAGGCGCGGCACGAATGACACGAATGAAAACCTTCTTCCTTGTCATTCCCGCTTTCGCAGGAATGACAAAATGACGCGGAAACTCACTCACGCAACGAGAGAGAACTTGCCCGGAATGACATGAGATCCCGCCTAATAGTCGCGGCCCTGCTGATAATCCACGTCGCACTTGCAATAGGCAGTATGCGCCATACGTCGCTTACGTGGGATGAACCGAGCTATATCGGAGTCGGACGCCTGATACTGCGCACGCGAAACCCCGTGATAACCGCTCTCCAACTGCACCCGCCGCTTTCATATTACATCAACAGTCTCCTGTTGCTTCCTCTGAAATTCGAGCCAGATCGTTTCGACGACGAACAATACATATACTACAAATATATCGGCCCTCCTCTCGTGTTCGACTCCGGATACCGGCCCGCCACGGTGACGTTTCTTGCGCGGATTCCATTCGTCATTCTGTCCGTGTTGCTGGGACTTGTCGTCTTTCGCTGGTCTAAAGAGCTTTGGAGCGCAGGCATGGCCGACAGCACGGCCAAGGGCACAGCCCAAGAGCCAGCCCTCAACGCGGCCATCTTTGCCACTTTCTTATACGCCTTGTGCCCGACTATCCTCGCGCATTGCGGACTCGCAACGGCTGATTTGCTGCTCGCGCTGACCATGACGCTTTCGCTTTACTGTCTCTGGAAGTTTGTCCGAAATCCGACGACCGTGGGCCTCGTGCTCCCAGGCGCTACATTAGGGTTGGCGTGTCTCTCGAAGTTCACCGGCTTGATTCTGATTCCCATTTTCGTGTTCATAGTTGTCCTTTCTCGCTTCATAAATCCCCCCTGCCCCCCTTTGCAAAGAGGGGATAGTGGAGTAAACGGGGGTACGACTATAGACGGGGGTACAACGAGATTCCCCCTTTTCGCAAAGGGGGGCAGGAGGAATCTACTGGGACTCCTGCTGATTCTCCTGATAGCGTCGTTCGTCGTCTGGGCGGGATACGGGTTCCAATTCGGGACACCGTTCATGCCGGAGTGGCTCAAGCCCGAAGCTCAGGAGTTGATAGCAAAGAAGACTTTCTGGCAAGTTCAAAACGCGCTGGAGCAACGCGGAGTCCGCATTCCAGCTTATTCATACATTCTCGGCGTTTATACGCAGCTTGCCGCAGCAAAAGGCTGGAAAGACAATTTTCTCTTCGGACATGTCTCGCAA
>CAYVDS010000046.1:22062-27575 GCA_964450145.1 uncultured bacterium
AACGGGGTGGTGATATTTTTACTGGGCGGCTTTCTTGATAAAGACGCCGATCCCCTTTATGGTCTGCATGGTCGTCGCCGCCGGGATGAGTTTGAAATCTGGTTTGGGATATCACAACATATCCCTTCTTAAGGGACGGATGCGAAGAATCCGCCAGCTAAATCCCCCCTTCCCCCCTTTGCCAAAGGGGGGGAAGGAAGACCATGCGGAAGCAAAGGTTGTTCCCCCCTTTGCAAAGAGGGGAGAGGAGGGATTTGGCGAACATTTTCTCCTCCTCTCCATCCTGCCGATGATTGTTCTCTTCTCACTCCCAAGTAAAATAAATATCGGCATCCGGTACATCCTCCCGCTGATCCCGCTGCTCTGTATTCTCGCCGGCAAGGTCGCGACCATCAGGTCCAAATACTGGAAGGGAGCTCTGGTCGCGCTATGTCTTTGGTACGCGGGTTCCGCGTTCTGGACGTACCCGCACTATCTGGCCTACTTCAACGAACTCGTGGGTGGCCCGAGGAACGGATATAAGTATCTCGTGGATTCCAACCTCGACTGGGGCCAAAGCCTGGATGAGCTTGCGCAACATCTCCAGGAAAACAATATAACGGGAGCCCGGATAAAATACTTTGGGCCGCCAGGTGTAATGCGGTATTACGGCCTCACTAACTCCGACCTGAATGACTGCGAGCCCTCCCCTGGCATCCATGCCGTAAGCGCCACTTATCTCCAAAACCTCTATCTCGACAACCCCCGCTGCCACGACTGGCTGAGAAAACTCGAACCGAAGAAAGTTCTTGGCTATTCCATTTTCATTTATGATGTGCCTGCCGCCCGAAGCGGGCGGAGTTCCGAGTTCTGAGTTTCGAGTCTCGAGTTGAAAGATAAAAAGAACTCCAGGCTAGAGTTCATTTCATCGGTCCGCTGCGCCTTAATTCGAGGACATCCCGCCGCTGGCGGGACATCGTGTGCCCGAATTAAGGGAAACCCGGGAATAACTTTGGATTCTCGGTTTCTTTGGTATTTGACCGGAAACCAGAAACTCAAAATCAGAAACTGTCACTTGAGGTATTCGGTGATTTGTTTCAGCAACTCTGCTGCGCCTTCTGCAGTGACAGCGGAGAAGAAGACGGGGGCGGAGCTTGGGGGAAGCTCACGGGCAGCCGTTCGTTTGAGGCGAGCCAGTTCGGACCGATTCAGCTTGTCGATTTTTGTGAAAACGGGAATCCCGGGAATCTTGCCGTGCCTCAGGTAATCCAGCATCTGCAGGTCGGTGTCGGGAATCTCTTCCCTGCGACTGTCGATCAGGATGATGACGGCGACCAGATTCGGCCTGCCGCTGATATAACCCTCGATCAAACCGCTCCAGTCGCGCCGCATGTCCTTCGAGACGCGGGCGAATCCGTAGCCGGGAAGGTCAACAAAATAGAACTTCTTGTTTATGAGGAAGAAGTTGACGGAGCGCGTTTTGCCCGGGGTGCGGCTTATCTTTGCAATGTCTTTGCCGGCGAGACAATTGAGGAGCGACGATTTCCCGACATTGGACCTTCCCGCAAAGGCGATCTCAGCCAGGCGATCCTGCGGGAATTGGGATTTGTCAAAAGCGCTGATGATGTATTCGGCGGACGTGATTTTCATGGCGGGCCCCCTTAATTCGGGGACACCTTGCCGCAAGGTGTCCCCGAATTAAGGGTTTCACGCCGAGCGCTTACGGGTCACATGCACGAGCTTGGGCTCTTCCTGTTTGCGCACGACGGTGTCGGTGATCACGCACTCGCGCACATCGCTCTTCGATGGGGTCTCGTACATGATGTCCAGCATGACCTCTTCCATGCTGGCGCGCAGACTGCGAGCCCCGCTCTTGCGGGAGATCGCCTGACGCGCGATCTCGCTGAGGGCCTCGTCGGTGAACGTCAGCTTGACGTTTTCGATTTCGAAAAACTTCTTGTACTGTTTTACGAGCGCATTCTTGGGTTCCTGCAGGATGTGGATCAGGTCTTCCTCGGAGAGCTCATCGAATGTCGCGATAATGGGCAGGCGCCCGACAAACTCGGGTATCATCCCGTATCTTAGGAGGTCTTCCGGCTGAATGTGCTTGATGACCTCGCCGAGCCGCCGCTTCTCGCGCGGCTTCGCATCGGAGCCGAAGCCGATCACGTTCTTGCCCAATCGCGATTCGATTATTTTTTCGATCCCTACGAAAGCGCCGCCGCAGATGAAGAGGATATTCGTCGTATCCACCTGAATGTATTCCTGCTGCGGGTGCTTGCGGCCGCCTTGCGGCGGGACATTGGCTACCGTGCCCTCCAATATCTTGAGAAGCGCCTGCTGAACGCCTTCTCCTGAAACGTCGCGCGTTATCGACACGTTCTCGCTCTTCCGCGCTATCTTATCTATCTCATCAATGTACACGATTCCGATTTCTGCCTGCTCGGGGTCGTAATCGGCGTTCTGCAGCAGCTTGAGGATGACGTTTTCTACGTCCTCTCCGACGTAGCCCGCTTCGGTGAGCGTCGTAGCGTCCGCAATTGCGAAGGGAACGTCAATGATGCGGGCAAGAGTCTGCGCGAGGAGTGTCTTGCCCGAGCCTGTGGGCCCCACGAGCAGGACGTTGCTCTTCTGAAGCTCGACCTCATCGTCATCGAGATCGAACTCGATACGCTTGTAATGGTTGTGGACCGCGACGGACAGGATTTTCTTTGCGCGCTCCTGACCGATGACATATTCGTCCAGAATCTTCTTTATGTCTTTCGGCTTCGGAACTTTCGGCCGCTCCGGAGACGACGCAACGCGCGTTTCACCCTCGAGCATTTCGCCGCAGAGCTCGACGCATTCGTCGCAGATATAGACCATCGGCCCCGCGATCAGTTTCCTCACCTCATCCTGACGTTTTCCGCAGAATGAGCACGTAGGCGCGTCGCCGCCCTGTGCGCTGTTGAATACCATGTGTTCTCCCCGCCTATGTGTTCTTGACCAAGACTTCGTCTATGATGCCGTATTCTTTCGCTTCCTGCGCGGACATATAGTAGTCACGCTCCGTATCCTGGCGCACTTTCTCGGATTTCTGCCCGGTGTGTTTGACGAGTATTTCGTTTATTATCTCGCGTATCTTCAGGATTTCCTTGGCCTGAATCTCGATGTCGGTCGCCTGTCCGCGGGCGCCTCCGAGCGGCTGGTGAATGAGAATCCGGGCATACGGGAGGGCAAACCTTTTGCCCTTCGATCCGGCGCACAGCAGGAGCGCGCCCATGCTCGCTGCCTGTCCGAGGCAGATGGTCGAGACGTTGGCGCGTATGTATTGCATAGTATCATATATCGCGAGGCCGGCGGTTACATAGCCACCAGGGCTGTTAATGTAGAGATATATATCTTTCTCCGGGTCCTCCGCTTCGAGATACAAAAGCTGGGCGATTATCAGTTGCGACACCCATTCGTCAATCGCTTCACCTATGAATATGATACGGTCTTTCAGCAGGCGAGAGATTATGTCCCAGCCTTTCTCTCCGCGGGCGTCTTGCTCGACAATCCTCGGTATTATAAGAGGCATTCTCAGCTTTCTCCTTCTTCCTTATCCGGCTCGGGTGTTGAATCAGGCTCACTCTGCGCGGTTTCTACTTCTACTATTCTAGCATTGTTCACAACAAAATCCAATATCTTGTGAGCGCGGAGTTGGTCGCGGTAACGCTCGCGAACGCGTTCACTGTTGAAATAGGTTCTGGCCCGGGGGTCGTTCTGCTCTGATTCGGCTATGAGCTCCTCGACTTTCTTATTGAGTTCCTCATCCGAAACGGTCAGGTTCTCACGACGAGATATCTCATCGGTCACGAAAGTGACCCTCAGTTGCCGCTCTGCCTCACCGGATGCGTGTTCGGCGATCTTGTCACGTTCGGCGGTTATTCTCTCGCGGTCCACTCCACGATAGGCCATCTCACGTATCTGCTCCTCGAATAGAGAAGCCGCCACTTTCGCTTTAAGCTTGGGAGGCACCTCGAGTTTCGACTCGGAAACGATTTTTGAAATCGCCTGCTCCCGCAAGAGATGGTCGATGCGCTTCTCCATATCCTTCTCGATGCCCTCGCGCGCGCGCTTTCTCAATTCTTCCAGAGTATTGTACTCGCCGAGGTCTTTCGCAAACGCATCGTCGAGATCAGGAAGCTGGCGCAGTTTGACGTCTTTCAAGGTCACGCGGTAGGTTATGTCCTTGCCGGCAAGGTCCTTGGCGGTGAAATCTTCAGGGTATTTGACCGGGATGTCTTTGACATCGTTTTTCTGCATTGCTACGAGATTGTCTTCGAAGCCTTCGGCAAAGACCCCCGTGCCGACCTCGACCGGGAAATTCTCGGCTTTCAAGCCATCGACCGGCTTGCCGCCCTCGAAACCCTCGAAGTCGATGACAACAAAGTCACCTTTTTCGACCGCCCTTTCCACGGGAGTATACTTTGCATGGCTCAACCTGAGCCTCTCTATCACTCGATTGACGCCCTCGTCAGTGATGGGAATTTTGGGCCGTTTCAGCTCGATTCCTTTGTACTCGGCAAGCTCGATTGCGGGTTCAACCTCGATCGTCACCTTGAAGGAGAGCGGCCCCCCGTCGTCGAACTTAACCTCATCAAACGAAGGGTCGGTCAGCGGGACGATCTTCTGCTCATCGAGAACTTTCTTGAGCGTGGACGCTACGGTTGTCTCGACCGCCTCGGCGCGAATTGATTTGCTGAGTTTTCGCTCGAGTATCCTCCGGGGAACCTTCCCCTTACGAAAGCCGGGATGTGTGGCGTCTTTTGAGACTCGGACATAGATATTTTCTATCTCCGCGCTGACGGTTTCAGATGGGACCTCTATTGTGAGAACTTTCTGGAAACTGGACGGGGTTTCAACGTTGACTTTCAATATGGAATACCTCCGAAGGAATTTGACAAATTGAGCGAGGCGAGATAGTGGGCGGGGCGGGAATTGAACCCGCACGCCAAATGGCACATGATCCTAAGTCATGCGCGTCTGCCAGATTCCGCCACCCGCCCCCGTACGGTCGGGAGCATCCGACCGGATTTACGAACAAGTGAGCCGCCGGGGACTCGAACCCCAAACCTAGTGATTAAGAGTCACTTGCTCTACCAGTTGAGCTAGCGGCCCGTCCTCATCAAATGATGCGTGAAAGCACAGCTAACTTGCGAACGAAGGGCGCAATGAACTGCATCCCTCCGGCCTGCTTAATCCGACGACGAACGATGGCATAACCAACAATTAAAAATAGCAAATTTCCGACTCCAAGTCAAGACGCTGAGGACTCAAAAACACGCCACCCGCACAGAGCGAGTGGCGGTTTGAAGTTCGCTTCGTGTTGAGCGCCCGGAGGGATTCGAACCCTCGACCTGCGGATTCGAAGTCCGACGCTCTATCCATGCTGAGCTACGGGCGCACGAATACTCAAGGGTGTGAAGTCCGTGAGGGCCGAAACGGAACAAAAAAATGGAGCGGGAGACGGGATTTGAACCCGCGACTTCAACCTTGGCAAGGTTGCACTC
>CAYVDS010000047.1:0-27119 GCA_964450145.1 uncultured bacterium
AGATTTCCCAACACCGAGTCCGGATTTTGAGCGGCTGAGGAAAACGATCGCACGAGAGGGCGAACCGGATCGAGTTCCCTTTTTCGAAATCGCAATCGATCCTGAAGCGACGGAGGCGCTCCTCGGAGAGCCAGTCCCTTCGGCTTTCGACACGGACCCTGAGCAGATACGCAAGAAACTTCTGCAAGACATCAAGTTGATGCACCGTCTCAGTTACGACTATGTGATAGTCTGGAGTATGCCCATAGTCCCCGGCAACTTTATGCTCGCCGACGATACAGCCCAGTTCAGCCGGGGCGCGCGCGCGTGGCAGTCCGAGGCCGAGGGCCCTATAGCTTCAAGGAAAGACTTCGAATCGTTTGCCTGGCCCGACCTCGGCGAGAAGAAATACACGAGGTTCGAGTTCGTGAGTGCGAACATGGCCGCAGGCATGAATATAGTCGCGGCGCTCCCCTGCGTGTTTGAAACCATCCGCGGGCTGATGGGCATAACAGGCCTCTCTTATGCGCTTCACGATGACCCTTCCCTTGTTGCAGATGTTTTCGACAAGGTCGGTCAGATAACCGTTCACGCGATTTCTAATATGGCGAAAATAGACGCCGTCGGCGCGGTGATTGTGGCCGAGGATATGGGCTCAAAAAACGGACTCATGATGTCGCCGGAGCATTTCCGCAAGCTTGTCATACCCTGGCACGAAAGAATTGGGCGCGCTCTCCACGAGCGTGGCAAGCTGTTCCTATTGCATGCATGCGGAAAAATCGAGAAACTGATGGACGATTTGATTCAAGTGGGCAAAATCGACGCGCGACACTCATTCGAGGACCAGGTCACGCCCATAGAAGAAGCGAAACGGCTATATGGCCGTCATGTCGCCGTGTTGGGAGGAGTGGATATGGACCTGCTCGCGCGCGGCTCGGAGCAAGAGGTGAGGAAACGTGTCCGCGAGATAGCATCCGTTTGCGCGCCGGGTGGCGGGTTCGCGCTTGGTTCCGGCAATAGCGTGGCAAATTATGTTCGCCCCGAAAATTTTCTTGCAATGCTCGACGAAGGGCTCAGGTTGTAGCTCTAAGCATGGCAAAGCTGAAAATCGTCTAGACTATCCCGTAACTGGCGAATGGGGATGGAATTCTGTGGGTGGATGGGGGGATTTCTGAGGCCTTCAGTAGTTGGACAACGACCACCGGACGGACTCGATAATTTGGGGACACCTTGCCGCAAGGTGTCCCGAATTAGCGGCTGCCTTCTCAGGAGAGACAGATGAATTTGACGGACCGAAACCTCGCCTGGCGCTATGTGGAAAAATGGGCCAGAGAAAAGCCCGGTTCCGAGGCCATGGTCTGCGGAAACGAGCGCGTGACATGGCGCCAGTTCAAGGAACAGATGGACCTGGTTGCCAAGGCATTCCTTGAGGTGGGCGTGAACAAGGGTGACCGCATTGCCCTGCTGTCCATGGCGCGGACGGAATTCCTCACGACATACATGGCGGCCGGCAAGGTGGGCGCCATGTGGCTCGGACTGTCGCCCAAATTCAAGCTCGATGAGCTTCGCTATCTCATCCGCGACAGCCAACCGAAGGTCTTGATAGCCCTGAGAGAATACATGGGGAACGATTTGTCAGAAATGATTCAGGCGCTTCAGAAGGAATTCGAGTGTTTAAGAACAGTCCTGGTCATCGGCGAACCCTTCGCAGGAGCGGAAAGTTTCGCCGAATTCACGGGCAGGCCTCGGCCGGAATTGGATAATGCGCTGGAAGAAAGGGCCGCTCAAGTAAGACCTGACGACGAAGCTCTTCTGATGTACACCTCGGGCTCGACCGGCAAGCCGAAAGGCGTAGTTCACACCCACAGGAGCATAATCGCGAACATAAAGGTTCAGGTTGAGAAATTCGGGATGGAAAGCGACACAAAAATGCTGCTCCATTTTCCGATAAACCACACGGTTTCCGATACGGAGGTGGGGTTTGGATGCGTTCTGGCTGGCAGCACAGTCGTGCTCATGGACAGGTTCGATCCGGCAGCCACCTTGGCGATTCTTGAAAAGGAAAAAATCAACGCCCTAGGGCAGTTGCCCGTCATGTTCCTGATGGAATTCAAAGAGCCATTGTTCGCGGACACCGATTGGGGTGGAGTCAAGAAGTTTGTATGGGCCGGAGCGGCTGCGCCCAAGATTATGCTCGATGTTCTGTCTCATATTTCCGGGAAGACTGGCGCTCGTTTGATCACGGGATACGGCAGCACCGAGACTGCCGGTTTTATCACATATACCCACAAGGGCGACGATCTGCAGACTCTGGCAAACTCGGCCGGCAAGATTGCGGAGCCCTTCGAGCTGAAGATCGTTGATTCTGAGCATCGAGAACTGCCCAATGGCAAAGTGGGCGAGGTCGCCGTGCGAGGGCCGTTCCTGATGAAAGGTTACTTTAAGAAGCCCGAAGCGACCGCAAGAGCGATTGATAGCGACGGCTGGTACTACACCTCTGACCTGGCCAGCAAAGATGATCGCGGCTACATCCACATTGCGGGCAGAAGCTCCGAGATGTTCAAATCCGGCGGCGAGAATGTCTTCCCGAGGGAAGTCGAAGAAATATTGGAGTCGCATCCGGCCGTCCTCTTTGCGGCTGTAATCGGCATGCCGGACGAAATTTATCAGGAGGTCGGATGGGCATTCGTTATGCCGATACCGGGTCAGGAAGTTGCGGAGGAAGAACTGCGCAGTCTCTGCAAGGGCAAACTGGCGAATTTCAAAGTGCCCAAGCGCTACTTCGTTCGCACTCTTCTGCCGCTTTTGCCAAATGGAAAGATCAACAAAGTCGTGCTGAAGCAGGAATTTGGAAGCGGAAAATGAAACAGCGTGCCGGATTGCTCGTAATCGGCGAATCTTTGTAGGTGCGAATTCATTCGCATAGGATTTGTGGCCCCTTTGCAAGCCGCTTATGCGAATAAATTCGCACCTACAGAATTCGGACCGGTCGCGTGCAGGTCCAGCAAAAGACACAAGGAGAACAAGCTATGGCCTTTCAATTTCCGGACGGATTCATTTGGGGCACGGCGGCGGCCGCACATCAGGTCGAGGGCAACAATATCAACAACGACTTCTGGCTTCTGGAAAACACGCCTGACACCATCTTCAAGGAGCCATCCGGCGACGCATGCGATCACTTTCATCGCTACCCGTATGATATCGCGCTCATGGCGCAGCTCGGATTCAGCTCTTATCGGCTGTCGGTCGAGTGGGCGCGTATCGAGCCGGAGCCTGGGCTCTTCTCGAAGGCCGCGCTCGACCATTATCGAAGGATGCTCGCGTCGTGCCACGAACACGGTCTACTACCATGCGTAACATTTCATCATTTCACGTCGCCACGCTGGTTCACTGCCGATGGCGGATGGGAGGACAGAAAGGCAGTCGACCTTTTTGCGAAATATTGCAAGCAGACGGTAAAACATCTCGGCGATATGATAGGAATCGCCTGCACCATCAATGAGGCGAATCTCACTGCTTCTCTGGCCATAAGAGGTACGCTCCCGCGCAACGGCGTAAAGTTTCATGCGCCCTTCTTCGCCGAGGCCGCGAGGCGCTGCGGAACAACCCTGGACCGGTTTGGCCCCTTCCTGTTGGGTGAGCCGTTCAAGATTCGTGATGTCATGCTCGAAGCTCATATCAAAGCGGTGGACGCGCTCAAGTCCGGCGCGGGCGATTTCCCGGTCGGCGTAACGCTCTCGATGTCGGATTATCAAGCCATTCCGGGCGGCGAGGCCGTTCGCAACAAGGCATTGGCGGAAGATTTCGACCCGTTCCTCGAAGCTGCTCGGCGCGACGATTTCGTCGGCGTTCAGACGTACAGCCGCACGAGATTCGGGGCGAACGGACCTCTCGACCCGGAAGAAGGCGTCGAAGTGCTTATCATGGGGTACGAGCTCTGGCCCGAATCGCTCGAAGCGACTATTCGTTATGCCCACAAGAAGGCCAGCGTTCCTATTTATGTAACCGAGAACGGCATTGGGACGACGAACGACGAGCAACGCATCGAGTACGTCCGCCGCGCCCTCAAAGGCGTCGTTGCTTGTCTCAAAGATGGGATTGGTGTGAGGGGTTACTACTACTGGTCGATGCTCGACAACTTCGAGTGGCTGTTCGGATACGGACCGCAATTCGGGCTCGTGGGAGTCGACCGCGAGACGCAATTGCGCACGATCAAGCCAAGCGCGGTCTATCTGGGCAACATCGCCAAAGCGAATGCGTTTGACGAGGCATAAAAGCGAAAAGCTCAATCACACCGCAAAGGCGCAATGAACGCAAAGCCAGAGAGGAGAGATATCAATTTGCGCTATTTCTCTTCGTCCGTGCCGGCTTGCCCACTGTTCTCTTTGTGCGCTTTGCGCCCTTGCGGGTTGTTCTCTTTTCTCAATCCAAAATCTAAAATCCAAAATAAGGATATCTGCGGATAAATATTTTTTGGGGGGGCTGCATGACAACGAATTCCGAATGGTGGAAGTCGGCGGTAATCTACCAGATATACCCGCGCAGTTTCCTCGACACCAACAACGACGGAATCGGCGACCTTAACGGAATCACCCAAAAGCTCGACTATCTCAACGACGGGACACCCGCCTCGCTCGGCGTTAACGCGCTCTGGATCAATCCCTTCTACCTCTGCCCGCAGTACGACTTCGGCTACGACGTCCAAGACTACCGAAAGGTGGACCCGCAATACGGCACGATGGAAGATTTCGACCGGCTACTGGCCGAAGCGCACAAGCGCGCCGTGGCTCAGAGTGCATCCCAACCATGCGACGATAAACGTGAAAGCTCAGGAATCCGACCCCGACTCGCTCCTCAGTTTCTACAGGAAACTCATCTGGACCCGGAAACAGAATGCAGCTCTCCAGACCGGAACTCTTGCTTTTAACGACGCCGTGCCCGCGCACGTCCTCTCATTCTTCCGCGAACACTCCAGCCAGCGTATCCTCGTGTGCCTCAACTTCAGCCATAAGCCCGCGAACTTTTCCGTTTCCGGCGGAGATGCTGCTCCCCACACAAGCCATGCACGGACCATCATGCTGTATCCCGAGGCCGCTGCCTCCCCAGACCTTCACCAAATCCAACTTGCGCCTTATGGAATCCTGATTGCGGAATGCGGATGAGAAAAGGAACGTCATGACGGGATCCCTTCGTGAGTCTTCGTGTCCTTCGTGGATGAGCCTCGGATTTACTGGCGCTCCGTCAACCCCAGCACCACTTTACTCCAGCCTTCTCGCCTCAAACACGCCTTGGATTTGACCGCCTTCAACGGCGACCGCGGGCGTCGGCTTTCCGGCGCCGCCTCCCCAAGCGACCACGCATAGCAAGATAACAAGAAGACCGATGATAAAACGCACGATTCCCTCTTCCTTTGGGACACTCGCCTTCTGAACCAGATACTTTGCGCGATTATAGGTAGAAGCTCAATCACGTGTCAAGCAGGAACGGCGGAAACAAAAAGGGCTTGGCGCTTCTTACAATCACCTCTTGATTCCTTGAGGTTAGCGCCAAAGCCCTTTTTTGCGGTTTGCCCACGATTAGAAGTCGCGTTTTATTCCCTGTTCCTCCATCATCTCGCTTCCGATTCTTCCTTCGGTTTCGTAATAGGCGTGCACTTTTTCACTCAGTTCCGGATCGCTCAACTTGTCCAACTCGTTCCTCGCGAGGCTTGGAGCCTTGTCGAACGTGCTCCTGTCTATGCTGAGGACGAGCCTGTCTTGCTTGATTCCCGCTTTTGCAGCTTCCCACGGAATTGGAACCACACGTTCACTGGCTCTGGTCTCGCCTCGGCGCGTCAGGACCAGGTAACTGATACGCCCGTCACTGGTGAACAGGATTTCATCGACTCTTCCCAAGCTATTTCCTCGGGCATCCCTTGCGGTTGTTCCCATCAGCTTGCTCACTCTGTAAGCACTCTGGAAGTTCTGGTTTTCAATTTTCCCTGCTGCCGGGTTAAACCCTTCCGGCAGACCCCACGCCGCTGCTTCCTTTTCGGTAGCCAAAGCCTGAACCGTCAGAATTATGCTCAGGACAAAAGCTAAAGCTACAAGCGAAGTCAACACTTTCATGAGCATATCCTCCTCTTTTGATACCATCAGATCAGATGGCGCTGCCGAAACTTCTCGTGCCATGTCTGACTCGTTTTATATCCTTTACATAAGTTTGCCAAAAATTGCAGACACGTTCTATGTGGGAACCGCAAAGCCGGAACGTATTGAATACAGGCAGCAATAATGATAAGATTTCCACTATTGTCCGACAAAAAAGAAGGTGAACCGCAGACCCGAGGCGTGGAGGGACGCAGAGGAAAGACTTATAAATCAATACTCTCTGTACTCAACTTCAAGATCATAAATTTCTGTCGCCAATCTTACAACGCAGACATTGCGAGCGAAGCGAAGCAATCTCAGTGAAATGCAAAGATTGCTTCGTCGCTACGCTCCTCGCAATGATAACTTTTTTGGTTGGTTGCGGCCATGCCGCGCTATACTACTCATCGCCAATTTCCTGAATTTTTGTCGTGATTTTCAACAACATATATGTATAACTCATTGTTCTGAAATGGATTCCCGCTTTCGCGGGAATGACGTTGATAGGGCGTGACATTAAGGAGAGTGTATTCGTGTGATCCGTTCCATTCGTGACATTCGTGATCCCATCCTCTTCTTTTTCATTTTGTGTCATTCGTGCCGCGCCTTGCGTCCCGCGCTTCGCGGGATGACATTCGTTTTCCCGGAGTTTCTTCTTTGGTTTGCGGTTTTGGGCATGATTTTTCTTTGGGCACGACTCAATGGCTGGCCGCAGATATAGAATCGGTTCCATAATCTTTGCGCTGGCGTGGCTGGCCGTGGTTGGCGCGGCGGTGGCGCTGGCGGTCGTCAGGCGCGAGTCGCAGGGCGTTTATACCTATATCATCATCGGCATGGCAGCCATGATGCTCGTGGTGTTTGTCATCAATTATCTGCCGTGGCGGCTACAAGCGAAGTCAGCGACCGAGGTTATCGGCAAGTTATCCACCGGCCTTTTAATCCTATCCGTCATCATCCTATTGGCCGTCTCTCTCGCGAAGGGTTACAGGAACCTCGGCCTATTCGGAAGCGCAGTCTTGCTCCTGTTCCTAGTCACCTTCATTCGGATATTCGCGAGCTATCTCAAGGATATGGGCATACGATTAAGACACGAACCTAAAGGCGACAGAAAGGACAGCCAATGATACAACAATCAAGCGATATGGGAATTGCGTCGCCAGGCTCGAATATGCGAAAATAACAATATGACGCTTAGTTCCTGCGGGGAGCGAAGAGAACTCCATGAAAATTGAAACCGACTTCCTTGTGCTTGGCAGTGGGATTGCCGGGCTTTCATACGCGCTCAAGGCGTGTGAATACGGCACGGTCGCGCTCGTGACCAAGAAAGACCGCGCCGAATCGAGCACCAACTACGCACAGGGCGGAATAGCAGCGGTCGTGAGCTCGACCGACAGCTTCGAGGCTCACATGGCCGACACGCTCACCGCTGGCGACGGCCTGTGCCATAAAGACGTCGTTGAGACGGTGGTCGAGGCCGGCCCGCGTCTCATCGAGGAATTGATTCGCATCGGCGTGCAATTCACGGAATCGAAAAGGGGCGACGGCGAGAAGTTTGACCTCGGGCGCGAGGGTGGCCACTCGGCGAACCGGGTAGTTCACGCGCAGGATTTGACCGGCCGCGAGATTGAGCGCGCGCTGCTTGCGGCCGCCTCGAGAAATCCGAGAATAAGGATATATGAAAATCACGTCGCCATCGACCTTCTGACTCTCGGCAAGCTCGAGCATCGGCGTACGCGGCCCGACGCGTGTTACGGCGCATACGTCTACGACCGGCTGAACGGTGAAGTGAAGATATTCGCTGCGAAGGTGACCATGCTGACGACGGGCGGGCTGGGCAAAGTATATCTCTACACGTCGAATCCCGACATCGCCACGGGCGACGGCGTCGCGATGGCATGGCGGGCAGGCGCCTCAGTCGCTAATATGGAGTTCATCCAATTTCATCCGACGTGCCTGTATCATCCGGAGGCGAAAAACTTCCTCATATCCGAAGCCGTGCGCGGCGAGGGCGCCGAACTCGTCGGCTTCGACAAGCAGTCGTTTATGCAGAAGTACGACGCACGAGGCTCACTCGCAACTCGCGACATCGTCGCTCGCGCAATCGACAGCGAGATGAAAAAGACGGGCGCTCGGTGCATGTATCTCGATATCACCCAAAAGCCCGCGAGAAAGATAATCGAGCGATTCCCTAACATATACAGTAGATGCCTCGAATTCGGGATCGATATCACAAAAGAGCCGATCCCCGTAGTGCCCGCCGCCCACTACTCCTGCGGAGGTGTGCGCACGAACGCCGATGCCGAAACGGATATTCGCATGCTTCTCGCGTGCGGAGAGGTCGCATGCACCGGTCTGCACGGGGCGAACCGGCTTGCGTCGAATTCCTTGCTCGAGGCGCTTGTGTTTGCTGACCGCGCAGCCGCGCGCTCGCGCGTTCTGCTCGACGAGAGCCGCGCGCTGAAGAGACCAGAGTTGCCGCCGTGGGAGTCGGGCAACGCCGTCAATGCGGACGAGACGGTCGTCATCTCGCATAACTGGGACGAAGTGCGCCGCTGCATGTGGGACTACGTCGGGATTGTCCGAAGCGACAAGCGGCTGTCGCGGGGGCTTCGCCGCATACAGAACTTGCAGGAAGAAATCAACGAGTACTACTGGGATTTTCTCATCACCGCCGATTTGATCGAATTGCGGAACATCGCGCTTGTCGCCGAGCTTATTATCCGTTCAGCCCTCAGCCGCAAGGAAAGCCGCGGCCTCCATTACACGCTTGACTATCCGGCGCGCGATGACGGGATTTGGCTGAGCGACACAGTGCTCGAGAGACCGGTCGGCGAGAATGATTAATGATGAGTGATGAATGAAAAGACCGAAGAAGGGCCGAGATACGAACATCTTTCATTCACCGCAAAGGCGCAAAGAACGCGAAGAATGAGATTCTTCGCTTCGCTCAGAATGACGGTTACCTTGGTGGTTTTCGCCTTTCTCCCGGATTCACTTTCCTTCCTCTTCCCTCATCCTCTGCTCCCGTGTTTCCCCTGTACTACTCACTGTCAAAATCGTGAATTCTAGCCGTGATTTTCTCATGCCAGCGTTACAGCAAATGACTACTTATTTTCCCCCTTTTACCAAAGGGGGGGCAGGGGGGATTTTTCCGCTATTATTTGGTTGGTTGCGGCTAATGCCGCGCTGCGTCCCCGTGTTCCCTGTGGTTAAAACCCGCACACGATTTCGGCGATGTCCCTGACCGCGATGGTTCCCTCGAGTGCTTCGGCCTTGATGGCGTCCTCGAACATCTTCGCGCACTTCGGGCAGGCGACAGCGAGCACGCTAGCTCCGGTCTCGACAGCTTCGCGGATGCGCACCCGCGCCGGAGCGCCCTCTCCGCTGCCGATGATGTCAGTGAAGAAATTCCCGCCGCCACCGCCGCAGCATAACGCGTTCTTCTTGATCTTGTCCATCTCGGTCAGACGCACCCCCGGCATGGCCCTTAGGATGTTTCGCGGACTGTCGAACACGCCGTTATGTCTGCCCAAATAACACGGGTCGTGGTACGTGACTCGAACGTTCGTCGTGGAAGAAAATGCGAGCTTTCCGCTTTCGACCAATTGTTCCAGCGCGTGCGTATAGTGCATCACCTCGAACGTTCCGCCGAGCGGAGGATACTCGTTTTTGAATGCGTGGTACGCATGTGGGGAGACCGTGATAATCTTCTTGACACCAAGGCCATTGAACAATCGAATGTTATCTTCCGCCAGCATCTGGAAAAGATCCCACTCGCCGAGAACCCTGACCTCGTTTCCGTCGCTCACTTCGTTTTCAGCAAGAATCCCGTATGAGAGTCCGGCGTCGCTCAGAGCGGTTGCGACCGCGCGCGCGATCTTCTTGCCCCTATCGTCGTACGAGGCGACACAACCAGCGTAGAGTAAATACTCCTGTCCCGAATATTTTCGGATTCCGAGCCCTTCGGCCCATTTGCCTCTGTCCTGTCTCGGCTCCTTGAAGGGGTTCCCGTGGGTTTGGATTCCCTTGAGATAGTCCCTGACCGCCGGAGGCACGAGTCCTTTTTCAATCATCTCTTTCCTTGCTGCCACGAAGATGTTGACGAGATTTTCGCGGAACTCCATGGCGCAATGTTCGACGCAGTTGCCGCACGTGACACACGAGTAGAAGATTTCGGCGAGACGTTGGCTCGAAGGGATTTCGCCGTTGAGCCACGCTCTCAGAAGCCACATTCTGCCGCCGGGCGAGTAACTCTCGAACCAGAATTTTCTATAGGTCGGACAATTGAAGTCGCGATAGTCGCGCGTGAACTTGCAGTAGCCGCAGCGGAAACAGCGGTGGATAATGTCGGCGTATTCCATTTATCTCACCTCCCAGTTCCCGGGATTCATGATTCCGTTGGGGTCGAGCGCCGCGCGGATTCTGTTCATGAGACGTATCGTTTCGGGGTCCATCTTCCGTAAAATAAGCTGCTGGGCCGGCTCCTCAGCCTTCCAGGGAATCCCTCCCAGTTCAAGCGCGGCCATGTTGCTCTCGTGCAATGCCCGTTGCGCGTTCTTGCGGTCATTGTCATCAGCGCGGTTGAAGGCATACGCATAGGCGAACATCATGCAGTGTGCGCGCCCGATTATGCGCACGGCCATCGAGTACGGAGTTTTATACTTGGCGGCGATTTCTACTCCCTTGCGGTAGGCCTTCGGAAAAAGTTCGATAGGCATGATTGCGCCGACGTACTCGAATCCGCCGCCTTTCTTCGTGTCCGCGAATTTCGTCATCTCGCGGAGCGGGGTCTCGATGAAGCGGCCCTTTGCGATGGTCGGCACGAACATAAACCCGCCCTCTTTCTGCTCGGTATAGCTTCGAAGAGTCTCGCGGATCGTGCGCTTCTTGAATTCCATCTCGTCGGAGGAGTTGGCAGTGACGTAGATGAGCGTGACCTGCAGCCCTTCCATGTACGGCGGCTCCTCAGACGCCGAGATGTTAAGGTCTTCCGCCATCTCAGTGCCGGTGACTTTGGAAATGATGTCCGGCAGGTAGTCGGGATTCTCCGTCAGGAACATCATAAGGTCTTTCTTCAGCGGGTTCGGGTAGAGTTTGATCGCAAGCTTTGTCACGACGCCGGTCGTGCCGTGCCAGCCGAGAAAGAGGCCTGCAAGGTCGGGAAGCGGCGCGCGCGAGAACCAATAAGGCGTGGTCGAACACGAGCCGATCTTGCACACTTCGCCGGTCGGCAGAACCACCTCGAGGCCGTTCAACATTTCTGAATGGAAACCGGTTGCCTGCGACATATGGCCCGATCCGTGAATGAGAATGTTCCCGGCGATGGTCGCCGAGGGCGGCGAATCCGGTATGGAGTGTTTCAGGTGAGGATAGTTCCGGTTGAGATATGATTGCAGCATGCCCTGCGAACAGCCCGCCTCAACCACAACGTATCGACTCTTCTCATTCACTTCGAGAATGCGGTTCATCCGCTTCATATCGAGCACAATCCCGCCCTTGAGCGGGCGTGAGAGGCCGGAGAGCACAAGCCCGCCTCCAAGCGGCACAACGGGAATCTTCTCACGGTTGGCAAGGTGCAATACGGCCTGCACTTCTTCGACCGAATTTGGGAGAACCACATAATCCGGTTTCCTCGGGTCCATTGTGCCCGGGTCCCGAGAGTAGATGAAAAGCTCTTCGGGTTGCTCGGAAATGTAATTCTTTCCCACGATCTCGGCCAGCGCGTCATATATGCGTGCCATCGCTCATTCCCCCAATCCCTTAAGCTGTTCGCCGAGCGCGAGACGGCAGAGGTCGCTCATTAAGAGCGGCATGATGCCTTCCTGCGCAACGGCCTCACCGAGCGCGACAAGGCAGTATGGGCAATTGAACACGCACGCGGTCGCCCCAGCTTCTTTCATGTCCTCGATGTTTCTTTTCCTGGTGTCTTCAGCCAGGTCATCCCTTCCATGAGTCATAATAACCGCTCCGCAACAGAGCGCGTTTTCGCGATCGTATTTTCTCTGCACGCGCTCCGCTCCGACAAGCTCGAAGAGTTCGTCAACAAGCGGCTGCGTCTCCGGAATCAACCGGTTCGAGCACGGGCGCTGGTAAGCCGCTTTCATGGGAATCTGGCGTATCTCGCTTTTTCGCTTCCTCATCTCGCGCAGGAGAAACTCGAAGAAGTAGACCGGTTTGAAAGGGACTTCAACCCCAAAAGCGGGCGCCCACGATTTGAATGTCGCATAGCATTCGTCGTGAAAGCAGATGACTTCGTCAAGATTGTTCTTCTCGACGTAGTATTTCCTGATATTTTCGACGATTTTAGGAAGCCTCTCCTTGATAATGGAGTTTCCGGCGAAATGCAGGTACATCAGGTTGCAGAAGATATCGTTTCCCGAAATGGTCGCGACGCCTTCGAAGAGCTTCCCCTGAATCGAGAACTTTTCGAACATGCCGAACGCGCACATATCTATCACCGGCGCCGAAAGCTGGCGGTAATCGATTGCGCCTTCGGGCGCCAGCATTCTGGCCTGCTGTTTCTCGATAGGTTTCGGCGCGGGGTGAATGCCCCTGGCTTCCTGAAGTTCAACGATCTGATAGAAGGGATGATTACCGTATGGGCAATACTCCTCGCAGGCGTAGCAGGTTGCGCACTCGGTCAGGACGAGCGAGTCCTCGCCGCGAATAATTTTCCATCGTTCCTCTTTCGCCCGTTCTATGTCGAGTTTGATGTATTGGCATTTCATGAGGCAGTCGCAGGTCGTACACGACGCGCAAACGCCCTCGTCAAATTTCAATTTATACACGCGAACACCCCTTTCGCTCCGGGCCGGGAGACACCCACTATCCGGGATTCTATCACATCATCGGAGAAATAATGAAATTGAAAATTTGTGTGGAAAGGGTTCCGAAGAATATAGTATATTCTGACAGGGAAAAATGCAATGCATGGACTCGCAAGGTGACGGGTTCCTCGCCATGACACAAAATAGGTATTTCTACGCATTGCTAATGGGATTATCTTTGGGATAAACTTTAGGTGAAGAGTCCACCAATGTCGAAAAACGCAATCGGCCAGTACGAGGCTATGCAGTCCCCAACAAAAATATTCTGCGTTCTCACCCCGCCATTTTCGGTGGTCTATCGGGCTTTCACTCCCGGAAACCCAAGGGTGGCTGGTCTTTTCTCTCCGAATTCATTCGCGCGAAGACAAATTCCGCATCCATCAACCCGTAAGATAAGCGCATTGACCCTGAGGCCAAAGTCCGGGAAAGGGTTTGCGTCGTGAAACCCTATCGCATTATTCTTGCTGACGACCATGCTCTGCTAAGGCAGGGAATGCGGAAAATCATCGAAGAGCTGAGGAATACCCTGGTGGTCGGCGAGGCTCGTGACGGTATTGAAGCTCTTGGTCTTTTGAAGGACACCGCCCCGGACATGATCGTTCTGGACATCTCTATGCCGCGTCTCGGCGGGATCGAGGCGACCCGCAAGATCAAGGAGGATTATCCGGCGGTAAAAGTCCTGATTCTCACGATGCACAAGGAAAAGGAGTACCTCTATCATGCGCTTGCCGCCGGCGCGAGCGGGTACCTGCTTAAAGAAGACACGCACACGGAGCTCTTCAACGCCATCGAGCAAATCCGGCGCGGGACAATGTACCTGTCGCCGCACTTCCTGAACGCTCTCACCGACGATGTGATAGATGTATGTCCTACGGGCGAGGAACCGCGCGACGACTGCCTTACGACCCGCGAAAGAGAAGTCCTGAAGCTCGTAGCCGAAGGCAGATCGAGCAAAGAAATAGCTGACCTTCTCTATATCAGCCCTCGCACTGTCGAACATCATCGCGCCAGCATCGCGAAGCGGCTGAATGTACGGAACCTGGCCGACCTGGTAAGATACGCCGTCCGCAAAGGATATATAGCGGGAACTTCTTGAAGAGTTATCCCGATCGTTTCCCGACATCTTCCACTGAAACGCATTGTCGCTCCGTGTAAATTAGGTGGTTTTACCCATAGCTTCCTGGGCCATCGTCAACAAGAATAGTAGTGAATAGTAACTATTCGTTCATCCTGATGTCCCGCCGCCCCCTCCAGTCTCATTCCGGACGGCGCGGAGGGAGGTTTTCTTGAGGAAAAGTTCTCAAAGGCCAGAAGTCGCCCCCAAATTCACGCCTCTCAACCGACTCATTGAAAGCGCGATATCGACTATTGGAAACAGAAACAGCGATAAGGATGTCTGGCTTCGCTTAGACCTTGCCTCTCAAAGCCCGAATGTGAGAACAAACGATTTCTACCGGGTGTTCAGCAGTCTGCTGTTGAACTCTCTTGCCGCAATTACGCGCGAGGGCGGGAATATTGCAATAGAGACTCAATTCGACAATCAAAATCTCCACATAATTTTCGAGGACGACGGTTGCGGGACCCCAAAACACATGCGGTCGCGCATGTTCAATGCCCTAGTGACTGCGAAGGAACGCAGGAAGAAAACGCGGGCCGGACTGGCCATTGTTAAGAAAATCGTGGAAAAATATGCGGGTGAAATAGAGGTTAAGACTGACAGGAATGCCGGAACGCGGATGCGCCTTACCTTCCCTGTGGCCGGGTTGAATTCATAGGCCCACCTTTGGCTGAGTTCATCGTGGTTGTCATTGGTTCTTCGTCTTGACTCCTTTCGTGTCGCCTTAGCCGTTCCCTTTATAGAACTTGCAGAATGCGAGCCCGTAAGCTGTGACGACGTAGTCGTTGTATTTGACGCCGGGCTGAGATTCGCCGAAATAGAAGAACTCGTCGGGAACTTTCACTATTCTTGTGTCCCGCTTCAAACTCGAGGCAGCCGAGAGAAAATAGGACTTGCGGACGAACATGTTATTCGGCCCCGCATGGATGATAAAAAGGGCCGATGGGTCCGCGGCGAGTTCATAGAGCGCCTCGATGGCCGAAAGCGTGTCGGCCGGCCATTCCTTGAGATATCTAACAAATACCACGTCTGTCCGCGCGTTCTGCACGGCGCTGACAATCTGCGCGAGCGTATTTGCCTCGCGGTCTGTTATGACGGTCACCGACGGCAAATCCCTATATGTCCGTTCGACGGAGGACGCGGCAGAGCGGCCCTTCGCCATGAATGCCGCCTTCAGGACAGCGTTTGCGAACCGCTCGTGAAATTTCGCTCCGAAATCAATCAGGGGCTCGATGTCACTGTGCTTGTTCATTATCAGCTTCATCGCAGATTTCGGATTTGTGCAGGCCAGTTGCTCGACTTCCTGGAAGAAGGGCTCAGCCTTGTTCAATAGCTCCGCTTCCGAAACGGCGCTCTTCTTACCGGTGAGTTTATCCCAAAGACTCATAGGACTGCCTCCTTTTTCCGTACCCCATGATAGCATCGCGCGCCCCGCTTTCATCCGCCCGCGCGAAGCGTCGTATACTTGCTGGCCGAATCTTGTCTTGGGTCCCTGGTTGATCCTACCGTCGAGCAGCGGCGGCCAACTGCTTAAAGCTGAACGCCGCGAAGAACGCCGCCGTTCCCACGAGGACGATGACAGGACCGGTGGGCGAATCGAGGTAATAGGAGAGCGCGATGCCGACAAGCACGATGACCTCTGAGACCACGACGCTCTGGAGGATCAAACCCTTGAACGATTTCGACGTCAGTTTCGCAGTCGAGGCCGGGATGATCAAGAGCGCGCTCACGAGTATGATCCCGAGGATTTTCAGGCCAAGCACGACCGACACCGCCAATATTATATAGAAGGTTATCTGTAGAAGGTTGACCTTCACGCCGTCGAGATACGCCGTGTCCACATCGAGCGCCATCAAGGTTATGCTCTTATGGTTGTAAAACAGAAAAACGATGATGAACGCCGACAACGCCGAGATGACAACAAGGTCAGCCGATTTTATCGCGAGTATGTTGCCGAACAAGAAGCTCACGAGGTCGGGCTGATAGCCGGCCTTGAGGCTGATAAGCACGACTCCGAGCGCCATCCCCGAGGTGAAAAGCATGCCGATTATCGCATCGGACGACAGATTCGTCTTTTTCTCGAGGAAATAAATCGCGAGCGAGAACGCAATGCTGAAGATTATCGCAGTCGTGAGAGGATGAATACTTGCGAGAATGCCGACGGCTATTCCCGCGAGCGAGGCGTGCGCGATACCGTCGGAAAAGAAGGACATCTTCCGCATAATCACAAAAACGCCCAGCCACGCGAGCAGGCCGGCCAGAACGACACCCGCAATTATCGCCCTCTGCATGAATGGATACTGGAGGATATCGAGCATATCAGTGTTCGTGAGGCTGGAAGAGAATGCTTTTGCCGTAAAGTTTTTCCAGGACCTCCTGAGTTATCGCCTCCTTGGGCCTCCCATTGCACACCAGATCCTTGTTCAAGCATAGTATCTGTGTCGCGAATTTATAGACCATGCTGACTTCGTGTGATATCAGCATGATGGTGAGGTTATGAGTCTCATTCAGGTGCTGTATCAGCTCGTAGAACGTCATTTCCGCCGCCATGTCGACGCCGCTCGTGGCCTCGTCGAGCAGGAGCAGCTTCGGCTCCTTGAGCAGCGCCTTCGCGATGAGGAGCCGCTGCAACTGGCCGCCGGAAAGCTCGCCAATCCTCTTGTCCAGAAACGTGTTCACCCCTACCTCGCGGAGCACTTCTTCGCGCCATTCCGGGTTCCTCGCTTCGATGAAGCTGAGGAATTCTTTTACGGTCAATGGAAATGTCTTGTCGAACTCGAACCTTTGCGGAACATAGCCGATGTCGTTCAGGGCAAGTTTCACGGGGCCGCCGAGGATTTTCACGCGTCCTTGATGCGGAATAAGCTCGAGGATCGCTTTGAGGAGAGTGGTTTTGCCGGAACCGTTGGGCCCGATAATCGCGACGATCTCACCCGATTTCACATAAAAGTTCAGACTGTTGAGAATGACGTGGTCATTATACCTGACCGTCAGGTTCTCGATTTCCAGAATCTTATCATTTCCCATTTGAAAGGGCCTCAACTATCACATCAGCGTTATAGGCGAACAGGTCGGCGTAACTGTTTCGCCCCTCGACGCCTCCCAGCGGGTCAAGAATATAAAGTTTCAACCCAAGGTCGCTCGCAAGCGCCTCAATTGCCTCAGTCGAGAGTTGGGGCTCGGAAAACAACGCTTTGATATCGTTCTGCCTAACCTTCTGCTGCAATTCAGCAAGATAGCGAGGCGTCGGTTGTTTGCCGGGGAACGGCTCAAATGAGCCGACTATCTCGAACCCGAACTCTTCGGCAAAGTAAGGCCATGCGTCGTGGAACGTAATTATTTTCTTATTCGGAAGGCCGCTTAGCCTTTCTGCCACGCGCTCCTTGGTAGCGTCTAATTGCTGGACATAAGCCTCGAGATTACTCCTATAATAGCTCTCGTGCGCGGGATCGAGCAAAATCAGTTCTTCGGCAATTGTCCGGGCAATGGCCTTCCCGTTGTCAATCGAGAGCCAGTAGTGCGGGTTCACGCTCTCATCCTCGTGGCCTTCGTGCCCGGCGCTCCCATGTTCCTTCTCGTCAGATCCGAGCAAGCGCACGTTCCTATCGACGACCACTCGTTTTACATCGGGCAGCACCTCGACTATGGTGTCCGTCCAATCGTCAAGTCCGTGTCCGATCCTGAACACCACTTTCACTCCCTGCAGTCGAGCGACCTGCTGTGGTCTCAGCTCGAAGGTATGCGGACTCCCCCCGGGCGGCAGAATCTCGGCCACCTCAATCTTGTCACCTGCAATGTTCCCGCTAATATCATACAATGGAAAGATAGTTGCCGCTACCTTCGGCCTGGCTGTTTCAGGGGCTGGCGGCTTCGAGCAACCCTTCTGGGCGAAGAAGATCACGACCATTGAGAGGATGAGACACGTCAGTCTCATATCGCAGTTCTACAGTTGCTCGCGAACGTCCAATTAGAATCCAAAATCCAAAATCCAAAATCCAAAATCGAATGGCCCGCAATCATACTGTCATTCCTTTGATTGTTCCGATCCCTTTCTCAACCTCGTCCTTGTATTTCTCATACCCTTTTCGTCCCATCATACCGCATGCGTATTTCTTTCCTAGCTCAACGCCGGGCTGGTCGAACGGGTTTATGTTGTACAGCGCGCCGGCGAATGCGGTCTGAACCTCATACATGTAAATCAACTGGCCGAGTGTGTGCGGGCTGAGGGCTGGCAAGGTTACGGCGCAGTTGGGCCGCCCATTTCTCGTGAGGGCGAGCGCCGTTGATTGTTGTTCCGCCTTGATGAGTTTGCTTAGACCGTGCCCGCCCAGGTAAGCGATTCCCTCCATTTCCGGAAACGCCCTCGGAATTCTGGCTTCCTTCGGGTATTTGGCAACCCCGATGAAAGTCACGACCTTGTCAAACGGTCCTTCCATATACAGTTGAAGCTGTGAATGCTGGTCGGTTGCTCCGAGCGCCTTCACCGGCGTCTGTCCGACGTTGGCGCGCCTGCCATCGAGCGATGTTTCCTTCCCAAGACTTTCGGCCCACAGTTGGCGGTACCAGTCGGCAAAATCGCGCAGGCGATGCACGTACGGCATCATAACCGAAATTCTTTTGCCCTTGAGAGTGTCAAGCAGATGATGCAGTAAAGCGTTGAACGCCGCCGGATTCTCCTTCGGGTTGTCCGCCCGGCAAATAGAGTCCATCTCGGCCGCGCCCTCGAGCAGTCGCCGGATGTTTATGCCCGAAACCGCCGCCGACAGAAGGCCGACGGGGGTCAGCACGGAAAAGCGCCCTCCTACCCCGTCGGGCACAATCAATGAGGCATACCCTTCAGCCTCGACAATTTTTCGCAGGTACCCCTTTGTTTTGTCGGTCGTCGCGACAATCTGACGCGAGAGCGCATTCTTGCCGACCGCCTTCAAGAGCCACGCGCGCGCGATTAGGAAATTAGCCATGGTTTCGGCCGTATCGCCCGATTTCGTGATGACGTTGAAAACTGTCCTTCGCGGATTGAGCGTCTCCAGCAGTGAGGCCGTCCAGTCCGGGTCCACATTATCGAGGAAGAACATGCGCGGGTGCCCCTTGCGCGCTTTTTGGGGCAGGAGGTTGTATTCCGGATGGTTGAGCGCCGAATGCAGCATGATATTCCCGAGCGCAGACCCCCCAATGCCGATGACGACGAAGTTTTCAATAGTTGCCGGCAAACTCCGCACATATCGCTCGATCTCGCGCGTCCAATCCTTTTGATACGGCAACTCCATGAAAGCGAGCTTCCCTTCAGCCCGCTCTTTCTTGATGCGCCTCGATATTTCCTCGACCCGTGGAATCTCGGCATCCAGCTCAGCCTGGGACACGCCGTGGACCGGGCCGACGGCCTCCGCCATCAAGTTCGTGTAATTCAGTCGTATCCGCGTGTTGCCCGCGTTGCGCTCTATCGGCATCGTCAGCCTCCCTGTCACCTTCTGCCAGCGATTTGCTGTAGAATTTCCACGGACAAATTATGTCACTGTTGAAGTGAATTCGCGCTTTGCGCATGTCATCAAGAAATACCTGTGCTCCCGCCTCGCCCGGCCAACAGGCCGAATTTGCTTAGGGCTGTTGCGACTCGCATCATATCACCGAGGGAAAATGAATGTCAAAGAAACAAAATCTATTAAAGCACATGATTCGATAGCGCCCTCCGGCGGCATGCGCTGTTGAGTCCCCAACCATTGTTGACATATCAGAACTCCGCGTAATATAATGACCAATTATCTGCAGGGTCAAAGCACGGCTGAAGGCCCGTCGAGGGTGAAACCGTACGGTTCCGCCCTTTTCGCTGATTTGTCAAAAATCCAGCGAAAAGGGCTTTTTGCTATTATTAACAGATACTCTCTCTATTTAAGGAGGCGTAATCAGAACACATGGCCAACAAGAAGAAACCTACCGAGGCCGATAAGAGAATGGAAGAACTGGTCTCGCTTTGCAGACGACGCGGAATCATCTTCCAGAGCAGCCTTATCTATGGAGGGATAAATAGCTGTTGGGACTACGGCCCGCTCGGCGTCGAATTGAAGAACAATATCAAACGCTTCTGGTGGAAAACCATGACGCAGGACCGCGATGACGTCGAAGGACTCGACGCAAGCATCATTATGCACCCCCGCGTCTGGGAGGCGTCCGGCCACGTCGCCGGCTTCACCGACCCGCTCGTGGATTGCAAGCAATGCAAGCATCGTTTTCGCGCCGATGAAGTGAACGGCCAGAAATGCCCCGACTGCGGCGGTGAACTGACCGAATCGCGCATGTTCAACCTGATGTTCAAGACTTATGTGGGGCCCGTTGAGGAAGATGCGGCGCTCGTCTACCTTCGACCCGAGACTGCCCAAGGCATATACGTGAATTTCCTTAATGTCCTCGGGCCCTCTCGCCAGAAGGTTCCCTTCGGCATTGCGCAAATCGGGAAAGCATTCCGAAACGAGATAACCCCCGGTAATTTCGTTTTCCGCATGCGCGAATTCGAGCAGATGGAGATGCAGTTTTTCGTGCGGCCGGGGACCGACGAGCAATGGTTCGAATACTGGCGGGAGAAGCGCATGCAGTGGTACCATGAAATGGGCATTCGCAAGGAGAGGCTCCGCTTCCACGAACACGGCCCGAAAGAGTTGGCCCACTACGCCCGGCGCGCATTCGACATCGAATACGAGTACCCCTTCGGCTGGAAGGAACTCGAGGGCATCCACAACCGGACCGACTTCGACCTCTCGCGCCACCAGCAGTATTCGGGTAAAGACATGTCGTACTTCGACCAGGAACTGAACAAGCGATATATTCCGTACATAATCGAGACTTCCGCAGGCGTAGACCGCACACTGCTCACGTGCCTCGTCGACGCCTACGAAGTGGAAAACCACGGACAAAAAGAGGAACGCACCGTGCTGAGGCTTTCACCCAAGATAGCGCCCATCAAGGCCGCTATTCTGCCTCTCGTCAACCGCGACGGAATGCCGGAAATCGCCCACAAGATCGCCGATGAGCTCAGGCCGAATCTCAAAGTGTTCTACGACGACGGCGGCTCCGTCGGGCGTCGCTATCGGAGACAGGACGAAGCGGGCACCCCGTTCGGCATCACAGTCGATTCACAAACGCTGAAGGATGAGACTGTTACTCTGCGCGAACGCGACTCGATGCAGCAGATACGATTGAAAATTTCCGAACTCAAGGACGAGCTCCTCAAGCGCATTGCGATTTGACCCGTTAGGGGTCAGGTCTACACATTGACAAATAAGTCGCAACGCACAAACGGTAGTAAAATAAATTGGCCTCTCAATGTGTAGACCTGCCCCCTAGCGACTCCGGGGATAATAATGCGAGTCGGTGTAATATCTGACACACACGGCTACTTGAACCCCAAGGTGTTCGAAGTATTCAAGGAAGTCGAACACATTTTCCTCGCCGGCGATATCGGCTCGATGGACATCATAATCCATTTGAACGCGATTGCGCCCGTGACCGCTGTGCATGGAAACATGGACCCGTCCGATATCCTTTTGCGATATCCCGAAGACCAGAGAGTGCAATTGACGGGCTTCGATGTTTTCATGACACACAACGCCGCCATGCTGCTCCGGCGCCCCGATGTGTTCAGGGTTCGCTGTGGCCCTAAGCGTCCCGATGTTTTCATCGGTGGCCATACGCACCGTGCCGAGAACAGAATCATAGAAGGCATGCTGAGTCTGAACCCCGGCTCGGCAGGAAAACCGATGCTGGATTCGCCCTCGTCGGTCGGACTGCTCACCCTCGAGTCCGGTCGATCTCCGCATGCCGAAATAGTAATACTGGAAACGTGATTGCTTTTCCCTTTACCGCAAAGGCGCAAAGAGCGCAAAGACTGCCAAGAGAGAATCACATAGAGGGGGAAAACTCTTAAGGAACCTGCGCTTATTTGGAGACACGATGCAGCATCGTGTCCCCAAATAAGCGCCTGCCTCCGCGGGAATCCAGAAAGAGCGGGAAAGATAAGAAGAAACGGGGATGACAAGAAGAAGCAACACACGGGCCAGTTTCTGTGTAGGTGCGAATTTATTCGCACAGGGACGCGATTCATCGCGTCCGTACAAAATTACTGTGCCCGTGGGGGCGCAATTCATCGGGCTTGCGATAAAAGCCTCAAGCATTTTATAATCTATTCATTATTTCATTACAGCAAAATCGCTGGCTCTCATCACGGCGAGGAAGAATATGAAGAAAAATGTCGCTGTCATTGGTGGCGGTTTCGGAGGGCTCTCGATAGGCGCGCTGCTTGCGAAGGATGGCGTGCCAGTGACTCTCTTCGAATCGGATACGGAACTTGGCGGCAGGGCGAAATGTATCGAGAAGGAAGGTTACATAATTGACTTGGGCCTGCACGCAAACCGCTTCGGAAAGAGCGGCCCGGCGGCGCGCACGCTCCAGTTGGTCGGCGAGTCGATCGAGTTCGCGCACAAGAAGGATCGGACTTCATATGTCTATCAAGATGGCAAACTCATAAAGAGGCCCAACGTCATAGAAGACTTCATGGAAACCGAACTCGTGCCACCCGAAAGCAGGCAGGGCTTGCTGCAGACCGTATTCGCAATGGTTGGCGAAGAGCCCGCCGACTGGTACGGCAAAACCTTGCTGCAGTTTGTCGAACAGCACACGCAGGACAAATATGTAAAACGCTTCTTCCGGCTGCTTGGGTTCACAATCATAGCGCCCGACATCGAGACCGCTTCCGCAGGCGAGGTTATCAGTTTCATCAAGAACGCCCAGATGGCTCAGGAGCCGATTGCCGAGCCGGCAGGCGGAGCAAAACAGATAATAGACAAATTGCGAAAAGTCATCGAGGCAAACGGAGGCCAGATAAGAAGCGGCAGCAGGGTGGAGCGAATCGAGACAAGCGGAGCGCGCGCGGCCGGAGTGGCAGTTTCTGGTAAGCTGCACCCCGCTAGCGCTGTCGTCTTCACTCCACCCATCCAGCATCTGTTTCGCTTTATTGACAAAGGCAATTTCCCGCCGGACTTCGTTTCCTATGCGGAGAATCTTGAGCCGACTTCGGGCGTGAGCATCGATTTCGGACTGAAAGAGCCTGTGACCGAAATGGAGGGCAACATCATCTGTCTCGATCCGGTGGTGCTGGGAAGTTTCCCCTCGAATTATGACAAATCGCTTGCGCCAAAAGGCAAACAGTTGTCCACATGGCTGATGCTCATCCCTTATGAAGAAGCGAAAAGAGGACTCGGCCTCAAGACGGCGCTCGAATCGCTGCGCGAGTTCATACGGAAGCTCTACCCGATCTTCTTCGAGCACGTCGAGTGGGAACGCCCGCTTGCGTATCTCATCCTCGACGGCGTCCACCTGAAGGTCGGCCAGTCGAGAGTTGACCGACATAGCATTCAATCGCCGTACGTCGACAACCTTTTCTTCGTGGGCGACACCGCGAAAGGCGACGGCTGCAGCGGCGACATTGCGTTTGACTCCGCCATGAAGGCCGCTCCAATGATACTGGAATACCTCAGAAAATAGGGGGAAAAGGGGAAACGGCGAAAAGGCGAAGAGGGTGAATCAAGACGAAGAGGTCGAAACGAAAGACCAGCCCGTTGCCCAAACCAATTTCGGTGAATTTTCTGGCCGGATGGAGCCATGATATTCGTGGAACTCTTTTGCTTTTTATCATTCCCGCGAAGACGGGAATCCATTTTTCTTCTAACCGAAACATCTGGGCAACACGCTGTACACAATTGACAATTCACTTCACGGAAAATAACAGCCATGGAAAAAAGCGGATTGTCAATTGCGTACTGTCTGTTGTCCAAAAGGGTAATGGTTGTTTGTCATTCTGAGCGAAGCGAAGAATCTCTGGTTGCAATGTAAAATTCGCAGGGAAATGAGAGATTGTTCGTCGCTTCGCTCCTCAGAATGACAATCCCAGTAGAATCGTGAGGCGAGATCTCATTTGGACAACACACCGTGTAGACCTGATGACCCCTGGCAACATTTCTTAAGGAGTAACCCATGAAGAAGCTACTCAGAGTCAATATGGCCGACCTCACTGCGCGGTTCGAAGAGGTTCCCGCAGAATATGCGGCTCTCGGCGGGCGGGCCCTGACTTCCACTGTCATCAGCAGAGAAGTTCCGCCCGCATGTGATCCTATTGGCCGTCACAACAAACTCGTCATAGCGCCTGGCCTCCTCGCAGGCACAGGCGCGCCGTGTTCCGAACGCCTGTCGATCGGCGCCAAAAGTCCGCTCACCGGAGGCATCAAGGAAAGCAACTCGGGAGGAACGGCTTCGCTGAAACTCGCGCGTTTGGCCATCGCAGCCGTCGTGGTCGAGGGGCTGCCGAACGACGACAAGTTCCATGTGCTCAAAATCGATAAAGATAAATGCTCTCTCGAGGAGGCTGGAGATTTGGCCGGCCTCGGGAATTACGCCACCTGTGACCGGCTTCGCAACAAATACGGCCAACACGTTTCCATAACGCCCACCGGGCAGGCGGGCGAGATGCGTCCTGCCGGCCCGAGCGTGGCTGGCAGCGACATGGAAGGCCTGCCGAATCGCCATGCGGGCCGTGGCGGTATGGGCGCCGTCATGGGCTCGAAGGGTCTCAAGGCGATCATTATCGACGACTCAGGCGCTCACCCGGTCCAGCCAAAGGACAAAGAAGCGTTTACAGTAGCCGCGCGCGAGTTCGTGAAAGCACTCCGTGAATGCAAAGGCTTCCTCGAACAACTCAGGACTGTCGGCACGCCGGGCGGCATCCCGAGCGTAAGCGCCATCGGGACCCTTCCGACCGCGAACTTCAGCGCTGGCTCGTACGAATACGCCGAGAAAATACAAGGGGCGGTAATAGTCGAAATCGCGAGGAGCCGAGGCGCAAAAATGCACAGTTGCTCACCGAGTTGCCCGATTCGGTGTTCCATCGCCTATCACGACAAATCGCATAAGTTCCTCGTCGGCGGCGTCGAATACGAGACCGTCGCGATGCTGGGCTCGAACCTGCTCATCCACGATATCGACGCGATCGCCCTCATGAACCGGCTGCTGAACGACTACGGCCTCGACACAATCGAGACGGGCGCCGCGCTTGGCGTGGTCATGGAATCGGGCCACATCAAGTTCGGCGATAGCGAGAGCGCAATCGAGCTTATTCAGGAGGTCGCAAAGGGTACCATCCGCGGAAGAATGATTGGGAGTGGGGCGGCGGTGACAGGAAAGATTCTCGGCGTCAAACGTGTTCCGGTCGTGAAGGGACAGGCGATTCCGGCGCACCACCCGCAGAGCAACAAGATCGTCGGCGTCACTTACTGCACCAGTCCCATGGGCGCGGATCACACTGCGGGCATCATGTACGATCAAACCGTGCATAATCCCGAAGGCAAAGTCGAAAAATCCCGATATATGCAGATACAGATGGGATTCATCGACTCGCTCGGCATGTGTATGTTCTCATCCCGCGGCCTCGCCGGCTACAACGTTTTCCTGACAAGACTCTTAAGCGCGCTCAACGGGAAGCCGTACACCGAGGCCGACCTCATTGAACTCGGCAAGTATGTCCTCCGGACCGAACACGAGTTCAACACGCGCGCAGGCTTCACGCGGGCACACGACCACCTCCCCGAGTTCATGACCGAGGTCAAGATCAAACCTCACGATCTGGTTTTCGATGTGCTGTATGATGAAGTGGACAAGCTCTACGATGGGATTTGAAGTCTAATCAAAATGAATCTCAATGCTGCGCGGCGGCTTGGGATTGCTGAGAACAAGGCTTCCGAACTCTTCGCGCAGCGCGCTCACATATGAATCCCATTTCGCCGGAATTTGAAGGATGGCCCCGATTCTGGTTCTCCCGAGATCCTTGCCGTTCTCCTCGTACCATCTGAGCGTGAAGTCTATAAATCCGGGCACGTCCTCGTCGGACAAGAACTCGGCTATTCTGTTTGCAATAATTGGATGCCTGCCGTGCCTGCCGCCGACCCGCACAACCCAGCCTTTAGCGCCTTCTTGCCAACTGTCGGTCGGACACGCGCGGATACAATCTCCGCAATACAAGCATTTCTCTGGGAAGTAGACGGGTTCCCCCGTCTCCGGATGACTCTCGATAGCGCCCTCCTTGCAGGCGCTCGCGCATATCCTGCAACCGATACACGTCTCCCTTTGCCACACCGGTTTCACCGCGCCCTGGAAACCGAGGTCCATCTCGTTCGTTCGCGCGCAATCTATCGGACAGCCCGAAAACGATATCTTGAACTTATGAGGCAGATCGTGACCGAAGAATTTTTCGTCCACGAACTTTGCCATTTTCTGCGTGTCCATTAATCCGTTAGGATTATACTCGCAGCCGGAACAGGCGGTCGGCACTCTGACCCGCGTGCCGCACGATGCGATTTTCTGGTCCACTTTCGCAAGCTCATCGTGTATCGCTTTGAAATTGCGGTAGTCGACATACGTGAGCTCGATTGACTGCCTGAACGACAAATGCACGTACTCGGCGTATTTCTTCGCGACCTCAACGACTTTCTCGAGCTTCGAAATCGGGACCCTGCCGCCGGGACATCGCAGCCGGACCGTGAACTTATCCCTCTGTCTCTGCTTGATAAGCCCGCCTGACTTCAGAGTGGCAAAATCAATCTCGCCCGTCTTGCCTTCAACCTGCACGTCCACGCCCACTTTGCTGGTCCCGTCTTCGATGAACTTATCTACCATCCGAATCGCCCCCGCCCTTAAGAACGAGCAGCCGGAAGGAGTTATCGATCTTATCTGCTCTTATGATCTTGTGGCCTTCTTCCTTTACAGACCTCGGCACATTCCGCATCGGCTCGCCGTCATCTATCCACAGCTCCAGAATTTCGCCCGCTTTCATCTCTTCCAACCTCAACTTCGTTTTCACGAAATTGATGGGACACTTCGTTCCCCTTAGGTCTAACCTCGCAACGATTTGTTCTACCACAATGCTAATACTCATAAGTTTCTCTCCTATTCAACGGTGGCCCATATCGCAAGCTCTCTTGAAAACGTTGTCCCCAGTCCATGGTTCCGAGGGCGACGTCCCCAGAATAACCT
>CAYVDS010000048.1:0-1942 GCA_964450145.1 uncultured bacterium
GCCCTTACTCTCTGATGAACGGGAAAGCGATTCCTCGTTCATACTGATAAGGAGGTTGAAGGTTATGCGTCGCACGATCTTTGAGACACCTATTCTGAATACGCTCCTGCATGGGGTGTCGCTGGCTCTGCTGAAAGTTCTTGGATGGCGCACTGAGGGTGCAGCGCCGGACGCTCCTAAATATGTCGTGATTGCCGCGCCGCACACAACTAACTGGGACTTGCCCTTGGGGCTGCTCTTAGCGTTTCCTTTCAGAATAAGAGCTAACTGGATGGGAAAAGACAGCCTCTTTCGCGGGCCATTCGGCGCATTATTCAAGTGGCTGGGAGGCGTTCCTATCGATCGCTCGAAGCCTCACGGCGTCGTGGCGCAGATGGTTGAGGCCTTTCGCGAGCATGATAAATTCGTCCTGATCATCGCTCCGGAAGGAACACGCAAGAGCGTCCTTTATTGGCGGTCGGGGTTCTATCATATAGCCCGTGGCGCCAATGTGCCGATTGTGTTGGGGTTCATTGACTACGCCCGCAAAGCGGGAGGCGTCGGTCCTATTATTACGCCGAGTGGAGACATCGAAGCCGACATGGAGCAAATCCGCGCGTTTTACGTCAATGTCACCGGCAAGCACGACCGAAAGAAGCCGATTGCAATCGAACTCAGGCACTGATCACGAGGGTTTGAAGGTCGAAGGTCACAAGTCGAAAGTCGGTGGTCGCGACGAAGCGAAAGCTACTGTCCAAAAGAGCCCCCTTTCACCGCAAAGGCGCAGAGGGCGCAGAGGAAAAATCAGCGACAAACAATAGGTTTCCCAAGCAAAAATCGCCTTTTCGAGATTGTCCCGTAATTGACGAACCAAGATGGGATTCTGTAGGTGCGAATTTATTCGCATAAAGTTTTCGGGCTCTTTTCGCATTGCGCCTGCGAATAAATTCGCACCTACGGAATTGCGGAGTAGACTCTGAACAGGCCTACTCATACCGGAGCGCTTCGATGGGGTTGAGGCGAGAGGCGCGCCACGCGGGATAGAAGCCGAAGAAGACGCCGACGGCGGCGGAGAAGGCCAGCGCCAGCGTAATCGAGCCGGCGGAAGTAAACACGGGCCAGTTGTTTGTTCTCGAGATTATCTGCGCTGCGCCGACACCAAGCGCAATCCCCAAAATGCCGCCGATGCCAGCGAGGACGACGGCCTCGACGAGGAACTGAAGCAAGATGTCCTTCTTTCTTGCGCCCACTGCCATGCGCAGGCCGATCTCGCGCGTGCGCTCAGTGACCGAAACGAGCATGATGTTCATGATGCCGATTCCGCCGACCACAAGCGAGATGGACGCGATAACGGTCAGAAGGATGGTCATGAGGCGCGAAACCTGCGTCGTCATCTGGGTGACCTCCGTCATGTCCATTATAGTAAAGTCGTCATCGGTGTCCGGCGTGAGATGGTGGCGCTGCCTCAAGATAGCTCCAATTTCCTCGCGGGCCGGCTCGATGGCGTCAAGCGAAACAAGGCTGACGAGAATCTGATTGACGTCGCTGAAGGGTGAGTTCTGGAGAACGCGACGAACGGTTGTCCATGGGATGACGATCGTGTCATCCTGGTCCTGACCCCATGCAGCGCTTCCCTTCCGGGCCAACACACCAATGACGCGGAACACCATATTCCTGATGCGGATGGTCTTGCCGACGGGGTCTTCCTCGCCGAACAACTCCTGTGCGACGGTCACTCCCAGCACGCAGACGCGCGCGGCAGTGAGCACCTCCGATTCCGTGAAAAAGTTTCCCTGCGCCACTTCCCAGTTTCGAACATCCAGATAAGTCGGGGTCGCGCCCTGGACGATGGTGGGCCAGTTGTTCTCCTGGTACACCACCTGCGCGCCGGTGCGAACGATGGGAGTGACTGCCTGAACGTATTCGGACTCCTGAAGGATCGCCTCGGCGTCGTCAGCCGTAA
>CAYVDS010000048.1:1952-26329 GCA_964450145.1 uncultured bacterium
CTGGCTGCCCATCCCGCTGTGAAACCCACCCATTCGCACGCTTCCGGGGAAGACGACCATCAGGTTGTTGCCCATGCTTTTTATCTGGTCATTGATCATCGCGGTGGCGCCCTGCCCCACGGCGACAACGGCGATCACCGCGGCGATGCCGACGATGATCCCGAGCGTTGTCAGCAGGGAACGCCCCTTGTTTCTGAGCAAGGCGCGAACGGCAATACGCAGTACTACAATCGCGTTCATGATCTACAACTTCCTGAATGACCCGCCATAGTTTTCAGGGCCTGCCCTCTTCATTCGCTGGCCGTTTCAATCCGCAATCGCCAATCCGCAATCGATTGACTATTTGGCTTAACACTTTAGACGCTTTAGATCACTTTAGACATTTCACACTTTATATCATCTGTCCGTCCCTTAGCGTGATCACCCGCCGCGTGTAGCGGGCGATATCTTCTTCATGCGTGACCACGATAATCGTGATGCCTTCGGCATTGAGTTCTTGAAAAATGGCCATTATTTCACGGCTCGACTTCGTATCGAGGTTTCCGGTCGGCTCATCCGCCAGAATCAACGAAGGGCGGTTGACGAGGGCGCGCGCGATGGCCACGCGCTGCTGCTGTCCGCCCGAGAGCTGGCTCGGCTGGTGGCGGAGGCGATCCTCGAGTCCTACCCGCTTTATCACCGAGATCGCGCGTTCGCGTTTCTCGCGATTTGAGAGCCTCGAGCCATAAACGAGAGGGAGTTCGACGTTTTCGAGCGCAGAGGTGCGGGCCAGGAGCAGGTTGAAATTCTGGAATACGAACCCGATCTTGCGGTTGCGGATACGGGCGAGCGCGTCTCCCGAGAGAGAGGTGACATCCTGTTCTTCAAGCAGATACCGGCCGCTCGTGGGACTGTCGAGACACCCGAGAACACTGAGCAGAGTACTCTTGCCGGAGCCCGACGCGCCCATGATCGCCGTGAACTCGCCGTGCTCTATATGGAACGAGACTCCCCGCAAAGCGGGGATTTCGACCTCGCCCATGCGGTAAATCTTCGCGACGTTCTCAAGTGTAATCAGCATGTTTCCTGCTATCGACGCGGCGGCCTCTGCGTTGGGAAGCGTGGCGGAGCGAACGGGTTCACCGTGCCCTCTTTGGCGCCCTGTTCGGCGAGCCCCATTATGACTTCTTGCCCTTCGCGAAGCTCTCCGGCAACGACTTCAGTGAAAGCCCCATCCGTTATACCGAGCGTAACGGTTGCCGCTTTCGGCCCCTTTGGCTCCAGTATCCCGACCGTCGCGCGGTTTGCGCGTTCCGGTGACGCCTTTGCCTCCGGCCCGGAAGTCGCGGAGCGGGAAGTATTCTCCGAGGAAACTTGCGGGGGCTTGAAGCGAAGCGCGGCATTCGGCAGTTTGAGAGCATTCTGGCGGCGAGCAACCTCGCATGAAATGTTGGCGGTCATGTTGGGGAAAAGTTTCTCGTCGGGATTGTCGGCGTTGATAATCACCGGATAGGTGACCACGTTTTGAAGCGTGGCGGCGGCGAGGCGTATCTGGGCCACAGTGCCATGGAAATCCTCTTCGGGATAGGAGTCAACCGTGAAGCTCACGGGCTGGCCCACCCGTATTTTCCCGACATCGGCCTCGGGAATGCTCGCTTCCAGTTGTATATGTCTGAGGTCGGTCGCGATAACGAAGAGCGTTTGGGCCGTCAGGCTTGCCACGACCGTCTGCCCTTCGTTCACATTGCGGTCAATGACGACGCCATCGACCGGCGCTTTGATCGTCGTGTATCCAAGGTTGGTCTGAGAGAGGTTCAGCGCAGCCCTGCTTTGCTCGACCACTGCGCGGCCCAGCTTGAGTTGTGCCGTCAGCGCATCCCGATTCGCAACCGCCGCATCGAGCGCAGATGCCGCAACAAGACCCTGCGCCGCCAACTCCTTCGTCCGAGTCAGGTCTCTTTCGGCCTGGCGCAACCTGGCTCCAATCTGTTCCACGTCGGCGATGCTCCTGCGCAAATTCGCCTCATTCTGAGCTGCTTGCGCCTCGTAGGCGGCGGGGTCAATCTGCGCAACTGTCTGGCCGGCCTTCACCCGGTCGTTAAAATCGACATAGAGTTTCTTGATGGGACCATTCACTTGCGTGCCGACCTGCACCAGCTTGATAGGCTGGATGACGCCGGTCGCCTTCACTGTCTGCACGACCTCGCCGCGCTCGATGGGCATGGTGCGGAATCGCTGGTTGGCGTTGTTGCCGCCGCAAGCGACCATTATTGCCGAAGCGGCTGCCAATAGAACCGCTGAAACGAAAAGGGTACGGAAATTTCTCATGATGTCCTCATTTAAGCACCCGGCCCAACCCCCGGCGGAGCGCCTGTGAAAGAAATACCTCCTAATTCGGGGACATCCCGCCGCAGGCGGGACATCGTGTCCCCGAATTAAGCGGAACGGCCTATTTGAGACTGCCCGCAATTCCGTAAGTGCGAATTTATTCGCAAGTATCATCATACTATACAGCGCTACGCAGAAACTCGTCAACCAAAGACCCCCCTATCTTTGTTGTTGGAAGCCGTCTTTAAGTCCGTGCCAATTCCCGCTCTTTGCGGGATTCATCCGTGGTTCCCAAGCTTCTTCTTTTTCGTGGTCCCGCTTTCTCTCCGGTTTCGGTGTTGAAAAATTCACTCCAGTCCTGTAAACTAAACACTGGATCGCTTGTGTCCGCTGAGTTGATTGAAGTCCCTTTTTCCCCTTTTTCGTCCCCAGTTTCTTAGGAGGAGTTTTGTTGTATGAGCAAGAGCACTATAGCCATAGGTTTGATTGTCATACTGCTGCTGGCTGCCCTGGTAGGCGGACTATATTTCTACAGCCAAAAGAAGATGCAGCGCGATTCGGCCAGCAAGTTCGCGGCCGCACAGGCGCTGTATGAGGCGAAGCAATGGGCGCAGGCCGAGGCCCTGTTCGACCAGATTGCTCAAAAATATCCTCGCTCTGATGCAGCGCCCGAGAGCTTGCGGCATCTGGCGCTGATTAAACAGTGCGGCGGCAAATATGACGAGGCTCTCCAGAAATGGCAGGTCCTGGAAAAAGTCAAGGACAACCCTCACGCAATCGAGGCGGACTACTACATCGCCAACTGTTTCGAAAATCTCGGGAGGAAGGCCGAGGCCGCGGCGCGCTATGCCCGCGTAGCTGCGATGCCGCAGGCGGGCGAATTCGGCAGCCTCGCGAAATCGGGCCTTGGGCGCATCGCCGAGTCCGAAGGCAAGCTGGACGAAGCGCGAACACGATATGAGGAGGCGATGATGCAGGCCTCGACGCCCCAGACGCGCGAAGTTGCCGAGCAGCTTCTCGGCGACTTGAATCTGCGCCTGTTCCTGCTGCCGGTCGAGGACGAATTCAAGAAGCCGTATCTCGTAAAGCGCGGCGATTCGATGGTGACAATTGCGATCAAGAATAATACGACCGTTGACCTGCTGTGCAGGATAAACGACATCGCCGACCCGGCGAACGTCAAACCCAATAAGAGGATCCTGATTCCGAACCCCGAGTTCTCGATTCTGGTCGATAAATCAGAGTTCAAGCTCACGCTTAACAGTCACCGCCAATTCTTTAAATCATATAAAGTCGGCCTCGGGAAACACGGTTGCACGCCCCTGGGCGAATTCGTCATCAATGACAAGATAAAGAACCCGACGTGGTGGTCGAACAAGGGGCCGGTAGACCCCGGTGATCCGCATAATGAACTCGGAACCCGGTGGATGGCGCTGAAGCCGCTTGACCCGAGTATTGGAGCGGACTACGGCATCCACGGAACAATCGACCCCTCGACAGTAGGCTGGGAATCGAGCAACGGGTGTCCGCGCATGTTCCCGCAAGAGGCTGAGGAGCTCTACATGTTGACGCCCATCGGCACGTCGGTGACGATCGCGCAGTGAGGGGTAATGAACTCGCACGACGACGAGATACGGAGGCCGGTTCCCTACTCGATATCCCTTAACCTCGAGAAAGTCCCGGTTCTCGTGGTTGGCGGCGGCGCGGTCGCGCTGCGGAAGATCGAGTCGCTGATCGTCTCGGGCGCGCGCGTGCACGTTGTCAGTCCCCAATTGCTTCCTGAGATTGAGGCCCTCGAAGAAGTCCAGATAACGAAACGCGCGTTCCGGCCGAGAGACCTCGACGGCAAGTTCCTCGTCGTCAGCGCAACTAACGACCGGACGGTCAATGAATCGGTCGCAAAGGCCGCGACGAAGCGGTCGATGCTCGTGAACGTCGTAGACGTTCCCGGGTTGTGCAATTTCTACGTGAACTCGCAAGTGCGCCGCGGCGACCTCGTGATCAGCATCTCGACGGGTGGCGCTTCTCCGGCGCTCGCGAAAAGGATACGCAAGGAACTCGATCGGCAGTATGGCGAGGAGTACGCCGGTCTCTTATTGTTGATGCGCGAGTATCGCCCGCTCGTTATACGCGAGGTGTCTGACCCTGAGCGGCGGCAGCAGGTGTTCGAGAAACTCGCGAACGCGCACATCGAGAAGACATACCGCGAGCAGGGAGAGGCCGCCGCGAGGAAAGCGATTGAAGACTTGATTAACGAATGCGCGTACGCGCCCGAGACGATGGAGCAAACGCCTTGACTGCCGATATCGTGCAGATGACAAGCTTCTACATGGCCATGTTCTGCTTCCTGGCCAGCAGCGCGTTGGCTGTGGGCTACCTGTTTTCGCCGATCAAGTTCCAGCCGCGCTATGCGAATGTCGTCGCAGTCGCCGCATTCATCCTGCTGACGCTGTTTTTTGTGCTGCGGTGGCAGGCAGTCGGTTATTTGCCCGTCTCAAACATGTTCGAATCGCTCTCGTTCTTCATCTGGGCTGTCGCGCTGGTTTACTTTATAGTCGAGTATTCCTTCGAGCTTCCGACTCTGTCCTCGTTCATTATCCCGTTTGTGGCGGTTTTCACTTTGGTGGCGGGGTTCATCGCGGGCGCGCCCGCCGAAATGGACCCGAAGCTCAAGAGCGGCTGGTTCTACCTGCACGTTGTGTTCGCTTTCGTCGGGTACGCGACGTTCGCCGTCGCTTTCTCAGCCGCGGTCATGTATCTGCTCCAACGGCGGCAACTAAAGTCGAAGAAGTCGTTCAACTCCGTGTTTCACCGGCTGCCCTCTCTGGAAGTTCTGGACGATCTGAATCAGAAGCTGATCAACATGGGATTTCCGCTGTTCACCTTCGCTATTTTCGTGGGCGTCTATTGGGCGCACAAATCGAAGATACTCGGCCCTAATTGGCCCAACGATCCCAAGATCTTGTTCACCGGTATCACGTGGCTGCTCTATGCGGCGTTGTTTCATATCCGGCTGCTTGCCGTCGCCCGCGGAAAACGGGTGGCGCATCTCACCATCGTCGCTTTCGTCTTTGTGGTTTTCACTTTTCTTGGAACGAGGCTCCTGGCCAGCGGCCCGCACGAGTTTTTGAAGTGAGGAGGCGCTGCGCGAATCCGCCATGGGAATTCTTGTTGTAGGCCTAAATCATAAGACCGCGCCGGTCGAAGTGAGGGAGAAAATCGCGTTCAACGATCAGACGCTCCCTCGCGCGCTCATCGGGTTGAAGGAGCGTTTGCCCGACACCGAGATCGTCGTCCTCTCCACCTGCAACCGGGTCGAGGTGTATGCGGCTGCGCCCGAGATCGAGAAGCGCTCCGGCGATATAGCCCGGTTCCTGTCGGAGTTCCATCAGGTGGAAACGGCTAAATTCGCGTCGCACCTCTATCATTACTACAACCGCGATGCGGTCCGCCATCTGTTCACCGTCGGATGCAGTCTCGATTCAATGGTCGTGGGCGAAGCCGAGGTGCTCGGCCAGGCCAAGCGCGCATACATGTTCGCGCTCGAGGAAGGCGTCACGGGAAAAGTTTTGAACAGCCTGTTCCAACGCGCGTTCGGTGTCGCCAAGAATGTGCGCGCATCGAGCGCAATCGGCGAGCGCAAGGTCTCCATCGCCTCGGTCGCGGTCGAGTTCGGCCAGAAAATCTTCAGCGATTTCTCGGACAAGACCGTGATGATTATCGGCGCGGGCGAGATGGGCGAGCTCACGCTCAAGCACCTCGTGGACAAGGGCGTGAACGCGGTCATCGTGGCGAATCGCACGTACGAGAAAGCAGTGGAACTGGCCAGGCAATATGAAGGAATGGCGATCAGCTTTGACGCATTCGTGGACAATATGCACCGGGCCGACGTCGTCATCAGCACGTCCGGCGCGCCGCACTATATCATTTTCCCCAAGCATCTGCCGCCGGTCCTGCGCGCGCGGCGTAACAAGCCGATCCTGCTCATCGACATAGCAGTCCCGCGCGACATTCATCCTGATGTCGAGGACATTGACAACGTCTACCTCTACAATATCGACGACCTTCAGAAAGTGGTTGACGAAAACCTATCATTCCGCGAGAAAGAACTCGAACACTGCTCGACGATTATCGAGGCCGAAACCGACAAACTCATGGCGTATTTCGAGACGCTCGACGTCGCCATCGTGATAAAGGATTTTCATGAAGCGCTCCACACGATTCGCAAGTCGGAGCTCGCGCGCTCGCTCAACAAGATGCCGAACCTGAATGAAAAGGATAAGCAGGAGATCGAGTACCTGACCGAGCGTATCGTCAATAAGATACTGAACGAGCCAACACAAACCTTGAGGAAAGAGGCCTGGCAAGGCACCGAATACAAATACATCGAAGCGCTCAAGAAACTGTTTGGGCTGTAGAAATCCCCCTTCAGAGACTGTCCCGTAATTGGCAAACGAGCGCAGGATTCTGTGGGTGCGAATTTATTCGCATAATGTTTTCGGGCTTTTTTCACATCGCGCATGCGAATAAATTCGCACCTACAGAATTACGGGACAGTCTCTTCATCCCCCTTTGGGAAAGGGGGAAAGAGGGGATTTGGAGACAAAGGCGCAGAGGTTCAAAGAAAGAATGAATACGTTGAGAACGAGATTTGCACAAATAACACGAACGGAATGCATGAGACGCATCAAGAGTTTGGGGAAACCGGATATGGATACAAGCATCTCCTATTCTCAGTGCTTTCCCGTGGCCCCCGTGGTAAAATTCTTCTTTTCAATCCAAAATCCAAAATCCAAAATCCAAAATAAATTCTATCAGCATGTTTATTCCGCCATTCTGGCTGAGAGCTTTTTATGAACACAGGTCAAGGCGGCAAGACACTCATCATCATCGGTTCGCGCGGAAGCAAACTCGCGATGACACAAACGCAATGGGTGGCGGACCAAATAAAGGCCTATCGCCCGGACCTCGATTTCCATATCAAGAAGATTTCGACCAGCGGCGACAAAATCGCAGATGTGCCGCTGGCGAAAGTCGGCGGGAAAGGCCTGTTCACGAAAGAGATCGAGAACGAACTCCTCTCAGGCGACGTGGACATGGCGATCCACAGCATGAAAGACCTGCCGACGGAATTGCCGAAGGGCTTGCAGATCGGCGCCGTCCCCATGCGCGAGGACGCGCGCGATGCGCTTGTATCGCGCGGCCACAAGAAGTTCTCGGAACTGCCGCCGGGCGCGGTCATCGGAACGTGCAGTCTCAGGCGAAAGGCGCAACTGCTTGCGGCTCGTCCCGAGTTGCAGGTCGCCGACTTGCGCGGAAACCTCGACACGCGCCTGCGAAAAGTCGAGGAAGGCAAATACGATGCGCTCTTGCTCGCATGTGCGGGCATCAGGCGGCTCGGCAGGCAAGAGGTCATTACGGAAATCATCGAGCTGGACAAGGTCATTCCCGCGGTCGGCCAGGGGGCGCTCTGCATCGAGATTCGCGAGAACAACCCGTTCGTCGAAGAAGTCATTCGGCCCCTCAACCACGCGGAAACCGAGTGCGCTATTCGTGCGGAACGCGCGCTCATGGCCCGGCTTGAGGGCGGATGTCAGGTTCCCGTCGGCGCGCACGCGCGCATGGAGAACAGCTCGCTGGTTCTTTATGGCGTCGTCGCTTCAATATGGGGCGAGAAGATAGTCCGCGCGCAAGATACCGGAGACCCCGCCGAACCTGAAGAACTCGGCAATCGCGTCGCCGGCCGCCTCATCATGATGGGCGCAAAAGAGATACTCGACGAAATCAGGGGGTACGAGGAATGTCCGCCGACAGGAAACTAGTCTATCTGATAGGCGCGGGCCCGGGTGATCCGTCGCTCATCACCGTCAAGGGACTCGAGTGCCTCAGGAAGGCGGATGTTGTCATTTACGACTATCTTTCAAATCCGAGGCTCCTGTCATTTTGCAGGCCCGGCGCCGAGAAGATTTACGTCGGCAAGAAGGGGAGCCAACACACACTCGAACAAGAGGACATCAATAATCTCATCGTCGCTAAGGCATCGGAGGGAAAAACGGTCGCGCGACTGAAGGGCGGCGACCCGTTCGTCTTCGGGCGAGGCGGTGAGGAGGCTCTCGCCCTCGTCGAAGCAGGCATCCCGTTCGAGATTGTTCCGGGCATAACCGCGGCCATTGCCGCGCCCGCCTACGCAGGCATACCAGTTACCCACCGCGATCTCACGTCCACCTTCGCGCTTATCACGGGTCATGAAGATCCAACCAAGGACGAGAGCGCCATCGACTGGGCGAAGATCGCGACCGGCGCTGGCACTATCGCGTTCTATATGGGCATCAAGAATCTGCCGCGAATCGTCGAGCAGCTTACAAGGCACGGGCGCAGCCCCGAGACGCCCGTTGCCGTCATCCGATGGGGAACCAAACCGGAACAGCAGACCGTGACGGGCACGCTCGCAGACATCGTTCAGAAGGTCGAGACGGCGGGCCTCAAGGCGCCTGCGATCACAATAGTCGGCGAGGTAGTCAAGCTTCGTGAGCAACTCAACTGGTTCGAGTCGCGTCCGCTATTCGGAAGAAGCATTATCGTGACGCGCTCGCGCGCACAATCGAGCGAGTTCGTCGAGGCGCTTGAAGCTCTAGGCGCTGAGGCCGTCGAGATGCCTACCATCAGAATCGCGGACCCGGAAGACTTCGGCCCGCTGGACAGGGCCCTCGACGAGATCGAATCGTTCGACTGGCTCGTGTTCACAAGCGTGAACGCAGTCGGCAGGTTCATCGACCGATTGCTCGAACGCAGCCGCGATATCCGCGACCTCAAGGGAATCAAGATATGCGCGATCGGCTCGGCGACCGCAGACGAGGTGCGCAGGTATTACCTGCGCGTGGATATGGTTCCTCCGAAATACGTCGCCGAATCGGTTGTCGAATCGCTTAAGAAGGCGGGAGAGGTCAAGGGAAAGAGAATTCTTCTTCCGCGCGCTGACATCGCGCGCAGTCTGTTGCCCGACGAAATCCGGAAGCTCGGCGGCGAGGCGGTCGAGGTAGACGTGTATCGCACCATCCTCGAAGAAGAGGCCGACAGTGACGCCATCGAGCGCCTCTTGGCGGGGGATATCAGCCTCGTCACGTTCACGAGTTCATCGACTGTTCGCAATTTCGGTCAAATACTCGGCAAGGAGCGGCTCGAGAAAATCAAATCCAAGACGTGCTTCGCGAGCATCGGCCCCATCACCACCGAGACCGCCAAGGAACTTGGCATCCCCATTCATATCGAGGCCAGCCAGCACGACATCCCCGGCCTCCTCGAGGCAATACAGCGCCTTCTCGCGACTTGAAGGGCGTGTTGCTTTCTCGAGATTCATCAGTCAGCAGCACGTACTAAATTATTTCGTGACAACTTAATACTACGTAGTTTGTCATTGCGAGCGTAGCGAAGCAATCTCTCTGTTTCTCAGGCTTTTCTTCTTTTTGTCTTTCTTAACCAGAAACCAGAAACGAGAAACCCCGCGCTTCGCGCGGCCCCCCTTCTTGCAAGCGTTGGTTCTTGACTACACCGCCTTGTCTGGGTAATATCTGTGTGCGCATGAAATGGAGAAACGCATGGCCAATTGTCAACAAGTATTATTAGGGGAAGTGACTGCAAAAGCAAAAATGGATAAGAACCGATACAGGCTTTTGGCCATGCTTTTGGCAAGCCTCATTTTCATTGGCTGCGCCGGGACGCATACCTCGCTGAGAGTCGGGGGCAGTCTGCCGGTCGCAGGAATGCCGGCCGACACTGAAGGCGACTCGATAACTATCTGCTCCTTCAACATCAAGTTCCTCGGCCATTACAAGAGCAAGGACCATAGGCATCTGGCCGCCATTCTGGATGAATGCGATATTGCGGTCATTCAGGAATTGGTGGCTCCGCCTTATGGCGACTTCGATTACCCCGACGGCTCGCCGGTAGCCGCGGACAATGAGGCATCGCAATTCTTTGACGAAATGTTGAATCATCAGTCCGACTACATACTTTCTGAAGAGGACACGGGGCCGAATGAGATTATCCATTCGAATGGCACGGGCACAGAGTGGTGGGTTGCGTTCTTCAGGCCGGACCGCATTGAATATGCAGATGACCTGCCGAACGGTTTCCTGGCGGACGACAGATCACACAACGATGAATATGACAGGGTGCCTTATGCGTTCGGTTTCCGAACTCCCGGGGGAAATCTCGATTTTGTCTTGATATCGGTTCACCTAAGGGCGGAAGCCTCCGAACGCGAATGGAGAAAGAACGAACTCGAAGGGATCGCAGCGTGGATTGCGGAGAATAATGAGTCGGAGAAAGACTTCATCATATTAGGGGACATGAACATCCAGAACGCAGCCGAACTCGCCAAGATCACTCCCGGCGGTTTTGTGTCCCTCAACGATGAGTGCAGGCCCACCAACACGAACCCGCGTTCCCCCAAACCTTACGACCATGTGATGTTTAACGAGCGATTCACGAGCGAGATGGACCGCGATTTCGGTCTCGAAATAATCGACCTCGTGGAGGCGATGCGCCCTTTATGGAGCGGCTCGAATCCTTATCCAGGCGACCCATATGACGGCGGCAAGTTTGGGGAGTTCTTTTCGGATCATAGCCCAGTGGTTTTTCAGCTTCGCGTTCCGGCTCACGACGATGACCCGTAAACTCAGTAGCACGTGCTCACGAATGCTCATTGAACAAGCGACATGCCGATGGACTCGGCCTTGCTTGTCAATTCCGAATCGTCGCGCGCGGAATCTTTCTGGTTCATCGAGCCGTAATGATTAAGGAACTGGGTCGAAGAAGCTCGCATACCGGTCGCCACGACACTCAGCCACTCGTTCAGATGCTTGTAAAGGTGTGGAACCGTCCTCGCGTTTTCCTGATCGCCGCGGGAGGTCACGATAACAAATTTCTTGCCTTCCGGGAACGCATTTATCTCTTTCACTTCCCATGTGTCCGGATTCACTTCCCAGCCGTAGAAGCAGTAAAGTCTGTCGACCAGCGCCTTGAACTGGGAACTGACGTGGAACCAGTAGACAGGCGTACCGAGAACGACGGCATCGCAGTCTTTCATCTCCTGCAGTAGCGGCGACAGATCGTCTTTCTGAACGCATTTGCCGAGGTCGTTCTTGCAGGCATCGCAACCGAGGCAGCCCTTGACGTTTAATTCGCGCAGATTGACAAGCCGTGTCTCCGCGTCTTTACTTGCTGCTCCCTTCAGCACGGCCTCAAGTAAACTTTGCGTGTTTCCGTTTTTTCGAGGACTGGCATTGAACGCGATAACTTTCATAATTTTTCTCCTTAAATAGGATTGGGGAACACGAATCACATCCCGCGAAACGCGGGACAAAGCACAGAACGAATTCCACGAATAGAGAATCTAACCATCAAGACACCGCGGCACAAAGCTGGGTATACGCGACACTTATGTTTTCTTTGTGCCTTGGTGTCTTGGTGGTGAGCCTTCTATACAAATGCAAGCATCCTGGCCGGGTTCCGCACCGTCACCGCCTCGACGTCATCGTTGCTCATTCCTTTGCGGCGCATGATGGGGAGCACGTTTTCGAGGATGTGGTTATATCCGTCGCCGCCATAGCGGGCGAGTTGCGTCTTGTGGCAGATATCCTGCGACACAAGCAGCTTGTCCCCGTAACCATGCTTGACGAGGCCGATAAGGTAATCAACCCTCGTGGCGTCGTTGGGCATATCGATGTCGCCGATAGGATAATAGCTCGACTCCTGGCCGAAGAGGTCGAACTCGAGATAGCAGCCGGTTTCCGCGAGCCTGAGCATCGCGTCGAGGCTGAACAGCGTTCGCTCGACATGGCTCATGACCGTCCGCTCGGGATTTCCGCCGGTCTCCTTGACAATTCGCATCGCATCCAGAGGCGCATTGGGCGCGCGACCCGGGTGAATGTTCAATGCGGCGCCTGACCGCGCCTGAGCGAGCGCGCCCGCCCGCAAGACCTTCGCCTCGCTCTCATACAGCGGCCAGTCGAGGCCGATCTCGCCCACGATCCCGGCTTTCATGCCTGTGCCGTCCGCGCCGCCAGTGATCTCGTTTATGAATATCTGCGCGATGCCCTCCTCCGAAAGTTTTTGTGTCTCGGGCGGATGAAAGGCCGCGTTGTAAAAACTGGTTCCCATCACGACATGAACGCCGGTGGCGAGAGAGACGCGGGCGAGTCCTCCGGGATCGCGGCAGGTGCCGATCGGAGTCAGTTCGACGATAGTTCCGCCGCCTGAGTTTTTGTAGCGTTTCAATTCCTCGACGGCCTCCGCCTCACTGGTCAGGCTCAAATTTTGTGGATTGTTCAGCCAATTGCGCCGGAGATAGCCCACGTTCTCAAGTGTGATCGGCTCGCCCACATACTCCTTGCGTATCGGCTCGGGCAGCAAATTACACAGGATATGCTCATGGGTTTGGGTAAACCCCAACTGCGGCGGCTCAACAAGCCCCAGCACCGTCTGAACTTTTCCCGCACGGTCGCTCATGAGTTGCTCCTCCTTAATCCACGGGATTTGCTGACTATTCTTTCCTCACTATCTCCTTGTATTTCTCCTCGCCGAGGATCGTTCCGTCTCTTCGCGGCAGCCTCGCGGCAAGATTCTCCATCGCCTCGAGTCGTTCGCGCGATGGGGGATGCGAAATCGCCATGGTCCGTATGGAGTCGGGCATCTGCCGCTCCATTTCGAGGAGTTTCCTCGCAAGCGTGACGCCGGCCTCCGGGTCGTAGTCGAGCGCGTAGATGTAAAGCGTTCCATTGTGGTCGGCTTCGAGTTCGTCCTCCTGACGCATCCGCAGGAATGTGACATTAGTGGCGAAAGATGATCCTGCCTCGAGCATGGCCCGGTCGGCGCCACCGAGGAATCTCTTCACCCACGAAACCAGCATCTGGCGGCCCATGTTCCGTGCATAGTGCCGCTCGGCCACGTGAGCGACTTCGTGCGCCAGAACACCCGCCAACTCAGCTTCGTTGTCCAACCTCTCGAGCATGCCGGTCGTTATGTAGATGTTGCCGCCGGGAACCGCAAATGCGTTTGCCACGTGCCGGTCGTCAATTACCTGAAACTTGAACGTGACCAGCCACGGGTTGTGCCGCGCGGCGATTCGGTCGCCGACTTCATTCACGTATAACGCCACCGGGTCGCCTTCGCTCAAAAGCGACATTTTCTTCTCCACCTCTGCGGCAAACTCGCGCCCGACCCTCTGCTCGTGCTCGACGCTCACAACATGGAACCCGCTCGTGTACACGTGGCGCGAGAGAGAATATGGTATCGACGCGACAACGACAACCATAAATACATACAGAGCTATCTTGAAAACTTTATGAGATGACGGGCCGCCCAAAGATTTTGCCGCCGAATCCACCGCGCGGTCTATTTTCTGAAACAGATTCATCTTCTTATCCGCAGATTTCGCAGACACTAGCCGCAAACCAAATCACGCCGAAAATGTTGTAACCACGGAGAGCACGGAGCACGCGGAGGAATTCTTCTATTATCCGCAGATTTTCACGGGTTCTCTCGGATTATGAAACGTTCCTTAGGAAACCAATTTCAGAAACAGACGCCCTTCAATGTGATTCCCGCGAAAGCGGGAATCCGCGCCCTCTCTTTCAGTCCAAAATCCAAAATCTAAAATCCAAAATTAGAGGAGCCTTGAAACGTCGCTCCTTAATAAGGAGTGCCTACCATTCTAGCCCTTTCCTGTTCCGATAGTAAAGCAGCCCGATGAGATGCATTGTGACAACGAAGACATAGAACTTCAGCATCGGCTCGGCGACGTACCCGATGACTTTCGCAAACCAGTCAGACGCAAGCACGTCCTTCAAAATGGTGAACATGGTGAGGCTGCCCCTAAGAAAGAGGAAGACTATGAACATAGCGGCGAGATATTCCCGCCAGATTTTCGCAATCGAACGGAAAATGAACACGGGATTAACGGCCTTCGTGAAACGTCTCGTCATCACCAGTGCCATGAGCACCATGGGCATGTAAAACGCTGCGGGGATATAGAGCAGGACGAGTACAACGAGGTTACTCGAGACATCGCCCATAACTTCCTCTCCCGGAACTGCTCCTTTCGAATACGCCTCGAGCATGCGCCCGAACACTTCGATGTTGACGGATGCCGCATACGCGAGATATGGCGAAAACGCGACGGCCGATGCGCCAAGCACTTTGATCAGGTCGGCCACATGCTGGTCCCAAGACTGGAAGACTGGCAACTCAGGGATCGTCCGGCTGCCCGCGGCCGATTGCTCGATTATCAGCAGCATGTAGCTGAAGTACATCAGGCGAACGCTGATGACGGCAATAAGGACAATCAGAAAGAAGATGACGCCTATGCACGGCACTCGCAGGAAAGGCTTGGCCGGCAGCCATACCAGCGGGCTGAAAATGACAGCGCCCGAGAGGAATATCTGCGTCGCCAATTTGTCGGCGAAGGGATAACGGAGTATCTCTCCAAGTACGCCGAACAAACCCTTCCTTTCCGTTTGCGCAGGCGCTGGCGCAGGTGCTTCTTTGCGGATGGGCTGCTCGTTCGAATGCGTGATCAAGTCTTCTTCCGAATACTCGTCTTTGCGGTACACTGGTGGGACGCGGCGCTGCGGTTTCGAATGTAAATCCTCACGTGGCGCCGCATGCGACACCGCGGGCATTGGTACAACGAGCGGGCGGCCACACGCCTTACAGCGTCCCTTCGCGCCCGCGCGCTCGAGCGGCGCCTTGATCGTCTGCCCGCACTCGCAGCGGAACGTTATGAATTTTCCATCCGCCTCATCGCTCATTACCGCGGCCCTCCATCGCTTCGCCCTCTCGTCCGGCTCCCCTTTCTGCTCCTTCCCCCGGTCGCACAGCCTTTCCCTCTTGCTCCATACGTTTTTGCTTTTGTGACTCGTAACTCGTAACTCGCCACTCGTGACTCCCTTTTGTCTAGAAATATATTCGGAAGGCGAGGCCGTACTGGTCGAAGCCGAGCGATTCATAAAGCCGGTGGGCAGCGGTGCGTTTGCGGTCGCTGGTGAGGCCTATCTTGTAGCAGCCACTCTCCTTTGCGACTTTAACGAGATGCTTCACCAGTTCGCGGCCGATTCCCTTACGGCGCGCATTCTCATCGACCACCACATTTTCGATAATGGCCCACGGCAGACCGCGATGGGAAAGATTGGGGACGATTAAAAGGTCGGCCGCGCCGACAACTCGCCCGCCGGTCTCGACAACATAGAGTTTATGGTTGGGGTCGCGGCTAATCTGCTCGAAGATACTTTCGTATTCCGCCAACGTCGAGGCGCCCTGCGCCTCCGCCGCGCTCGTCTTTATCGTGAGCCCTTTCATCAATTCTATGATTGCGGCAAGGTCCCGCTTCTCGGCTTCGCGGCTTGTCACAATGCTGATTCTCTCGGTCACTGTTACACTCCCTGAGTTTGATTAGGATTATATGCAGTCAATTCGCGCAAGTCAAAGGTTGATAGTGAAAGAAAAGTGAAGTGTGGTAAGAATAGACGCTTCTTCTTCTTTTTGGGTTTTCTCTTTCGCCTTGCTCCTCTCGCCTTTCGCCTCTTTCTTAGGAGCGCCCACCCGTCTGCGGGATTTGAACACCGGTTTGGAAAAATGCTAAAATCCTTTGAAATAACACTATTCTGCCTGAGAGAGCAGAGGAAAAAAGGAGAACAATGGCTGAACAATCGGTGTTTTTCAAGGCGGGCGAACTCAAGCTGCACGGGATGTTTTCATCCGCCCCTGCGAAGACGGACGGTTTTCCCGCCACGCCGCGACCGCCAGCCGTTATCTGTCATCCGCATCCGACCTACGGCGGCACGATGGACAACAACGTCGTAGTGGCCGTTGCGCGCACGCTTGGAGAAACGGGCCACGCGACGCTGCGCTTCAATTTCCGGGGAGTCGAGCGCAGCGAGGGCCGCTACGGTGAGGGAACCGGTGAGATAGAGGACGTCCGCGCGGCAATCAAGTTCGTGAAGAAAAGCGCGCCGAGCAGTGATACGCCCGTGGTTCTCGCGGGTTATTCATTCGGCTCATGGGTCGCGGCAAATGCGCTCGCGGGTGAGAGTTCGGTTTCGCACGTCATTCTCGTTGCCCCGCCCACCTCGATGTTCGATTTTGCCACGTTGGTCAAAGATAAAGAGGAACGCGCGCGGCACATTATTGTCGGCGAACGCGACCAGTTCTGTGACCGCGACAAACTCGAGAAAATATTCGAACAGCTTCCTGAACCCAAAACAATGCGCGTCATCCCGCGCGCCGACCACTTCTTCTTCGGCCGCGAAGGGATGCTCATCGAGGCCGTCAAGGAAGCGGTCGCTGATCACATAGCGATGTAAGACCAAAGGGCTATGCCGTCCGACAAGCGCTTAGGGGTAATTCTATTTTGGATTCTAGATTTTGGATTTTGGATTGAAACAGAGGCTACCAATGTTAATTGGCGGCGGAAGTCGTTGTTGCATTTGTGGCTCCGGATTTCGACTCGCTTTCCTGCGCGTTTGTGTCCGGTTCTTTCATGTGCTCATTGCATTTCGCGCCTATTGTCCTCCGAGGTGAACGTTTTGCTTTTCTCAATCCAAAATCTAAATCCAAAATAATATACACAGGGGCCGCACATGAATCCGCAAATCGAAAGAGGCAGGCATTATGGAAACAATCCCGACTTTTGAGACTCTTTTATGGAATCAGGACGGGCCGATTCTCACGATCACGCTCAACAGGCCTGAAATCCTGAACGCCTTCAACGCCGGCATGCTCCGCGACATAGAGATTGCCGTTGGGAAAATGCCGGCTATGCATGATGTTCGCGTCGTTGTCTTTACAGGCGCAGGCCGCGCCTTTTGCTCGGGGGCGGACCTCACCACGGTGAGCGAGTTTCATTCCGAGGTAGAAGGCGACGCAATCGCGCAGGGCATAAGACAAGCCCAGGGAGTGTTCGACAGTATCGAGACGCTCGAGAAACCGACGATCGCCGCGATGAATGGACATGCCGTGGGCGCTGGACTGCAACTGGCGCTGGCGTGCGATATTCGGCTTGCGGTCAGTGGGGCGAAGCTCGGACTATCGGATGTGAAGATCGGCATCGTTCCCGCGCTCGGCGCCACGACGCGCCTGCCGAAGCTCATCGGCCTCGCGAAAACGAAGGAACTCATCCTCACCGGCGATCTCATAAGCGCGGAGGAGGCCCTCGAAATCGGGCTGGTCAGTCGCGTGGTCGACGCGGAATCCTTTGGCGCCACCGTGAAAGAGTTGGCGGAGAAGCTTGGCTCACGCGCCCCGCTTGCCGTTGCGGCGGTCAAGCGGCTGCTGAATTCCGGAGCGTCGCTCAACGATGTGGCCTCCGCGCAATCGCATCTTATCAAATCGGCCGATGCGCTCGAAGGTGTTTCCGCGTTTCTCGAAAGGAGAGCGCCGACCTTTACGGGGACTTAAGAGTCTCAATCCGTAGAATTCTCAGAGACAGGACAACCACGGAGATCACGGAGCGGCGTAACCGCAATCAAATGCACCACCACAAAAGCACAAAGTCACCAAGGAAAAGAAGAAGCACGGATTTCACGGATTCGGAGAAAAAGAAGCCTGTCCTCGACTGCGATCGGGGAGTAAGAATCCATCTCAAGACAATGAGTTATACAGATGTGTTCTTGAAATGCACGACGAAATTTAAGAAAATAAGTATTAGCAGTCCGGAGCGTTTGCTTCTCTCTGATTCTAACGGTAAACCGTAAACTGTGAGCCACAAACCCGCTGATGAGCGATAAGATGCAAGGTCGAGTTTCAAAAAGACTGGCGCTCGGGATTGTGGCCTTTGCCTTGCTGTCGGTTGGCGCGATCGCGGTATTGATGCCAAGGAGCGGCGAAAACATAGCCGCCAGCGCATCCGCGAACGCGAAGAATGCTCTCCGTATTCTCCCTCTCGGCGATTCCATCACGCAGGCCGACGCGAATCACCTCGGCTATCGCTACCGTCTGTGGATCAAGCTGATCGATGCGGGAGTCAACTTCGATTTCGTCGGCTCATCAGACGACAACTACTTCCGTAACCCTGAGTGGCCGCCGTACAAGGGGCGCACTTTTGACCGCGACCATGAGGGGCATTGGGGCTGGTGCGCCGACGAGATTCTCAATGGGCCGGCAGGAGACGAAAAAAACAAGTTGTTGGTGTGGCTGCAAGGATATACGCCTGATATTGTTCTCATGCATCTCGGAAGTAATGACGTTTTCCATTTTCAAGACGCTGCCGAGACGGCGGGCGAGCTTGCAGAGATCATCAATGTATTGCGCGCGGACAACAACCGCGTGATCATTCTGCTGGCCAAGATAATTCCAACGAAATCTCTCGGCGCAAACGAGGGAATCGAGGAACTGAACACCCAGATTGAAAAGATGGCCGGGAAAATGACCGCGGACCAGTCACCGGTTGTCATCGTTGACCAGTATGCCGGGTTCAAACCCGAGGCGGATATCTATGATTCGATACATCCGAACCAGAGCGGCGAAGAGAAAATGGCCGCGAAATGGTTCGAGGCGATACGCAAGTGCACGGAAAAATCATGGAACACGAACGAACACGAATGACGCGAATGGAAAAGAAGAAGCTGGGATCACGGATGTCACAAATGGAACGAATCGCACGAATACAGCCTCCTCAATGTCATTCCCGCGCAGGTCGCAGGCGGGAATCCATAAAGGATTTCTTCACGGCAAAAGGTCGCACAGCCGAAGCCAGTGCAAGGTGAGGATCACTCGTAGAAACGAGATTTCTTCACCAAGAACAGCCTTTCCCCGTGCTCTTCGTGCCCTCAGTGGTTGAAGGAAGGAGGTTTGTTCTTTGTCCTATTCGACGGCGCGGATGCGGTCGTCGAGTTCTTCGTAGTGGAAGAAATTCTGGAAGTCGGAAAGCGCTGCCAATGCGCGCGACTCGGTCTTTATACCTTTCTCTTCAAGGATAGCTGCCGGATTCAGGCCGCCGATGACGATTGCTCCGACCTGCCCCTGATTTACAGGTATTTCGAGAACCGACTGGCCCGGCCAGCCGATGGTCATGAAACCGCCCAGGCCCACCTTCTCAAGTTCGCGAGCTAATTGCGTGACGTGGTCCCGGCTCTCCGCGGGCACTTCCCGAAAGCTTGCTCCGATCCGGCCGTTGCCGTTCCTCGTCGCGCCGACGTAGTTGGTCATGCCGCTTCGGATGAAGACCTCGAGCGGGTCTAACGTAGTGCCGTTGTAATAAATGACCTCGACGAAGCGCATCGGCTTGTAATCTCTTAATTCGAGAAGGCCGCCAAACCGCGAGTACGTCGGTATCCCGTGCGCGAGCAGCACACCGTTCAGCGTTATCGAACAGACTGTGCCGATGCCTGCCGTCCCTTCAGGTATGGTCGTTTCTCCCACGCGCTCACCCGGCGGGAACAGCGCCAACAGCCTTCCCATCGCGTATCCGGCCTTGAACACGCTCTTCATAAGCGGAGCGGCGTCCTTTAACCGAGATTTCTCGATGACGGTGACGTTGACAACGACTGTGCCGGTCTTGCTCTTTAGGTCAAAACTCATGCGGTACGTCATCTGGTCGATCTTCGCCGCAAGGAATCCGACTCGCTCGATAATCCGCGCGCTTCCGAGTTCCTCGAGCCCGCGCTGGGTGATGAGTCGACCTCGCCGGCCGAGATTCTCAGTGAGACCGTCCTCGTCCATAGCTTCGAGATAGAGGCGCACTGTGCGCTCGCTTATCTCGTGGCCCTCGGCGAGAAGCCTTTCGGTCAGTCTTGCGCTCCCGACCGGCTTGCCAGCCTCCTGCAAGATTCTCAGAATTGCAAGTCTCTTCTTTTCGGTTTTCTCGCTCATGGCGCTCCTTAGAAACTAGTTCATGGTTCCTAGTTCCTGGTTCCTGGTTAAAAACAGAAACCTGAACAAACACGTTACGTCATTCCCGCGAAAGCGGGGAATCCATTTTCAAATTCTATGTTCGCGCAAGTTTCGAGCGTTACAGTCGAGCGAACACAAGGTTCGCCGCTACAAAGATTGCCCAAAGTCCCTATTGAAGTCCTTAAATCCTACCACAAAATATGCCGATTTGCAACTTTCATGAGGCAATTTTGCCGGAAATAACCCATGAGGAAGTCTCATTCCAATGTGTTAGGTTCTGCTACAATGCCTTGAACACAACAGAATATCGGCTTTTTAGCCCTCACCGAGAATGTGATTTCGCAGGGTAAACAGGTATTTCTTACCGGACATTTTCCGGTAATATTGCCGCTTACGTATCGGCAAAAATACCGATCAAAAGTGTGCTTATCCTATATAAATCCTATTTTGGTCGGTATTTTTTGGTTGACATGGTTTCGACCTTGTGCTAATATAGGTAAGTAATTGCCGGTTTAAACTAGAAGCGAGTGGGAGGTGGTGACGGAGCGGCAATTTCGTGAAAGCAGGATTGGGAGAGCGATAAAGCGGCAATGTATAGCCGGTAAATCGAATCAAGGGAGACATTAATCATGAATTTGCATCGGCCAAACTCAAATGAGGCGCTGCAGACCAGTAACCGGTCGCGGCACGTTTCACCGCAGTCGGGAATCTGCAGCCGCTGTGTTGACGGCTGCAAGGGAAGTTGCGATCTTTTCACTGCCACGTTCCGGAGTCGTGAGTTGCTATATCCGGGTCCTTTCGGCGAAGTCACTGCCGGCGCTGACAAAGACTATCCGGTGGACTACTCGCACCTGAACATTTTGGGCTATGCGCTCGGCGCCGAAGGCGTGCGGGCTGACCCCGACCACGCGACTTTCCCCGCGGTAGACACCGAGACGCAGTTCGGAACAGCAAACAAGGTAGAGATGAAGGTTCCTATCTTTACGGGCGCTTTGGGGAGCACCGAGATTGCCCGCAAGAACTGGGAACATTTTGCGGTTGGGGCGGCAATCAGCGGAATCAGTCTGGTGTGCGGCGAAAACGTGTGCGGCATAGACCCGAAGCTGGAGCTCAACGGCGGCGGGAAAGTGAAAGAAGCCCCTGATATGCGCCGTCGGGTCGAAGCCTATCGAAAGTACCATGAAGGCTACGGCGATATCCTCGTTCAGATGAATGTCGAGGACACTCGATTCGGAGTCGCCGAATATGTCATTGAGAAACTTGGTGTCGAGACCATCGAGCTCAAGTGGGGACAAGGCGCAAAATGCATTGGCGGCGAGATCAAGGTGAACTCGCTCGACCGCGCCGTCGAGCTCAAGAAACGCGGCTACATAGTCACACCCGACCCTGAGAGCGCAGCGACCCAGGCGGCGTTCAAAACGGGCGCGATTAAACAATTCGAACGGCATTCGCGCCTCGGGTTCGTCGATTACGAGGGATTCATGCGCGAAGTCGAGAGGCTCCGCAAGCTTGGCGCGAAGCGAGTAACACTCAAGACCGGCGCGTATCCGATGCGCGAGTTGGCGATGGCGATAAAGTGGTCGTCCGACGCGAAGATCGACCTGCTCACGATCGACGGAGCGCCGGGCGGAACCGGCATGAGCCCATGGCGCATGATGGCCGAGTGGGGCGTTCCCTCGATCTATTTGCATTCAATGGCTTACGAGCTATGCCAGAAGCTGCAACACCGGGGAAAATTCGTGCCGGATATCGCGTTTGCCGGCGGTTTCAGCGCCGAGGACCATGTGTTCAAAGCGCTGGCGCTCGGCGCTCCGTTCACGAAGGCCGTCTGCATGGGCCGCGCACTTATGATTCCCGGCATGGTCGGAAAGAACATCGGGCTTTGGCTGAATGGCAAAGACGGCGAACTTCCGAAGACCGTCTCCCGGTTTGGAAACACGAAGGAAGAGATATTCGTGTGCTATGCGGAGCTGAAGGCGAAATACGGGGCCGAAGTAGACAAGCTGCCTCTCGGCGCGCTCGGCGTTTACAGCGTCACCGAGAAAATTCGTGTCGGCTTGCAGCAGCTCATGGCAGGCACTCGGAAATGGCGCGTGAACCTTATCAAGCGCGGCGACATAGCCTCGCTGACTGAAGAATGCGCCAAGATCACGGGCATTCCGTACATCATGGACGCCTACAGGGAGGAAGCACTCGACATCATCAACTCGTGAATCGGGCAACCCCGCAAGCTTTTGGCTGGCAAAACGGCGGAGATATGGATCGGTCTCCGCCGTTGTCTTTTTGGGTCCCCTGTCCTGCGCTATTGTGTTCTTCTCCAGACGGTCGTTCTGCCTAGGAGCGACACACCAATAAAACCTCGGATGTAAAGCTTATCTTTGTCGAGCTTCGCGGAGCACGAGTAGGTTTTGCCATTTTTCGGATCGTAAATTTTGGCCCCGCTCCATGCATCATTCCCGTCACATTTGAAGCCCCAAACTATATCCATGCCCATCACTTTGCGGCTTCTTTGAGCCGGGTCCTGATTGCGGGAATCCATTTTCTCCGTGCCATCAGAGTTCTTCGGCTCCTTCATCCACACGATTTTGCCGCAGTAGAATCCGGCACATGGGTAAATCTCGACAATTGACTCATCGCCTTCAGTAGACCATTTTCCGAGAATGGCATCTGCTTCCGATGCGTACGCGCTCGCAACTAAAAGCAGGATAACCGCGGTTGAGGCAATTAACATCGACAGCATTCTTTTCATGAATCCTCCTTGGAAACTCGGCTTACGGTTCACAGTCTACGGTTGAATTCAAGGGGACAATCGCCTCATGTTTTTTCTGCGAAGGCTACCCTCGATCCACAATCAAATTGAGACGAGTTCCTCCAATTATAGCAGAAATGGCGCCCAGTCCGTGCACCTGTCCATAAAGGTCTCAGCGTGTTGGACCGAGAGAGTTGTCGTTTTCGGTTAGATTGAGAGACATTCTGCTCGACAAAGCCAGCGACATTTAAGCGATCGATTGGGTAGTATTTTCACTTCAATGGGGTCTGAAATAGTCAAGTTTTGAAAGATGTTCCAACTGCTTGCTCTCTTTTCTTGCCCTGTTCTTCCAATAGATAGAGATTGTATATGTCGCCAAATTTATGCGTAAGCTTGAATATTTTTCGATTCAGGGAGCTCCTGGAATAAAAATAAAGGCCGCACGGCTCGAAGGAATCGACAAGGCGCAGCTTAGTATAGTTGTCGATTCCCAAAATCATATTAGTCCAGATAAATCATAGAAAGGAGGTGACCTTTCGCGAAGCCACCAAGCAAGTGTTCCCATGACGAGAGAAGGATCCGCTCTCAACTCCATCTGCTCATCAAGGAAGCGGACCTCATGCGGGCAAGCCTCATTATCTAATCTACTTGACAGTGAGGAAATCCGCCGGTATAATTAATTCGTCGAGTGACGTATAAATACTACGATTGTAGAATAATAACGGAAAAACACCGAACGGAGTTTTTCACAGGGACAAAGCTTGGGAAGAAAAAGAATAGCGGATATTCGGAGAGAAGAAATCATCCAGGCGTTTTTTGCGGTGCTATCCGAGAAAGGCCTCGCAGGGGCGACTGTCCGCGAAGTTGCTAAGACTGCCGGATGTAATCACAGGATGTTACACCACTATTTTGCGAACAGGAAGGAAATAGTCCTGGCCGCAATGGAATTTGCGCTGACCACTTATATGGCCGAGCTTCGGCACGGACTGTCCCACTACCACACCGCCAGAGAGCGAATGCAATTCGCCTTATCGTATTTTTTCGATCTCGAACGGTTCAACCTCGAGTTCTCTCGCGCATGGGTGGAGTTTTGGGTGCTTTCAAAGACCGACGCTGCCGTGTCGAAAGCTCTTCGAGAGTGTTACAGAGAGATAGAAGAGGTGTTCGCCGAGGTTATCCGCTCCGGCACAAGATCGGGTGAGTTTCGGAAAGTTAGGCCGATGGTTATGGCAAGCACGATATTGGCAAGTCTTGAGGGAGCAACCATGCTGTGGGTGGTGGGTACCGAGACCGCGCAAACGAAATCGATATACAAACAAATTGGACAGGTATTTATGGAGCATTTGACAGGGGAAAAGTGACGATAGAGAAGGCAGGGGGTAATACTGTTCAGTTAATGAAAAATGTGCTATAATCTCTCTCAGGTAGACTGCCG
>CAYVDS010000049.1:0-2882 GCA_964450145.1 uncultured bacterium
GCGGTGATCTTCCGAAGAGGTTCTTGCAGGTCGTGCGAGGCGACATAGGCGAATTGCTCGAGTTCGCGATTGCTCTCCTCTAATTTTGCGGTAAATGTTCTCAATGCCTCTTGTGCGCGTTTCCGCTCGATGATTCCGGCCAAGGTGTTGGCTACCGTCATTAGGAACTCTTCCTCTTTTGGGTTACTTTGACAGCCATGCTTTGTATATATGTTCAATACGCCCAGCGCCCTGTCGCTATATAAAATTGGGACACAATAGTGGCCGTGAGGCGGTGTCCCCGCGCATTGATTCTGATGGACGTCATCAGCGGAACCCGCAAATATTAGTCCGCGCTCGGAAGCCGCCTTTCCGCACAGGCATTTTCCAAAGGGAATTCTAGCGCAGGCAGCCTGCAGCGGGTGTGCAAGCCCTCTCTGGGCTTTCATGAGTAACACCTCTGAGCCCTCCTCGGTAAGGAAAATCGCCCCCTTTGATTCCAACGTAGGCCAAGCGACGGATGTCGTCTCGATAACAATCTGCTCGAGCATTGTTTCCAGCGGGACGTCTTTCATTGAGATTTGGAGCATTCTATTGAGAGCCGACTGAATCTGGAAACTTTGCCGGATTTCTTCTTCGGTTCGTTTGCGCTCAGCGAGTTCCAATTCCAGTTTTCCGTTTGCGTTGTCAAGTTCGGCGGTCCTTTGCCTCACTCGTTCTTCAAGGGTCCGACTATACCGCTCAATTTGATCCCGGGAAGATTCAAGGTCCACCACCATCCGGTTGAATGAGCGAGCAAGGTCCCCTATCTCGTCTCTCGTCTTTGCTTTTACCCTCTGCGTGAGGTCTCCCTGGGCGATCTTCTGAGTGGCCTCGACCAGTTGCCGAATCGGGTTGACGAGCAGTCGCGTAAGCGGAAAAGTAAATAGTATCCCCAATATAGCCACGCCGCCCGTCAATATGCCGATATCACGTTTTATCCGGCGAAGGGCCGCCAGCGCCCTCTCAGGCGAAATACCGAGTTTTACATTGCCAATTACGACAGCCTCGGCATCGCCTTTGGGCGCTGTCCCGCCTTCCCACATCATTCCCAGTTCTTCTGCGCGGTCGGCGCGTCGTCGAGTTCGCACGAGATGCGTTATCTCGAAACCGGGTGTCTTGTTTTTGCCGGCTTTGAAGTAAGTGACAAACATTTCATCCGGTTCGAGGTCCTCTCTCGCGATGTTCTCCGGGTTCGCGTCCTCGGGATGGGCCATGTGTGGTTCCTCGCGCAAATCAACGAGAACCTCGCCCTCTTCGCCCGAGATGACAATGTACCGGACATCCGGGTCTGTGGCGACGACGTTCGCAAGAAGCATGAGCTGAGATTTGTCGGATAACAGAATCCCGTATTCCGAATTATGGGCCAGAGCATTCGACAGAGTCATCCCTTTCTCCCTGAGCTCCCTCAGAACATAGCCTTCGTACACTCGGAGAAAATAGAAGCTGAGGAGAACAGACGTTATGACAATCGCCAATGACACCAGACCGACATATTTCCATTGTAAACTGGGTCTTATGGGCGACATTTCCGTAATTTCTCCGCCGCCTCGACGCGCGGTCTATCGAATTACCCTGTGAGCCTCGCGCTCAACGCTCGCCGGGATTCTCAGTCCAAGAAACCTGGCCACTCTCATGTTGAGGGCCAATTCGGTTATTCTTGGTTGCGCAATAGGAATATCCGACGGCTTCCTGCCCTCCAGCGCGAGAAGGGTCAACTCTCCCGACTGCCTTCCATTGTCTCTGCTATTACAATTAAGAGCCAGCAATGCCCCCGATTCATCGAATCGGCCATTCGGCCCCATAAAAGGTATTCCTTTCTCAACGGTTTTCTGGATTATGAATTTAAAGGAGGGAAGCGTGAACACAGTTGCGTCAGCCACTGACCACAATGCCTGAATATCTTTCTGAAGCAATCCGTCAAAAGCAGCCGGGATATCCTTTTCTGAATGTACTTGTTCGGCGACAAGGACAAGCCCCATTTTGTTTGCTGCTTTTTCAGCTTCGCGAATGACCGACCCTGTTTCCTCACGATTGTAAAGGACTCCCACTCTTTTGAGCTGTGGCGCTATCCTTGACAAAAGTTTGAATTGCTCCTCAATTGACACATCCATTGCAGCTCCCGTTATGTTCCGCCCCGATGACCGCATGCTCGAAGCAAAACCGCTGGCAACCGGATAAAGCACCATCGAGAAGACGATCGGCACGTCTGACACCCGCGAGGAAACCTCGCTCGTGGCCATTGAGCCGACCGTGAGAATTACGTCGGGACGCGTCTGCCTTATCCTCGCAACGACGGCGCCAATCTCTGATTTCGGCACATCCAGATTAAAGCGCATCAACTGGGGCTCAGTCTTGCTCTTGTTTATGACTTCGATGAATCCATCAACGGCATCGCTATATTCGAGCGTGGACCGGCCCATCACAATCGCGATGCGAGTCTCCGGCGCCGAAAGCAAAGCTTTTCCACCGGCCAAGGGAGAGAGCGTGAGCGTCGCAACAAGCAGCGCAACCAAAAGACTGCCTGACTTTCTCAATTTTGCTCCCGAGTGTGATTGTTCAATACGTGCTAATTCGGGGACACCTTGCCGCAAGGTGTCTCCGAATTAGCAAGATGTTTCCGCGCACTTGACCTCGCCAGAATAAACGGGAGAACATGCCGCAGCGTGTCCCCGAAAAGTCACACGGAGAAAATAGGGACAAACCCGTAGCATAGGGTCTGTCCCTATTTTCTCGATCGCATTCTTCACACAACGCCTCATTAGAATCTCCCAGTAATATTGAACAAAACCTGCCGTTCAAACGTTTCCGCGCCTACAGCTTCGGCCCATTCCCTGTGAACGTCGTTGAAAGCGTTGTTCACA
>CAYVDS010000049.1:2892-13905 GCA_964450145.1 uncultured bacterium
TGGTCCGACCCTGACCGCTTCGACGTCGCCCTTCGGAAATTTGTATCCGATACGAATATCCGTTCGTACATAATCGTCAACGTGCTCCTCGGCCAAGATCGCATTCGGATCAAAGATAGCGGCTGGAATATTGAAGAAATTTGCGTCTATGGAGCTTACGTAATGAACGTCCATGTTGAGGTTGATTCCGCTCTTGAATTCAGCGTATAGGCCCGCGTTAACCTTGTGCTCGGGGGACGACTCGATTTGTTCGCCCTCCTCGTTAATCGTATTCTCTGCGCCCTCGTCTTTTGCCTGGAGGAACTGGTAGGAGTAGTTGAAGTAGGTTGACAGCCAGTCGGAAAACGAATAATCAAGGCTTAACTCGCCGCCCGTGACGATGGCCTCTCCAGAATTTATGAACCCGAAATCAAAGCTCGTGGGAGGGGGAAATGGGTCCACGCTTACGGGTAGTAGCGTGATGAAGTCATCCAGCAGATTGTAGAAAACTTCAGCCTTCAATCCGAGCCGGTTCTGCAGTTGCCTCGTCTGATAACCGAGTTCGAAAGAGGTGATTTGCTCGGAATCCAAATCCCGATTCCCCGTCAACGTAACCGGGAAATCCGGCAAAGGCGCCGCCTCAGTCATAATCATCAAGTCGAGATAGCTCTCGACGAAAGCAGGATTCCTGAACGCCTGCGAAAAAGTCGCCCTGAACACGTGATTCTCCCATGGTTCGTAAACGGCGCTTAGCCTGGGCGAGAAATGGTGACCCGTGATGGGGTGGTGGTCAAACCGCACACCTCCTGTGATCGCCAAATCAGCGACAGGCCGGAATTCATCTTGCGCATAGATAGAGAAAACATTTTCGGTTTGATTCCTTCCGATGAGCTCGCGGGAAACCACCCTGTTGTATCTGTAGTTCAGACCCCAAATGAGGATATTCTCATCGTTCGGCTCAAGTGTGTTCTGAATCTCGAAGTCGACCACATTGTTAACTATTGACCTCTCCTCCTCCGAAATCTCGTCGGCCACGTCAAGGTCAGTCATGTTGTAGTAGGTCTGAAACTTCCAGTTTTCATAGTCGTAATTGAGTTTAGCATAGTATAGAGTGCCTTCCCGGGCGAAGACGGAATCGCCTGCCAGTGTGTTCCCGTCGCCGTCGTCAAAGCCGGTGGAAAAAGTCAGCTTCGAGTCATTCTCGAACTGGTAACCGAGCAAAGCGCTCGCCTTTGCGTCCTCACGCTCATTCGTATCGTCGAATTCCATCGAGTTGGTCTCGTTCCAACTCCCGACCACCTTGTAGCTCCATCTGTCCTGCACGCCCGCGTGGATGACCGTGTTAATGAAAGTCTCAAACTGTCCGATCGTCGACGACACCGTCGTCCCTTGCAGTTGCTCCGGCGTCTTGGTTATTATGTTGATTACGCCTGAGAACGCATTCGCGCCATATAGCGCCGAGCCCGGTCCGCGAATGACTTCGATTCTCTCGATCTCCTCCATGACAATGGGAAGTGAGTCCCAAAGGATATTTCCGAAGAAATCAAGATATACGGACCTGCCGTCGATGAGAACGAGAACCGCGTTCGCGCCCGGTTCATCAAAACCTCTCGCCGAGATGTTTGCGTCGGATTGGGTGATTCTTATAACATCGAGCCCCGGCACGCGCCGCAGCAAATCCGCTATGTTGGTGGCGCCCGAGCGTCTGATGTCCTCCGCCGTTATCACACTGATGCTCGACGGCGATTGCGTGATAGGTTGTTCCATTTTGGCCGCGCTGAAAACAATCGGGAATTCTTGAAACAGAAGTTCTTCCCTTTGGAGAGATTCTTCCGGCGGACCCGATGCGGTATCAACTTCAATTTCCTGGTCCGGGCGGGCGGATGACCCAAAGAACACTGCGAGCGCAATCGCCAAGGACAGCGCTCTCACCAAGGTGCTGCCGAAACATAACCTTGCCATCTTCTTCTCGCCTTTCGATGCGGCCATTGACCCCCGTCGCGGAGTCTTCCGCTTCTCCCCGAGAAACTCTATCCGGCAACTATGTGGCTGCGAATTTGTTCGCACGGGTATATCAAGAAATGGTCAAAAATATCGCTCGAATGAATTCGCGCCCATAGGGAACCCATCCCGTGCATACAACTGCACGATCATCTCCAACTAGTCCGGCGATGCTCTGAACACCGTGATTGCGACTCCTGATGAGGGCATTTATTGGGCCAGACAGCGGCAACTTTAACAAAGACCCATGCGTCTATATCATAACTCTTTGAAGAACATCCACTTAACCACGATCGGAAGCCACTTATACACGTTCCCTCTCCTCCTGCGCTTACCCGTCAGTTAATCAACAGGGTGACGCGCCATCGACACTGCCAAAGAAAAGTGTAGAATTCTTGTCGAAATGGCGGTTATCGTTTAGCAATATGTTGACTAGTGCGTTATTTCATGGTATCATATAAACGCCCTACCTTCTTCCTTTCGAGAATCGAGGGCAGGCGAAAAAAGCTCATTCCGGCTCCAAGCATTAGCCGCTTACCTTGTGTTGAACGCATATGCTGAGAGGCTAAGAATCGAGACGACTTCACACCGTGGGAACGCATGATGTATGGTAAGTGACGCCTTCGTTTCACCCAAGGCCTTGTCTAAAGCAAGAGGAACGCAATGCAAACCAAACACATTCTGAGACCGGGAACTCTTAAGGGAGCACGCGTACTAGTGGTGGACGATGAGCCTGCAGTCAGTAGATTCATTGCATCTTCTTTGGAGGCCGAGGGCGCCATCGCCGACACCGCTGCTTCGGGCGAGGAAGCGATCGAGATCGCGCGGGACATTGAATATGACCTTGTGATAGCGGATGTCAGATTGCCCGGAATAGACGGTATAGAGCTGATGCGCTTGTTAAGAGAGCGAAACGAGACAACGGAGACTATTATCATTACGGGCCACGGCGACATTCCGCTCGCCGTGAAGGCGATGAAGGAGGGAGCTGTAGACTTTATTACGAAACCATTCCCGCAAATCGGCGACGTTGTCCTCGCTGTCGCGAGGGCGCTCGAAAAATCAAAGCCGGGAGACTATGCGGACGTTATGACCCCCCATGGCCAGAAAGTGGACAGGTTCGAATCCCTCGTGGGCGCCAGTCCGGTAATGCAAAAAGTGTACGAGCGTATTGCCCAAGTCGCCCCGACCGACAGCACAGTCCTTATTCGCGGAGAAACGGGAACAGGGAAGGAGCTGGTGGCGTGCGCCATTCACGCGCGCAGCCGCCGCTCAAATGGTCCATTCATTGCGGTCAACTGCGGGGCACTCACCGAGTCGCTTCTCGAAAGCGAGCTCTTCGGGCACCTGAAAGGAGCCTTCACCGGCGCGCTTATGACGAAAATAGGCCTTTTCGAGGCCGCCTCCGGGGGCACGATTTTTCTGGATGAGATTGATTCGACGTCGCCGCATACCCAGGTGGGCCTGCTCCGTGTGCTTCAGGACAAACAGGTCAGACCGGTCGGTTCGGTTTCGACTAAAAAAGTCAACGTTCGCATCATTGCCTCAACTCAGAAGGACCTATTCGAGCTCACACAAGAAAGTAAGTTCAGAGAAGACCTGTATTATCGCGTCAGTTCAATCAGCATCATGCTTCCGCCTCTTCGGGAGAGGATGGAAGACCTTCCGCTTCTCGCCGAACATTGTCTTAAGATAGCATGTGAGAAAGCGTCGAAGCAGCGCCGAGGCTTGTCACCGAAGGTGCTTGAGCTCTTGATGAGCCATAGCTGGCCCGGCAACGTCAGAGAGCTTGAGAACGTCATCGAACAAGCCGTTCTGTTCTCACAAAGACCCGTCATCAGACCGACCGACCTGGGCGCCCTGGTTGAAAAAGAGAAAACCGCCCAAACCAACCAACAACTCAAGACTTTGGACGATCTCGAACGTGAACACATCCTGCAAGTGCTCAAATTCACGTGTAAGAATAAAACACAAGCTGCAAAGATTCTCGGAATTCCTCGAACCACGCTCTATCAGAGAATGAAGAAACATCATATCTCGGCGGACTCCGAGGAAGAGGAATTCGCCAACGAAATCCGCCCCCGATGACAGCCCCTTTCTCCATGTGACGCTTTCCCGACGTATCCTTTGCCATTCTGTAAGGTTTCTCTTTTCAGCTACTTAGGAAAACTCGCCCAAACCTTTTTGAACCGCGCGTCATTCCATCGACGCGGCGGGCTAAATGGCGACACGCTCAGGAAATGGTTTTCTTACTCCGTAAATCGCCGTTTAACAATGAGTTATGTGTCGCCGTTTTCTTTTGGCACAAGCATTGAACTCATATTCACCGCAAATCAATCTCGCGCGTGCATATTCTCACAAGAAGAATGAGGACACGAATTTGCTAAAAGAGCAAACCGCAAACCGGAACGGCAGGCACGGCATAATACTCGCTGTCTCAGGCAATCAAGACCTTATCGCGGCATCTGCCGCCATTAGGGAAATGAACATACCTTTGCAAATTGCTCGCGACATGTGCGAGTTAAGGGAAATCCTGTTGGCGAGTCACAACGCTTTGGGGGTGCTTATTGCGAAAGAGTTTCTGGGGGAAGACGCATCCGCGGCGCTTGGTGGAATCAAACGCATTGACCCGGACCTGCCCATAATCATTGCGGCGGCCGAGACGAGTACGGCGTTTGAGAAATCCGCACGCGAAATCGGGATTTTCTACTATCTCCTCTCACCGTGCGATCGCGAGGAGTTCCTGAGCGTGATTAACGCGCTTCATTCGCACCAGACGAGGATGGGCAGTCCGTGAACGGAGGTTGGTGTTTCAAAAATAACATTGCACAAAGTTCACAGTAATAAGCCGGACAACAACTGCCATTCTGAGCGGAGCGAAGAATCTCGCCCTTTTCGCCTATTGCATGGTTATTTTGGAAGCGCTCTACTGGTGACTGCGGCTCAAGTGGAAGGCGTTTTTTTGAACGCTTGGCCGCTTCCGCGGCCCTTATCATTCCCGCGAAGGCGGGAATCCAGATTGGTTGTTGGCCGCTTGTTGAATGGATTCCCGCTTTCGCGGGAATGACATAAGGTGTTCTGGCCTTTAGTTTTGACCAGGAACCAGGAACCATGAACTGGTTTCTTAGGAGATCGTAAAATGTGTGCGGCTGAACGCCCAAGAGTTCTTGTCGTCGATGATGAGAAAATCATTCGCTCACTCTTTCAAAAAGCACTAGTCGGGAAAGAGTTCGACTTCTCAGAAGCCTGCGGCGGCGTTGAAGCGCTTGAAATGATTAAGCAACAAGAGTTCGACCTCGTCATCAGCGATATACGCATGCCCGACATCGACGGGGTCGACTTGCTTCGCGCCGTGAGGGAAAGGTGGCCTCTCACCGAAGTCATCATGATGACCGGCTATGCCAGTGAAGAGGCTGCGATAGAAGCGGTGCGGCTTGGCGCCTACGACTTCCTCAAGAAACCTTTCGAGAGCATAGAGAAAGTGGTGCGCGTCACCGAGAACGCGATCGAAAGGCAGCGGCTCCGGAAGAAGAATCGCGACCTTGTGGCCGACCTGAGGAGGAAGGTCTTCGAACTGCAGGTACTCTACGACATCGGCGAAAAACTCGTTGACGTTTCGAGTTTCTCGCAGCTCGCTTCGCTCATTCTCGATTCGCTCGACAGGCTTGCGCCTTTCGATACGGCCGCTATCGTCTTTCGTGGGAAGGAAGAAGTGGCGGGGGTTGTCAAATCGATGCATGCCGTTTCCGCCGAGGAAGCTGGCTCAATCAGGAAGGTCATTGCTGAAAAGTTGAAGGAAATCTGCAACTCCACCGCGCCTCCTGAAAGCCTTGACATTCAGATTTGCACTGCGGGAAAAGGCGAGGCTGGACCCGCCGCCTCGCGCAACAGCAACGGGGGAATCTTCATCCCTCTCAACAAATCGGACAACGTCGTCGGATTCCTTTGGATACTCGGGGAAGGCAACACTGACATAGGTCCTGAGGAGAAGTCTACGCTCGAGTTGCTTGCCCACCGCCTGGCCCAGAATATCGGCAGAATATTCGAGGAGCGGGCGCGGCAGAAGACCGCTAACCAGGTCCTGTTTTCCGCAAACAAACTTCTCGACGCGCAGAATGAGGAACTGAAAAAGGTGAACGACGAGCTTCTGCTCGCAAACAAAGAACTGGAGAAGGCCAATAACGAGATCAAGATGGCGCAGGCAAAACTACTCCAGCAGGAAAAAATGGCCTCAATAGGAATGCTGGCGGCGGGTGTCGCGCACGAAATAAACAACCCCATCGGATACATCCATAGCAATATGGGGACGCTTCTCAAATATGTGGACAAGGTCTCGCAAATGTTTCGCATCTATGACGAAGTCGCGAGCGAGTCTGCGGAGGGCGCCGGCGAAACCCGGCAGGCGGCCAGGGCGAAGATCGAGGAGAAGAAGGCCGAGCTGAGGATAGACCATGTAATCGAGGACCTCGCTGCGTTGGCGCGCGAGTCGGCCGAAGGAACGATCAAGGTCAAGAAGATTGTCGCGGACCTCAAGAACTTTTCCCACGCCGACGACGACAAGATGACCGGAGCTGATATCAATGAGCTGATTGAGACGACTCTCAACATCGTATGGAATGAGCTCAAATACAAGGCCGAGGTCATCAAGAACTATGGGAACCTCCCGCGTGTGCAGTGCTACCCGATGCAATTGAATCAAGTATTCATGAACCTCCTCGTGAACGCCGCGCAAGCTATAAGCGAGAAGGGCAGAATTGTGATAACCACCAAAGTGGAAGGCGATAACATCGTCATCTCAACGGCCGACACCGGATGCGGCATACCAAAGGAAAATGCCGCAAAAATCTTCGACCCGTTCTTTACCACGAAACCCGTCGGCAAAGGAACCGGTTTGGGGCTTAGTGTGGTCTACGACATTGTTCAGAGGCATCGAGGCAAGATAGACGTCAAGAGCGAGGTCGGCGCCGGCACTGAGTTCATAGTCTCGCTACCTATTTCGGAGGCCCCGGATGCCAAGTCATAGAATCCTTCTGGTCGATGACGAGGAAAACATCTTGCGCGCTCTCAAAAGGACCTTGATCGACGAGGACCTCGACATTGAAACAGCGCCAAACGGGCAGGAGGGACTGGAAAGACTCAAGAATAGCAGTTTCACCGTCGTCATATCCGATCAGCGAATGCCCGGCATGAGCGGGGTCGAGTTCCTTAAGGAAGCCAAACAAGTCCGCCCTGAATCAGTCCGCATCATTCTCAGCGGTTATGCCGAAGTGGGTTCGATACTCGACGCCATAAATGAAGGCGAGGTTTTCCGTTTCGTTCATAAACCATGGAACGACGATGAGCTGAAAACGCTCATAAGGCAGTCCATCGCGCACTATGAGCTGGTCGAGGAAAACAGGAAACTTCAGGAACAAATCACGAAGAAAAATCAGGAACTCGAAGCGTGGGCCCGCGTGTTGGAAGAACGCGTGGCCGAGCGAACCCGCGAACTCGAACTCAGCAACAAGGTTCTTTGTCTCGCTCAAGACATCCTCGAAGACCTTCCCATCGCAGTAGTCGGCATTGGCAGAGACGGCGTAATAGCGCTCGTAAATGCGGAGGCAAACAGGCTCTTCAGCGGAAGCGGAAGCATATTGGGTCAAGAATATGTGAATGCGCTGCCCGCCGGAATAACGGGTCTCCTGAAAGAAGTTCTTGATTCGGGCAAGCCTGCGGAAATTCCAGAGTACCATGCGGGGTCCAACCGGCTGCGCATACGCTGCCAGTATGTCAACGGGTTTGCATCGCCGGGTGAAAGGGTTGTCCTATTGGCCGAGGGGTTTGCATTCGCGAACGCGGACTCAAGGGGCCGCTAACCTTGGAACGAATCGGCGAAAAGGGTGCGTCGGGTGAGGCGGCGTTGATGCTCGTCGACGACGAAGCGAATATACTCTCCGCATTGCTGAGAGTGTTCGACGGCGAGGGCTACCGCATCTTGCTGGCTTCCGACGGCGATGACGCGCTCTCCGTCCTCGACCGCAATGAAGTCGCGGTTGTGCTCGCCGACCTGAATATGCCCGGCATGTCCGGCATCGAACTCCTCACGCGGGTCAAGACCAGATGTCCTCGGGCCGTTCGGATGATGCTCACGGCGCAGGGCGATCTCGATTCCGCGATGAAGGCGATAAACTACAGCGAGGTCTTCCGTTTCATCTCAAAACCGTGGATCGACGCCGACCTCAAGAACGCGGTCACACAGGCTTTTAACCACTATAGAGTCTGCGTCGAGAACCAGCGTCGGACCGAACTGACTCTCGATCAGAATAAGACGCTCAAACACTGGAACAGCAAATTGGAGGAGGAAGTCAAACGACAAACAAGCTCGATCGTCGAAAAAAAACAGGAACTCGAGCTGCTTTACAGACAATTGGAGGCTAACTTCGTCGACACCATCAAGACTTTTTCAGTCCTTATCGACATGCATGACCCGGAGACATGCAGCCATTCCCGGCGGGTGACCCAGGCGAGCCGGTTCATGGCAAAACAACTCGGAATCGCCAGCGAAGCGCTTCGAACTGTCGAGATCGCCGCCATGCTGCATGATGTCGGCAAAATCGGAATCCCGGACACGATTCTAAAGAAGCCCGATTATGCCCTGAGCCGGGTGGAAAGAGAAATCCTGCAAAGACATCCTCTGCTCGGAGAAAAATGTGTTCAGAGCATAACGAGCTTGTGCGACGCCGGAACTTTGATTCGACGCCACCACGAGAACTTCGGAGGCGGGGGATATCCCGACCGCATCTTGGGCGAGGCCATTCCGCTCGGCGCGCGTATAATCGCAGTGGCTGACGCTTTCGACAGGCAGCTCCATCCGCAAGGGCAAGCCCGCGAAGTCAATCCAAAAGATGTGCTCAAACAAATGCGCTCGCAAGCCGGCTCGCTCTTCGATCCCAGGGTCATCAATGCCCTCATCCCTTATATAGAGGAGGAGTCCAAGAAGGCCGCCACGTCGGTAGAGGTCGCCATTCCAATAAACAACCTGAAGGTCGGGATGGCTCTCACGAGGGACGTCGTCACCGGGAACGGAATTCTCCTCATCGCGAGAGGCGAATCGAGAACGACCGTGTATGTCGAACGAAGAAGGAACTGTGCGCGAATCGACCCTGCGGTGATGAAGGCGTACATATTTCAGCAATCAAATGGACGCGGCGACAACCCCAGAACCGAAAAAACGCTGCTGGAGGTCGATAAGGATGGATAGACACCAAATCCTCATTGTGGACGACGACAAATCAGTTCGCGCAGCCCTTAAGAGAGCTTTTGCGGACAGCCCGTACGTTGTGCTCGAAGCCGACGGCCCCAAGGCCGCATTCGCCCTGCTGGCCCGCAATTCCGTGAGCGTCATAATAACCGACGAGCGAATGCCCGAGTGTTCCGGCCTCGAATTTGTAAGCCTCGTCAAGAAGAGATGCCCTCAGGCGGTCCGGATTATGCTGACCGGCTACGCAAACACACAGACCGTGATACGCGCAATCAACGACGGCGAGATATTCCGCTTCTTCACCAAGCCGTGGAACGATGACGAGCTTTTGGCGGCTGTGCGGCAAGCGGTCGAGTCCGTCAAGGAAAGAGAACTGGAATCGAGCCTCTTGCAGGCGCCGAATGAATCGGGAAAGGAATCGGAAGAGCTTGAGAGCCGCTATCCTGGCATCACGAAGATTCGCAAGGACGACAAAGGCTATGTGATTCTCGATGACGATTCGGCCTCGGAGCCTTAACGGCGACGGAATAATTCGAAGATGCCGTCCGCCGTGTAGTTAGCTCGGGACTCGAAACTCGAGACTAGAAACTTAGCTTCTTAGGAGGGAAAAAAACATGAAACCCGGCACGGTTCTCGTTGTCGATGACGACCCCAACGTGCGACAGGCTTTGAGGCGCGCGCTCTCGCCCCATATCGCCGCCGTTCTCCTCGCCGAAGACGCAGAGGCCGCCAAAACGCTTCTGAGCCAGCACCGCGTAAATGTGGCGATAATCGACGAGAAAATGCCGGGGCGCTCCGGGCTCGATTTGCTTTCGGACATCCGCACGGACTATCCGAATACGCGGTGCATTATGCTGACTGGGTGGGCGCCGCATCACAAGGTTGCCCACGCCCTCAAAGAGAAGAAAATCTGCGCTTTCTTCAGAAAACCATGGGATGACGATGAGATTCTCGCCTGCATTGAAGGTTTAATCGACGCTGCAACAGCCCAAGAGGTGATCGATTCGCAGATGTGAACAGGGACCGAAAGGATTCTATCATGCAAGATCGTGGGAATACGGCCAGGATAATTGTGGTCGATGACGATGAGCAGGTGACTTCGTCTTTGAGGCGGTTGCTGGAGGAGAATCAGTTCGACGTTACCTGTGCCTTGAGCGCCGAGGCGGCGTTTTCAGAGTTGCAGGACAATAAATTCGATGTGGTCATATCGGACCACTATATGAGCGGCATGAATGGCGTCGAACTTCTGTCCGGCATTTCATCTTCAAGTCCGGCCACTGCAAGGATATTGTTGACCGGATATCCGGACCTGCAGATTGCCGTTTCGGCCATAAATGAGGGGAAAGCCGACTGGTTTCTGACGAAACCGTGGGACGATTTTACGCTGGTGTCTGCGGTAAAACAGACCCTCGAGAGGCGCAGGCTGCTGGCTGAGAATGCGCGACTCCGCGACGCGCTGCTCCTCCAGAAACTGTCAGTGGCCGCAAGCCAGGCCGCGAACCCGCAACAAGTTCTCAAAAGCTCGTTGGAGATTCTGGCCGAGGAGTTCCGGTTTTTCTCCGGCTCGGGCTACATAATGGAATATGCCGAAGGCAATCTCGAGAAAGTGGCCGAATTCTCAAGTCCCCCAAATCTTGCAGTGTCATCCGCCTCTCGCCCGGATTCGAATGACCTGCTTAAAGAGGCGCTTTCTTTGCGAGTTCCGCAGACCAGAGAAATCGTTGCGGCCAGCGATACCCGCAATTCGGAGAATCCGGTTGTCGTCGAGACCGCGATCCCCCTGTTATATGACA
>CAYVDS010000049.1:13915-26273 GCA_964450145.1 uncultured bacterium
CTTCTGCGATCAGGTTGTTCTCTTTCGACAAAGCGGGTAGAGCTTCTCGGCGCAATCGGAAACTACGTCGGCATGGCGATAGAAAACGCGGCGATTCGTCAGCGTTGGGCCGAACAAGAAAAGATGGCGGCAATCGGGCGGGCCATGGCATTTCTGTCCCATGATATCAGAAACATCCTTACCCAGATTAAGGGAGGAAGCGAACTCCTTCAACTATCGATAGACCGAAAGGATGCCTTGATGTTTCCCGAGGCGAGTTCTATCATCGTGAAGGCTTCGGTACGCCTCTCGGACCTTGTCATCGACATGCTCGAGTTCGCGAAGCCGAAACAGGTAGCCCTCGAGCCCTGCAATATCACTGCATTGCTCGAAGAAATCTCAGGTGAAATACGCGAACAGGCCAAAGGCAAGACGATCGATGTCGCACTCGCGACACACGCCAGGAATATCATGGTGGACGCGGATAAACCGCGCCTCTACCGCTGCCTGTACAACGTTGCGCTCAATGGCCTTCAGGCTATCGAGAACGCAGGAAAACTGTCCATCGAGACCCGCGAAGTTGACCGTCCCCTCTCGATGGGTTTATCAAGTTCTGCCGGTGGTTCCGGCGCGCCAAACGCGGTCCAGATTTCCATCTCGGACACAGGCTGTGGTATTTCGCCAGAGATAATGGATAAGATATTTACCCCGTTCTTTACGACAAAGAAATCAAAGGGAACCGGCCTCGGCCTGCCCATCGCCAAACAGATTGTCGAAGAACACGGCGGCGTAATCCATGTCGCATCCCGACCTTCCGCAGGCACAACTTTCAAAATACTGTTGCCGATGAAGACGCGCGTTCAACCATAACATTTATGTCCGAAGTCTCGGCAGTATCCAATCGAGCCTGCGAGCCGAAAGCTTCAAAGTCAAGAAAGCAAAAGGCCACTTAAGCTCCTCCTAAGTGGCCTATTACCAAGGTGTTACTTAGTCGGGGCGACTGGATTTGAACCAGCGACCTCTTGACCCCCAGTCAAGCACGCTAACCAACTGCGCCACGCCCCGAAAATCAAAGAAAACGAACTGTCTCGCCGAGAGCATGGGAAAACTCAACACTCATGCTCCACTAGCAACTTCATTATAATCTTACTCCGGCAAAAAAGAAAATTCAAGCGCCCCTCAGAAACTGTCCCATAATTCTGTAGGTGCGAATTTATTCGCAGTCGCAACGCAGAAAGAGCCCGAAAATCCCGCCAACGGCGGGATGCGAATAAATTCGCACCCACAGAATTTCGTCATGCCGGCCAATTACGAGACACTCCTTTGTCTCTTTTGACTCGCCACTCGTAACTCGAAACTCTTCCTTATAAACCCGAATCAAGCGTATCTATAATCTTTCGCAGCCTGTCCTCCATCTCGGAGAGAACGTCAGAGAACGATTGGATTTTTTTCACCTTTTCGTCCTCGAGTATCTGGTCGCGCAGACGTTTGCGCGCGCCTCGAATCGTATAGCCTTCCTCATAGAGAAGTCGTTTGATGATGCGCACCTTCTCAATGTCCCGCTGCCTGTACGCGCGGCTCCCGGTCCGCCTCTTGGGCGGACAGAGGTAAGGAAACACGTCCTCCCAATATCTCAGGACATGCTGAGGGACGTCAGTCATTGCGCTGACTTCGCCGATGGAGAAATAGATTTTTTCAGGGGCTTTCCCATCCATGTGCTATCTCTAAAAGGAGACACCTCTCGGCTTAAGTGTTTTGATTCGACGGAAACACATGCATGAGGAACGAGGCTATTGCAGCGAATCTTTGAGCGCGCGTCCCGCCTTGAACGAAGGGACGGTGCGGGCCTCTATGTGGATGGTTTCGCCGGTGGCCGGATTACGGCCTTCTCGCGCCTTGCGCGTCTTGCACTCGAACGTGCCGAAACCCACGAGGGCGACTTTCTCGCCGCGCTTCATGGTTTCGGTTATTGTGTTGAGGATTATGTCAAGGATCGCGCCGGTCTCTTTCTTTGTGATGCCGCCTTTTTCCGAAACGATATCGATGAGTTCTTGCTTTGTCAATGTGCGTCACCTCCGTATGCGCGCCGCGCATTAAGCCGCGCGCTTAAACCGGGGAGAGCCACGAACGCGGATTCGCGCTCTATGAACGTCTCCCGAGAGATAAACGGCGTAATTCTATCAGAGCGTTCTCAGGATTGCAAGCTGTTTTCACCCCAAATCATGGCACGAGTTTTGTCGATCCGCTCAAGACACTTTTGCTTGCCTAAGATGGGCAGCATCTTCGCCAGCTCAGGACCGTGGAGGCGGCCCGAGATGGCGATGCGAATGGGCATGTAAAGATCTTTTCCTTTCGCGCCCGTGGCCTTCTGCACCGCCTTGCCGATTTGGGGAACATCTGGCGCAGAAAGCGATTCTCTCTTCCGAAGTTCTTCGGCGAAAGCGGCGATCACGGCTTGAGCAGCAGGGCTCGACTTGAGGAATTCGCGGGCATCCGTCGCCATTAGCGCGTCAATAGGTTTGAAATAAGGAGCGGCCTCTTCGACGCAATCGGGCAAAACGGACAAGTTTCCCCTGAGAGATTCAATAATCTCTGTGAACGCGCCTTCCGAATATTTGGAGATTTCGTATCCGGCCTTTGTGAGATAAGGTATGCAAAGCTCACGGAGCCTGTCGAGCGGAATCTTTCTTATGTATGTCCCGTTTATCCAGTCGAGTTTGCCGCGGTCGAAGATGGCTGCGCTCTTGCCAAGCGTCGAAAGGTCGAAGTTCCGAACAAAATCCTCAAGCGCAAACACTTCTTCTCCGCCCGGCGGTGAGAAACCGAGGAGCGCGAGGCAATTGAGGAGCCCTTCAGGCAGATAGCCGTTTGCCCTGAACTCCTCGACCGACGTCGCCCCATGTCTCTTGCTTAAGCGAGCGCCGTCGGGGCCCATAATCAGCGAGAGGTGGGCGAACTGCGGAGGCTCCGCCCCGAGCGCTCTATAGAGCAACACGTGACGAGGAGTGTTAGAGAGATGGTCCTCGCCTCTGATAACGTGCGTGATACGCATACGCAAGTCATCAATCACATTTGCAAAGTGAAATGTGGGCCTCCCATCGGCTCTCAGAATAATAAAATCGCTGATGATGCCGGGACCGAAAGAGACTCGCCCGCGCACTATATCGTCCACGACGATGGCCTGATTCTCGGGAACGAGAAATCTCACCACGGGCCGGCGTCCGTCTCTTGAAAAGGCGTCTTTTTGTGAAGCGGAGAGCGACCGGCACCGCCGGTCGTAACCCGGCGGGCGGCCTTCCTTCAGCGCAAGCTTGCGTCTTTCTTCAAGCTCCTCGGGAAGGCAATAACAATAGTATGCGTCGCCGCTCTTCAGCAGTCGTTCTCCATCGCTCTGGTATAGATGAAAACATTCTGACTGGCGATACGGTCCGTATTCGCCTCCCTTTTCGACGCCCTCGTCCCACTCGAGGCCGAGCCATTTGAGGGATGTAAGTATAGACCCGAAGGATTCCTCTGTCGAGCGCTCGATATCGGTGTCCTCGATTCTGAGGATGAATGTTCCACCCTCCTGCCGGGCAAATGCCCAGTTGATGAGGGCAGTTCTCGCACCGCCTATATGGAGGTGTCCCGTCGGACTTGGCGCAAATCTCACACGAATATTTGGCATATCACCCGCTCTCTCTTATCAGCACAACAGATTCTTCGCTTGCTCCTAAGAAATTGGCCGCTTATTCGGGGACATCTTGTCCCGCCAAAGGCGGGATGTCCCCGAATAAGCTCACGATGCGACATCGTGTCCCCGAATTAAGGGGTATTTCTTCCGGCATGTCACATTATCTCTTCTATCAGCGCGGTTGCCTGGGCGCATATTGCTTCGCCGCTTCCGACTGGACCGAGTCCCTCCGCCGTCTTGCCTTTCACGCTCACGCTGGGCACTTCGATCCCGAGGGCGCCTGCGAGCGCAGTCTCGATCGTTCCCTTGTATGGGAGCAACCGCGGCGCCTCGGCAACCACCACCGAATCAACGTTGCATATCTTATATCCCGCTGCGCGCACTTCTCCCGCGACCTGCTTGAGGAGTTCGATGCTCGAAGCTCCTTTATATTTCGGGTCGGTGTCGGGGAAATGCTGTCCGATGTCGCCGAGAGAAGCGGCGCCGAGGAGCGCGTCTATTATCGCGTGGCAAAGAGCGTCGGCGTCCGAATGCCCGACCAGCCTCTTGGCGAAGGGTATTTTTACTCCTCCAAGGATTACTCCATCGCCGTCGACCAGCCGATGGATGTCAAATCCAAGCCCGACCCTCATCGAAGACTCCTCCGCTTCAAGATTTCTTCGCAGACCAATATGTCCTCGGGCGTTGTCACTTTTATGTTCTCGTAAGAACCCATGACGATATGCACTTTGGCGCCTGTGCGTTCGACTAGAGTGGCGTCATCGGTGGCGACGTACTCGTCTCTTCGCGCCTTCTCGTATGCTGATACGAGCAGATCGTATTGGAAGCATTGCGGCGTCTGGACGAGCCAGACGCGCGACCGGTCAAGTGTTTCCAATACCTCGCCTTCCTGCGTCGAGAGTTTAACCGTGTCCTTACTGGGGCCCGCGACTATTGCCGCGCCCGTCTCTTGCGCCCGTTTGACGACGGCTTCGACGAGCCCTGCCGTCACCAACGGACGGGCCCCATCGTGAACCGCCACGATGTCGCATCCGGATGAAATCTGGCGAAGGCAGTTTGTCACCGACTCTTGCCGTGTTTGTCCGCCTGCAATCAGCCGCAGAGGCGTCTGGGTCCTGACGTCTTCACTCAGAAAACGACCGACGAGGTCTTTGTGATCAACCGAGCATGCTATCAAGACTTCGTAGAAAAGGCCGGCGCCAAAAAGCGACTCGAGAGTCCAACCGAGCAGAGGTTTGCCCAGGAGGGGGACGAGGACCTTCGGGCCTGCGCAGTGCATTCGCGCGCCGAGGCCCGCTGCAGGCACGATTGCCACCGCTCGCATCAGGAGACTCCGACTAAAGTGGCGAACGACGAAGGGCGATCACTTTATTCTGGTGAAGATCATCTGGCCGGCCGATGTCTGAAGAACGCTCGTGACGGTAACCTTGACTTCTTTCCCAATCATGCGTGCGCCATTCTCGACGACGACCATCGTGCCATCGTCGAGGTAACCGACTCCTTGGCCCGGTTCCTTGCCTTCTTTGATTATCTTAATAATGAAATCTTCATCGGGCAGAACTATCGGCTTGAGCGAATTGGCCAGGTCATTGATGTTGAGCACGTCGATCCCTTGAAACTGGGCTACCTTGTTCAGGTTGAAATCGTTGGTGATTATCTTGGCGCGTAACTGCTTGGCCAATCTGACCAATTTCGAGTCGACTTCGCGAACATCAGGGTAGTCCACCTCGCTTATGCGAACATCGACCGAGACTTGTTTCTGTATCTCGGTCAGAATGTCCAGCCCGCGCCTCCCTCGTGTTCGCCTGAGCGGATCGGGTGAATCGGCTATGTTCTGAAGTTCGTTCAGCACAAAGCGGGGAATGACGAGCGAGCCTTCCACAAAGCCCAGCTTGCAGATATCGGCAATTCGGCCGTCAATGATGACGCTTGTGTCGAGTACCTTTGGCGCGTTGAGTCCGCTGCGGCCAAATGTCGGCGCCGGCAGCATTCTCAGGTCGCCCTTGAGCTTGACGCCGACGGAAAACCCTAGGTAACCGAGGAAGGGCATAAGAGCGATGGTCAGGAAGTTCTTGACCTGATTGAATAGCGTGAAGCTCTCCGGCAAAACCAGGTCCAGCCAGCTAATGACAAAGCTCGCTGTCACCATCCCAAGAATCAGACCGACCGTCGGCGCGACAAGTCCCTCAAAAGAAAACTTCTTAATCAGATACTCGAACCCAATAATAACAAAGGCGATGCCCGCGCCTATGAGCAGGCCGGTGATTTCATAAGCGGTCCGCACCGGCTCGAACGTTCCGCCGATAACATAGCCGATCGAGGCGCTGAATACCACGAGAAGAACTCGCGCTATGAAAGTGATCATGTATGCGTTTTCGCCTCCTTTCCTAATGTGGCGCTGCGCCTTTAGCGCATAGACTTAATCGTCCGGGCGATGAGTCGGCTCAATTTCGGCTCCGCTTCAGCCGCCACTTTCAATATCATATCAATGTTCGCCGGCTTAAGGGCGTCCGGCAGACATTCATCGGTGATGCAACTGATCCCGAGCACGTGAAGGCCGCCGTGCACCGCGACAATAACCTCAGGGGCCGTGGACATGCCGACGGCATCCGCTCCAATAGCCCGCAGGAAACGGTATTCTGCCTTCGTCTCGAGGTTAGGCCCCGCGACGGCGACGTACACTCCGCGCTTGACGGGTATCTTCTCGTCGAGAGCGGCTTCCTCGAGCAATTCAATAAGCCCATTGTCATACGGTTCCACCATATCCGGAAAACGAGGACCTAACAAATCGTCATTCGGACCTATGAGAGGATTGTCACCCATGAGGTTGATATGATCGCTTATGACCATGAGGTCGCCGGCCTTGAAGTTCGGGTTCATGCCGCCCGCCGCGTTCGACACGATGAGCGTCCTGATGCCGAGCGCCTTCATCACTCTCACCGGGAAGGTGACCTCCATCATCGAGTATCCCTCATAATAATGGAAGCGGCCCTGCATAGCGACGACGTTCTTTTGCCCTATCTTTCCGAATACCAGTTGGTTCTCATGGCTTTTGACTGCGGAGACCGGGAAACTCGGCAGGTCGTCGTAAGGAATAGATAATTTCCCCTTTATCTCCTTCACAAGTTCGCCCAAGCCAGTTCCAAGGATGATGCCAATGGCCGGCTTCAACGCAGTTCGCTTTCTGATTGCTGCAACGGTCTCGTGAATCCTTTGCCTGAGATCAAGCAATTTCGCCTCTCCTCCCCATACTACTCACTATTAATTTCACAAATTCCCGTCGTGATTTTCTTTTCCTCTTCTTTTTCTTTCTTAGTGCCTTTTCGTGTGACTTCGTGGCTTATGCCTCTTTTTCTTTTTGCTTCTCCTCTTTCTTTGTGACTTTGTGCCTTTGTGGTGCAGTCTTTTGCTTTTCCTTGGTTGCGGCTTCGCTGCACTGTGTACTCGCTCGCGATAGATATCATTTCCGAAGTTTGCCGACTGAATCCGATATGACGGTCAACACGCGCTCCTCATCAACACCTCTCAAAAGGACGCATTTCTCCCTCGATTTCAAACCCGACAATATCTCGACGCGCCTATTCTCGATCCCGAAGAATTCCGCCAGGAACTTGCGGCATGCCTCATTGGCGGCTCCCTCCACAGGAGGCGCGTTCACTCGCACCTTCAGAAATTCGCCGGTCTCTGCCGTTACCGATTCCCGCGATGAGCGCGGTTGGACCCGGACACGCAAAACCACTCCGTATCCGCTCGGCCGAAGATATGCCGGGCGTTCTTCGCCTTCAATTCTTCTCTTCGGTTGCGGGATTATACCATGCTCCCTTTTTTCTTTCAAGGAAAAAGTCCCTCTTTATCGCCCAGTAATTGCAGCAAGATTGTTATTCCTCATTCGGTTCGCCGGGAACCGATTGCTCATCTCTAAGCCCGTATTTTTCAATGCGATAGATCAGCGCCTGCCGTGTGATTCCCAGAAATTTCGCCGCGCGGGTCTGGTTCCAGCCGTGTTTCTTCAAGCTGTAGAATAACAGTTCCTTCTCGACCTCTTCGAGGTTTATTCCCTCGTCCGGAATGTGAAACAGAAACTCCGGGCTCACGGCCGATGCCCCGCGAATATGATCCGGCAGATCGTCGGCTGTCAGGCGGTCCGGATTCTTCCGCAGGAGAAGCGAGCGCTGCACGACGTTCTCGAGCTCGCGCACGTTGCCGGGCCACGGATAGTTCCGAAATGCCGACAAAACCTCGGGCTCGATACGGCAGTTCGCCTCTCCAAATTTATTCTTGAAATGATGCACCAGGAGCGGGATGTCATCCGCCCGCTGACGTAATGACGGCAACTGAATCGGGATCACGTTGATCCTATGATAAAGGTCCTCGCGAAACTGCCCGCCTGCCAGCATCGCTTCCAGGTTCTTGTTCGTCGCCGTTATCACGCGGATATCCACCTTGATGGGGCGCGGGTCGCCGACGCGTTCGATCTCTTTCTCCTGAAGCACGCGCAGTAGCTTGGCCTGAAGGTCGAAACGGAGATCGGCCACTTCGTCAAGGAAAATGGTGCCGCGGCTGGACAGTTCAAACTTTCCCATCTTGTCCGAAACTGCTCCGGTGAACGCGCCCTTCTTATGGCCGAACAACTCGCTCTCAAGCAAATTCTCAGGGATCGCTGAACAATTGACCGCAATGAAGTTTTCCTTTGAGCGCGGGCTGTTGTAGTGAATGGCCTTCGCCACCAGTTCCTTACCCGTTCCGCTTTCGCCTTTTATGAGGACAGTGGCGTCTCGCGGCGCGATCCTTCGGATCATTTCGAAAACTTCTGCCATGCGCGCGCTTGCGCCGATAATGTTCTCGAAACTGAACCGCTCAACCAATTGGGCTTCAAGGTGATGAGCGCGCGAGCGCAGCTTTTGCAGTTCGAGCGCTTTCCTTATCACGAGCCTCAGCTCGTCGCGATTGAACGGCTTCGTGATATAGTCATGCGCGCCGAGCTTCATCGCCTCGATGGCCGTGTCGATTGTCCCAAACGCGGTTACCACAATAACCAGTTTTTCGATGTCGCGCCGTTTGATTTCTTTCAGCAGGTCTATCCCATCCATCCCGGGCATTTTGATGTCAGTGATCACAATATCAGGATTCTCGGCGTCGTAGAACTTAAGGCCCTCGCTGCCATTAGATGCCGAGACGACGGTGTAGCCCTCTTGCTCCAGGTTGAATTCGAGAACTTTTCGAAGACTGGCGTCGTCATCTACCAGGAGTATTCTCTCTGATGTCATCCCATGTCCTCCGCGTTGAGCGGCAGCGTAAGGGTCACGCGCGTGCCGCGGCCCGGTTCACTTGAAATGCTTATCGCGCCGCCGTGAGCCTTGAGTATCCTCTTCACGATGGGGAGACCCAAGCCGGTCCCGTCGGATTTAGTAGTGAAAAATGGGTCGAAAATATGTGAAAGATGTTCCGGCGCGATACCCACGCCGGTGTCCGTTATTTCCACCTGTACTGCGTCCGCGCCATTGCGTTTTTCCAGACGTGTTGTCAGGCTCAGAACGCCGCCGTTGGGCATCGATGCGACGGCATTCAACAACAAGTTCAAAATCGCGTGTTCCATCTGTGAGACGTCCAACCTGAGTTCAGGCAAATCGGGCGCAAAATGCGCGCGCGCCGCGATGTTCTTGCGGCCAAGCTGCAAGTCCATGATGTGGAGCATGCGCCAAAGAATATCGCTAATGCTCGCGCTCTCCCGATTAAGCCGCTGGAATCGAGCAAGCCCCAAGAAGTTCGTTACCACGCTGTTCAGGCGGTTGACCTCGTTGAGCATTAGTTTCATGAACTCTTCACGTTTCGGGTCGGGTGTGGCGGCGTCGAGCAGAATCTCGGCCGTTCCCTTGATAGAAGCGAGTGGATTCCGTATTTCGTGCGCTATTCCGGCCGCGAGCTCTCCCATGGTGCTCAGTCTTTCCGCGCGCCGAAGCTGCTCTTCCTTTTCAAGAATCAGGTCCGTCTGCTCGCGGAGCTTCTGATAGGCCTTCTGAAGCTCCTCGGCTGTCTGTCGATAACCCTCTCGCTCGCGCCGCTCGCGCTCCGACAACAAACCCGTCACCAGACCTACCGCATTGTAGATGACGAGCCCCAATACTTTCTCCGTTCCGGACGAAAATACATGCTGACCAACGGGGCCAAGGACGACCGGCGCATACAATACGCTCACTACAATTGCCGTCGCGATTCCTCCGACAAGCCCGTACCAGGTCGATCCCATTAAGATTGGCAGAAAGTACAACAAGTAATGGATGTTATGCAGCGACAGGTTCTCGTGGCTGACCGTAGTCAGGTAGTGTTGAGCGGTTATCGCCGAGATAACGAGCGCCAGTATCGTCACACGGGAAACGGTGCGAAATTTGGGGTTCTGTCTCATTCCACAATACATCCTATCTCTTGCTGTCAATTCATTTTACAGAATGTTTTAAGAATAGGCAAGTTTCCCCAAGAAACGGTTTCTGGCTCGAGTTTCTGGTTTCTGGTTAAGTACCGAAGAAACTGAGCGCCTTGTGTCATTCTGGCTCTAGGAAACTGATGATTCTTTCGCTTAATTCGGAGACACGATGTCCCATCGTGTCCCCGAATTAAGTTCGACACCGTCTCCCCAAATTAAGGGCCGTTGGCGAAGCCATGAACCCGAACCGCAATTGGGCAACACGCCCTTGACAAACCGCCTCCGCGAGGCTACAATGTTTAGTAAACAATAAACAGGAGGACCTCTTGGATTTTGGACATCTGCTTAAAACGCTCCGCATCTCGGGCGGGGTGAGCCTCAGAGAGCTATCTCGATCGATTAACGTTTCCCCGACATACTTGAGCCTGGTTGAGAACGGTAAGCAAGCCCCCCCAAATGCGGCGAGAATCGCCCAAATCGAGGAAGCGCTCAGGGTTCCTCACGGCGCTCTTCTTGCGGCCACAAATAACGTAGATTCGGAGGTCGCGTTGTTCCTTCGCCATGTTCCCGAGGTGGTTGATTTTCTCAAGGTGGCCAAGGAGAGCGCGATGGGGTCCGAGGATTTTATGGAACTCATTGGCTTCCTTAATAGTTACGGATGGCAGAAAATGAGAGGAGTGCTCGAGAAAGCGTCCATCGAACCCTTCAAGTCGCCCTCTGAAAATCGCGGAAGGCCGGTCATTGGCCCACATGTATGGCCGTTTCTCAGCGAAAAGCTCATATTTGATATGTCCGGGTTAGATGGAAAGAAGGAGTTTTTCGAAGAGATTGTCAATCGAATGACACAGCATCTCGATGGGTTGAATCGCGACGAGATGATCGAGGAGTTGGTGGAGCGCGAGAGTATCGCGAGCACAGGCATCGGGGACGGCATCGCCGTGCCGCACGCCTACGTCTCGGGTCTCAACCGCATGGTTGTCGCCCTCGCGCGCATCCAAGACGGTTTGGACTTCGATTCGATTGACGACGAGCCCGTATATATGGTGTTACTGCTGGCGGGGCCGCTTTCGTCCAAGAACCTCCATTTGAGACTTCTCGGACGGATAACCAAGCTGCTCAGTTACAAGAACTTCTGTGAAAGCGTATTCAAGGCCGGAAACCCGCAGGAAGTTATCGCGTTATTCCGGTCGACAGAGATGAGAATCCCTTGAACCGCCCGACTGCCGCAAGGCGTTATAAATATGCGAAAAAGTGTGCTATAGTTTAAAGGCAAAGTGAATGGCGTCCCCGGTCTTTGCGCGGGGCGCCGGAGGCGCAGGTACAGGGAAAAGGCGAGTTTACTTGCGACCACCACAGGGAGGAGGGTGGGGAATGAAGGCGAAAGAGCAAATGAAGCCGAACGATCAGGTGAAATTGCTGCTGCGATTGTACAGACTCGAGAGGAACGGCGACGGCGCCGATAAGGCGCAAGCGCTTCGACGACTCGAGAAGCGACTGGATTCTTCTCTTCTGAAACGGTATCAGAGATTGAGAGAGAAGAAGGGGACGGGAGTCGCGGTTCTGAAGAACCGTATCTGCAGCGGATGCAAAATGGTGTATCCGGAATCGCATGAAGTATTGCGCTACAGGAATTTCATTCATTCCTGCGAGTACTGCGGGCGGCTTCTCGTGGTGACAGAAAAATCGGCGTGACCGTGGCTCGACTATATTGTGGGACCACACCGTGTTATCGCGAATTCCAAATGTCCCAGAAGTTCTGACCGAGTCTTCCGGCCGCTGGCGGTGCGGAGGAGCAATTTCTGCAGCGTTTGTCCCAGACGTTGAAGAGTTTCGCCTCGGGTCAAAATGGGACTTGCGTCAAAATCAATATTCTCTTTCATTGTCACCCATGTATTCGGGTTGCCGGTGATTTTCACAACCGGCGCGATGGGCGAACCCGTGGGTGTTCCTCTTCCTGTCGTAAACAAAACTACCGTGCAGCCCCCCGCAAGCATACCGCTGACTGATTCAACATCTTGCCCCGGCGTATCCATGATGAACAACCCTTTGCCTGTTGCCTGGCCCGCGTAGTTGAGGACATCCTCAATAGGCGACGTCCCTCCTTTGTAAACACAGCCGAGAGATTTCTCTTCTATCGTGGTGATGCCGCCGGCCATATTGCCGGGGGACGGCTGAGCTCCTCGGATGTCGACGCCCATTGCAACTGCGCCTCTCTCGACGTTGGACACGAAATCGAGGAGTTTACGGGCGACAGCCTTCGAGCGGCATCGGGCGGCAAGTATGTG
>CAYVDS010000050.1:0-26223 GCA_964450145.1 uncultured bacterium
ATCTTTCTCAAATCGGAAGCATATTAAGAATCAAACCTGATTTCCGCTTGCGCGGGTAACGACTGTGCAATACGGCCGGAAAGTCACACATGGACTTGACCGAAAAGATATCCAAACAGGTTCTCACCACGAGGATAGATGAAATCGTCAAGTGGGCGAGGAAGCATTCCCTTTGGCCGATGCCTTTTGGCACAGCCTGCTGCGCTATTGAATTGATGGCTGTCCTCGCCTCGAGGTATGACCTCGCCCGTTTTGGCGCCGAAGCCATTCGATTTTCACCGCGGCAATCAGACCTCATGATAGTCGCCGGACGGGTCTGCAACAAGATGATGCCCGTCCTTCAGCGTATCTATCTTCAGATGCCGGAGCCAAAATGGGTCATCGCAATGGGCGCATGCGCAAGCAGCGGCGGAGTGTTTGACACATATAGCGTGATCCAGGGAATCGACAACTTCATGCCTGTCGACGTTTACATCCCCGGTTGTCCGCCTCGGCCCGAAGCCATAATCGAGGCAGTTCTCCTCATCCAGGAAATCATAGCAAAAGAGAGACAAGAGATATAACGGGGGAGTGGGACAGAGTGGAAGTCTATCTGACGCCCAAATCGAGAAAAGAAATCGAGCAGCATCAGATGCAGACTGTGGGCCGCCTGCGTACGCGCTTTCCCGACGCTATTCTGGAACAGAAGGAATACCGCGGGGAAATGAACGTCGTGGTCAGGAGCGACGTGATTTTCGAAATCACGAAGTTTCTGCGCGATATGCCCGAACTCCTGTACAGGCATCTGGCCGACATTACCTGTGTTGACTATCTGCATATTGGCTCGGCATTCGGAAGGTTCGCCGTCGTATATCTCTTATATTCCTTCAAATATGGAGACCGCGTCCGACTGAAAGCTTTCCTTCCCGAGAAGGACCCTTATATCTACTCGCTTGTTCCATTGTGGCAGACTGCGAATTGGCTCGAAAGGGAAGTCTACGATATGTTCGGCATTGTCTTCCGCAACCACCCCGACTTGCGGCGAATTCTCATGCCGGAAGATTCCGTGCATTTCCCGCTTCGTAAAGATTACCCGCTGACCGGAAAGGGTGAGAGGGAATCGTTCCCCTATGTCACGCGCGACGGCAGAATCATTGAGAAATCTCTGTCGCCGAGGGCGAGATAAACATGGCTGAGAAACAGACCATCGACCTTCCCGTCGCCGCCTTCAGGGCAATGCTGCTCAATTTCGGTCCGCAGCATCCGGCCACTCACGGAACTCTCCGCATCAAAATGGAACTCGATGGCGAGGTCATCATCAAAGCTATACCCTATATCGGATTCCTCCACAGCGGATTTGAAAAACTGGGCGAGCATCTCGATTTCAATCAGTACGTCACTGTCGCTGACCGGATGAACTATATGTCTGCGCTCAACAACGATATCGCGTGGCATCTTGCCGTCGAAAAGCTCTTTGATGTTGAGGTTCCCAAACGATGCCAATACATTCGCGTCATCCTCGCGGAACTGAGCCGAATTTCCGATCACCTCATATTCCTTGGCACGCACGCCCTTGATCTGGGCGCGTTTACTGCGTTCCTCTGGGGTTTCCGTGAACGCGAAAAACTCTACGATATTTTCGAGATGATTACCGGCGGCAGAATGACCACGAGTTTCACCCGTGCCGGAGGCCTGTGGGCCGACATGCCGAAAGGGTTCGAGGAAAACGTGCTTGCGTTTTGCGCGCAATTTCCTGCGCGTCTCGAAGAAATCGAGGACCTTCTCACGCGCAATCGCATCTGGATCGACAGAACCAAAGGGGTTGGCGTCATTTCGGGAGACGACGCTGTCAGCTACGGACTCACCGGCCCATGTCTTCGCGCATCAGGCGTGGTGTGGGACATTCGTAAGGCCGAGCCTTACAGCAGTTATCAGGATTTCGAGTTCGAAATTCCTTACGGCGAGAATGGCGACGTCTATGACCGCTACCTGGTTCGCCTGGAAGAAATGCGGCAGAGCGTTCGAATAACAGAACAGGCCATTCGAAACATGCCCTCAGGGCCGGTAGACGTGGACCAGTCGAAGAAGATACGTCTCCCCCCCAAGCAGAAAGTCTACACCGAAATGGAATCGCTCATCCACCATTTCGAGTTTATTATGCCGGGAAAAGGCCCCAAGCTCCCGGCGGGGGAGGTCTATGTCCCGACCGAGTCCCCAAATGGCGAATTGGGTTACTACATAGTGGGCGACGGCGAGAGCAAGAACGCATATCGTGCGCGAACGCGGCCTCCTTCGTTCGTGAACTATCAGGCGTTTTCTAAAATGGTCGAAGGACGCCTCGTCGCGGACGCGGTCGCCGTCCTTGGCAGCCTGAACATCATTGCGGCCGAGCTTGACCGATGAGATAACAGCGGAGTGGAACCAGTCGGAACGGGAGCCTAACCATGGTCTGGCCCTCAAAAACTGAAGAAAAGAAACCCGAAACGCAAAAGCTGCCGGACGAAGTCCTGTCGCAAATAAACGAACTGCTGACACACTATCCAAACAAGCGCGCGGCCCTGATCCCGGCGCTTCACAAGTGCCAAGACCATTTCGGGCATATTTCCACCGGAACGGCGCTCGCTCTTTCTGAGCACATGAGACTCGCGCCCAGTTATGTCGCCGACACGATATCCTTCTATTCGATGCTTCGCACAAAGCCGGTGGGCAGATTCCACATTGAAGTCTGTCAGACAATCTCATGCGCGCTCCGCGGCGCCGACTCGCTCGCTGACTATCTCGCGGAAAAACTTAGGATCGGGTTTGGCGAAGTCACTCCTGATGGAAAATTCTCACTGGGAAAAGTGGAATGCATCGGCGCTTGCGAACACGCGCCGGCGATACTTATTAACAACGAGCTTTACGGCAACCTGAACAAGGAGCGGATTGACGAAATTCTGGACGGACTGCGGTAGGAGACAGCTTTGGCGGCTATGCTAAGAGACTACATTCCCATTCTCGTGATGTTCGTTTTCATATTCGGATTCGCGGCGTTCAGCCTGATTATCACGCACATCTTTGGCCCGCGGAGGGCGGGGCGCGAAAAGCTCGAGCCCTACGAATCCGGAATGCCGCCTTTGGGTGAAGCGCACCGGCAAACTTCGGTCAAATATTATCTCTTTGCAATGTTCTTCATAATATTCGACGTCGAAGTGATCTTCCTTTATCCCTGGGCGGTCATTTTCAAAAAGTACGTGGCGCAAGCCCCGTTTATTCTCGCGGAGATGCTGGTATTCCTTATCGTACTCATAGTCGGGCTCGTCTATATCTGGCGCAAGGGCGGCCTCGAGTGGGAGTGATTCAGGTGGAACCAGTCCTGTTTGCAAACCGGTATACGGCAAACTCTACGGAAATCGATATCTCCATTGTAAGAGGCGGCTACAAAGCCCTCAGGAAAGCCTTGAGCGCGATGACGCCCCAACAGGTTCACAAGGAAGTCACGGACGCCGTCCTCCGCGGCCGCGGCGGCGCCGGTTTCCCCGCCGGGCTCAAGTGGAAATTTCTTGATAAGGACCCCAAGAGAACCCGCTACCTTTGCTGCAACGCAGATGAGAGTGAGCCTGGCACCTTCAAGGATCGCGTAATTATGGAAACCGATCCACATCTGCTCATTGAGGGCATGATTATCACCTGTTACGCGATTGACGCTCATACAGGCTACATATTCTTGCGCGGCGAGTACGCCAACTGCTACCGAATCCTCAACAAGGCGATTGCGCAGGCTCGTAATGGCGGCTACCTGGGAGAAAACGTGCTCGGTTCAGGTTTTGGCGTGGATATTCATGTTCACCTCGGCGCCGGCGCTTACATATGCGGTGAAGAGTTGGCGATGCTCGAATCGCTCGGAGGCGCTCGCGGCTGGCCTCGCCTGAAGCCGCCATATGCCGCGACTCGAGGAGTATTCTATGAGCCGACCGTCGTCAACAACGTCGAGACGCTCGCCTGCGTCCCCCACATCGTGTTTCGTGGCGCTGACTGGTTCAAGAGTGTGGGCAACGAGAACAACAATGGACCGAAGCTCTATTGCCTCAGTGGCCACGTCAATAAGCCCGGCGTTTACGAATATCCGATGGGAGTCACACTGAAAGAGTTGATTTACGAGGCAGGCGGGGGAGTCCCGGGCGGCCGGAAGCTCAAAGCGGCGCTGCCGGGAGGGTCATCGTCGGCGGTTCTGACCGCCGATGAAGTCGACGTGCCTATGGACTTTGACGCCATGTCAAGGGCTGGCAGCATGCTTGGTTCGGCCGGCGTCATCGTGATGGACGACTCCACGTGCATGGTGAACGCCTGCTGGAATGTGGCCCGCTTCTACGCGCATGAGTCCTGCGGCCAATGCACTCCCTGCCGCGAGGGAACCAACTGGGCCGCCCGTATTCTGGGCCGCATTGAGCGCGGCGACGGCAAACTCGACGACATCGACATGGTGACCACCATCTGCGACAACATGCTCGGTCAGACCATCTGTGCGCTTGCCGACGGCGCGGTTTTTCCCATCAGGAGCATCGTTCAGAAATTCAGGAGCGAATTCGAGCAACACGTCCGTAAAGGCGCTTGCCCGCTTCCCCCAAAAAACAAATGGTAAGAATTCCGGGAGGACTCTGCAATGCCGCTTATTCGGATTGACCGCCGCGAGATCGAGGTGGACGAAGACGCCACAATCATGCAAGCGGCGGACAAGCTCGGCATCTATATCCCGCGCTACTGCTACCATCCCGGCTTGAGCATCGCAGGCTGTTGCAGGATATGCGGTGTCGAAGTCGAAGGATCGCCGAAACTGCTCATGGCCTGCGCGACTCCGGTCAAAGAAGGCATGGTCGTTCGCACTGACACCGAGCGCGTGAAAATGGGCCAGCGCTCCGTCGAGGAGTTCTTGTTGCTCAACCATCCTCTCGATTGCCCTGTGTGCGATCAGGCGGGGGAATGCGTTCTTCAGGACTACAGCTTCACCCACGGATTCGGCGAATCGAGATTCAGAGAACAAAAAATCAAACAACGGAAGAAAGATGTGGGCAGGGACCTGCTCTTGTACGCCGACCGCTGCATCATGTGCACACGGTGTGTGCGGTTTGCTCGTGAAGTGTCAGGATACGACCAGGTGGGCATATTCAGCCGAGGCGCGCACACCGAGATCGACATCTTTCCCGGAACTCGAATCGACGACCTTCTCGCCGGCAACATAGCCGACATTTGTCCGGTGGGCGCGTTCCTGAGCAAGGACTTTCTGTTCGCGCGGCGCGTGTGGGAGCTCAAGAGCACGAAGAGCGTTTGCCCCGCATGCTCGACAGGATGCAGCATTCTGCTCGATTGCGCGGACTCCAGAATATATCGGCTGCGACCGCGGTTCAATCCGAATGTCAACGGTCACTGGATGTGCGATATAGGGCGAATGGATTATAAACTGGTCGTAAGTCCGGATCGTCTCCGGAAGCCTATGCGGCGGGAGGGGGAATTTCTCGAAAACATCTCATGGAACGAAGCGATCGCCCACGCTTCGGCCTGCATCAAGGAAGTGAGCAGTCGGCACGGCCCCGGCTCGCTCGCCTTTGTCGTTTCTTCTGACGCGACAAACGAGGAGGCCTTCGCATTCGCAAAACTGGCGGAAAAAGTGGGCTCACCCCAGAATCTCCGCCTGCTTCCCGGCAAATGCGGCGAACGGGCCGAGTTCGCCGGCGGGTTCGTCATCGAAAGCGACCGGTCTCCGAATGAACACGGCGTTCTCGACATTCTCAAGGAGTTCATGCCGCGCGACTCACAAGAATACGCCACCGACCTCGTGTCGCTCTCAGGGAAGCACGGCCTTTACATTCTCTGCGGTCCACATTCTGATGATGAATCGATCGAGTTGCTGGCTCGAACCGCCATGGGCGCAGATTTCCTGCTTGTTCAGGCGACGCTTCCCTCTCCGCTGACAGACGCAGCAACGCTCGTTCTCCCCGGAGCCGCGTATGCGGAGAAGGACGGCACATTTACGAACTCTCGCGGAATAATCCAGCGCATCCACGCTGCGTTCGATCCGCCGCGCGAAGCCGGCAACGACCTCAGCGTCATGCTTCGGGTCACCGAGGCAATGGGCGATTCGCTGGTTTTCAGAACCGTCGCCGAGGCCTCGGTTGAGCTCGCGCGAAAGGTCCGCGGCTATGTCGCCATTGAACAAATCGGCGATATGGGCTGCCTTAATCCTTATTCTGAATCCGCCCCCGCTGCGAAAGGCTGAGAAGCTTGACCGAAATGCTAGTGATCATAGGCGTGGCACTCGCGAAGATAGTTGTAGTCTTCGGCGCTTTGCAGTTGGCCATAATGTATTTGGTCCTTGCCGAAAGACGTTTAAGCGCGTTTATACAAGACAGGTTGGGGCCGAACCGAGTGGGCTGGGAAGGATTCCTTCAGCCCATAGCCGACGGCCTCAAGTTTCTGTTCAAAGAGGACATCATCCCGTCTCGCGCAGACAAGGTCGTCTTTGTGATCGCTCCTGCGATGATCGTGATACCCGCGCTCATGACCTTTGCGGTTATCCCGTTCGGAGACACTCTCGTGCTTGGTGACGCGCGCATCCGGCTACAAATCGCCAGCATCGACATAGGCCTCCTCTATATCCTCGCAATGGCGTCCATCAGCGTGTACGGAATTATTTTCGGCTCATGGGCGTCGGCGAGCAAATACGCCATGATGGGCGGCCTCCGCTCGTGCGCTCAGATGATAAGCTATGAAATCCCGCTTGGACTGTCGGTCATGGGGGTGCTGATGATGGCCGGCACCCTCAAGCTCGAGCAAGTCGTGGCCGCGCAAGCGCCGTACCTCTGGGGCTTCATCCCGCGTTGGAACATTTTTTTCCAGCCTCTGGCTTTTCTTCTTTTCCTGACGTCCGCGATGGCAGAGAATAACCGGCTTCCGTTCGATCTGCCGGAAGCTGAGCAGGAACTCGTAGCGGGCTATCATACCGAATACAGCAGCGTCAAATTCGCGATGTTCTTCATGGCCGAATACGCGGCCATGATCACGAGTTCGGCGCTCGTGGTAATCTTGTTTCTGGGCGGATGGCTGGTCCCCGGCCTCGAAGCGCTCGGCCTGCCATCGCTCGTCAAAGAATTGATTCAGATGGGCGCGTTCGTTGCAAAGGTGGCCTTCTTCCTCTTTCTGTACGTGTGGGTGCGCTGGACGTTTCCGCGTTTTCGCTATGACCAGCTCATGCGCCTCTGCTGGAAGGTGCTGTTGCCACTCGCACTCGCAAATATCTTTGTAACCGGCATCGTGATGGCGCTGTGAGATACGGAGTCTGACTATGGACGAGAAATTCGACACTGGCGGCAAGCGCGAAGAATTCACCAAAGAAGCCCACGAGATGAACTTTATCGACCGCCTCTACCTGCCCGCTCTGCTAAAAGGGCTTGCCGACACGTTTCGACACTTATTCGAGAAAAAATTCACAATTGAATATCCGGAGAAAAAGCGGGAAGTGTTTCCCCGTTACCGCGGCCTGCACCGGCTCAACAAAGACGAACTCGGGCGAGTGAAGTGCGTCGCCTGCTTTATGTGCTCGACGATTTGTCCCGCCCGCTGCATCTACATTGTAGGCGCAGAGGCGCCATGGCCCGACCGCGAAAAGTATCCTGTTCGGCTTGATATCGATGAGCTCCGCTGCATCTACTGCGGCATGTGCGAGGAAGCCTGCCCCGTGGATGCGAGCGAGCTGACCGAGATATACGATATGGTCGGCGCCTCGCGGAAAGAACTCATATACAATAAAGAAATGCTTCTTGAAATTTATGATCGGACCAAGGAAAAGGGCGGCATGAAGAAATGGCTCTAGTCGCGTATCTCGTTTTTGGGGCGCTTGCCGCGCTGACAACGTTTCGCGCCGCAAAGTCCAAAGGGGCGACCCAAACGGCCATATTGGGAACGGCCGCCGCAGCATTTCTGATTGCGGCGATATGGGCGGCTTCCGGCGGCATATCCGGGTTCCCGGATTTCCTGTTTTATTTCCTCGCGCTCGTGTGCGCCGTCTCTGCAGTCAGAGTAATCAGCCAGAGGAATCCAGTCCACAGCGCCGTTTGGCTCATCACTGTGTTTCTGTGCGTCTCGGTTCTCTTCATCTTACGGCGGGCGGACTTCCTCGCGGCGGTCCAGGTGATTATCTACGCCGGCGCGATAATGGTCCTTTATGTCTTCATAATAATTTTTGTCGATGTCGAGGTTACGGTCGAGGAACCCGCGCCTCTTTGGATGACCATATGCGCTGTCGGAATCGCGACGGCCCTCTTGTTTGTGCTTGCCCCCGTCGCGCTCAGCTTGCGGCCGAATCAGCCGGTCAGCATGGCTCAGACCGGATACGGATCATCCGAAAAAATAGCAGAGGCTATTTTCTTCAACGCGCCGGTTCCGTTTGAGGCCGCGTCGCTGATCCTGCTTGTGGCCCTTGTGGGCGCTACTCTCATCGGCAAAGCCGAAAAGGACTAACAATGGTGACAGCTTCGGAATACATGATACTCAGTTCAGTTCTCTTCGCAATCGGATTCGTCGGGTTCACTCTCCGCCGTAATATCCTGGTGATGTTCATGTCGGCGGAACTCATGCTTAACGCGGCCAACTTGAATCTTATCGGCTACTCGACGGAGTGGGGGAACCCCACCGGTCAGACGTTTGCCCTGTTCGTAATTGCCGTTGCCGCAGCGGAGGCGGCTATCGGCCTCGCGATCCTGATGCTCCTTTTCAGGGCGCGCGCCACCGTCAGCGTCACCGACTGGAGAAAACTCAAAGGATGAACGGCGATCTCGGATTATTCTTGCCTGAAATATTCATTTCCTTGATGGCGATGGGTATCCTTATCCTCGGAACCGTTATGCCCGAGCGGGGAAGAATTTTGCTCGCGGTTGTGACGCTCGTCACCTTGGCTGCAGCCGCATATCTCATGACGCCTTTTCGCCCGGACTATCTCAAAGGTACTGTCCCCCCAAACACGGGTCTGCAAGAACTCTTCGCCCTCGAGCTCAGGTGGCGAACTACCCTCATGGTCGCGCACGACGGCCTGGCGCTCATGTTCAAGATGCTTTTCATTCTGGTCGGCGTCCTGACCGTGCTTGTCTCACACAATTTCCTGCGCATACGGAACATACCTTCCGGTGAGTTTTTCGCCCTCATTTTATTCTCTACTGTCGGGATGATGCTGGTCGCTGCCGCCTACGACTTCATGTTGCTCTTCGTTGGATTGGAACTCTCATCACTCGCGACGTACATTCTCGTCGGCCTTACCAAGAAAGACCTCTGGTCAAACGAAGCCGCAATCAAATATTTCCTGCTCAGCATCTTTGCTTCGGCCATTCTCTTGTTCGGCATATCAATCGTTTACGCGGCGACAGGTGTAACCAACTACGGCGAGATCGCCTCTCGCGTGAACGAACTCACGGCGCGGCAGCCGCTCGCGGCCGTCGTCGCCCTCGTATTTCTCGTTGCCGCCTTTGGCTTCAAGATCACAGCCGCCCCGTTCCACATGTATGCGCCCGACGTTTACCATGGGGCTCCGACGCCGGTAACCATTTTCCTCACGGTTGGCCCGAAAGCGGCCGCGTTTGCGGGGCTCATCCGGGTCTTGTGGGTCGTCCGCGATATGAGTTCGGATTGGCTGCTGCTGATATGGATTCTCTCGTTCATGACGATGACTGTGGGCAATGTGGGCGCGGTGCTCCAGAGCAACGTGAAACGGATGCTTGCGTATTCGAGCATAGCGCATGCGGGATACGCCCTCATCGGAGTGGCCGCGATTGCCGTCAAGGACGGAACCGGCGGCGCTTTCCCCGGCGGCACGGCGAGCGTTATCTTCTATCTCGTCGCATACACCATCATGAACGTCGGCGCATTCAGCCTGCTCATGTACATGAGGCGAGACCGCGGGTTCGGCGAGGAGTTGGCCGACTTCTCGGGTTTGGCAAGGCGGAGGCCCGTCGTGGCCGCGGCCATGCTGATATTCCTATTGTCGCTTGCCGGTATCCCGGGCTCCATAGGTTTCCTCGGCAAGTTCTATGTCTTCGCGGCTGCTGTTCGCGCGGAATTGTACTGGCTCGCCGTCGCAGGCGTTCTGAACGCGGTGGTATCGCTCTTTTACTACGCGCGGATTGTCGTGCAAATGTACATGCAGCCGGAGCGGCGCGACGTTTCGGATGTGAGGTCGTTCTCCTTGAACCTTGCTCTCGGAGCGTTGGCGGCCGCTACTGTCGTTTTGGGAATCTTCCCTCAGGCAATCCTCGATATTATCGTGCGTTCAGTATGAAAATAACCACGGGAGGGACCATTCAATGAAATGCCCCGAGTGCGGAACTGAAAACAACGAGTCTCAAAAATACTGCGGCAATTGCGGCGGTTCACTGGGCGGCTCGACAATCGGCGACCTGTTCGAGTCGGCCTTCAAAAGCGAGGCGCGCGGCGATCTTAACGGCGCGGTCGAAATTTACAACCGTCTGCTCGAAAGAAGACCGACAAGCCAGGAAATCCTGTTCAAAATGGGAATGGTGTGCTACGATCTGGGGCGGCTCGACGAGGCGATACAAAGATTCCGGAAAGTTATCGAATACAATCCGAGATTCATTTATGCGCACTTCCGGTTGGGGCTGTGCCTCTACCATAAATGCATGATCGAGGATGCTATCAAAGCATATTCTAATGCGCTCTCCACTGCCCCGGACTTTGTTCCCGCGCTCTTGCAACTCGGCGTCGCCAATTTCCACATCGGGCGACTCGACAAAGCTATTGAAGCTTTCAGAAAGGTCTCCGAGTCCGGCTCATCCTATACGCTCGCGCACTATTATCTGGGGCTCGCATATGAACGCATGAGGCGCACAGACGAGGCGATTCAACAATTCACCATTGTGTCAAAGGAAAATCCCAAGGACCCGTCCACCCACTATCATCTCGGGATTCTTTACAAACGAAAATTCATGAGGGATGCCGCCATCGGCGAGTTGATGCGCGCCAATCAGCTCGACCCCGACGACGAAGCCACCATCGAGGAACTTAGCTCGCTGCAGCAAAAGTGAACGAGAATTTTCGGATATTCCTGAACTCGATGAGAACTACGTGCGGCGCCGTATGATCGCTACTGCTTCGTCAACTGAATCGGTAACCTGAATGAGGTCGAGGTCCGAAGCGGTTATCGTCCCTTCGACCACTAACGTTTTGCGGATGAAGTCCCTGAGCTCGCCCCAGAACTCGCTGCCCATCGCGATCACCGGAAACGACTCGATCTTGTTCGTTTGTATGAGTGTCAACGTTTCGAAAACCTCATCAAGGGTGCCGAATCCCCCGGGCATGACCACGAATGCCTGCGAATACTTCACCAGCATGACCTTTCGCACAAAGAAATGTTCAAACTCGACAAAGCGGTCGAGATATCTGTTCGGTTTTTGCTCGCTGGGAAGTTCTATGTTACACCCGATGCTGAGCCCGCCTGCATCCCTTGCGCCCCGATTCGCAGCTTCCATGACGCCTGGCCCCCCGCCTGTCATGACCGTAAATCCCTCTTCCGCAAGCCTGTTTCCAAGTCGGCGCGCCAGCCTGTAGTAGCGATGCTCCTCGGAAAACCGGGCCGACCCGAAGACCGTTACACATGGCCCGAGCGCGCCAAGGACCTTGAAACCGCGCACAAATTCCAGAAAGAATCTGGCGGCGCTCGCCAGCTCTTCCGGATGCTCGCGAGTCCCGGCCAGAAATCTTTTCTCACTCCCATCGTGCATATATACGAGCCAATCACGTGAATTGTCCGTAGGTGGAACAGTATTTTGCATTTCCGCTCGCCCCTATTTTGTTCTCTTCGGCCGAAAATGAAGAACGCATGCGTCGTCCGTTCTTGTAGACCAAAGCTCCATCTCGTAGTCAAAGAAGCTGCCGAAGAAGCCGTGATCAAAGGCGTCGGCGTGGGCGCACATGTCGGCGACCTCCTCATCGCTCAGGCCGAACATCCGCCATCCTTCTTTCAAAGGGCACCGTGGAAGCCTGACAGCAAGCTCTTCATCATCGGCGCGTATCACCTCCGGCTCGTTCATCGCGCCCCCATCGGGGAAGAAGTCGAGAAGCCACTGCTTGAATTCCACGAGATTATCCGGAGGGGTGAACAGTTTCGCCGTATTGACGCCGTGGTTGTAAATCGCGCGCTTAAAGACCTCGCTAGCCCTCTCTTCGCCGAGTTCCTTTCTCAGTTCCTTCAATACAGCGGTATACACAAGGCCTCGATTGGCAGTAGCCATGAAAAGGTCCTTGCGGAGCGCCTCGATTTTCTTCCTGTCATCCATGATGCAGTCCTCCCGTCCGTTTTTATCATTTCCTCGAAGGCGGGAATCCAGCCTTTTCTCGAGTCGGCCGTCGAGGCAAAGCGATGTCTAGACCCCTTCTAATTCTCAGTCGCTTGAATTGATAAACGCTTAACAGTATACCAGAAACCACCGATGCCCAAAACCTCTTCTTGTCCACAAATCTTGACATCGCCATCGGAGAGGTTTGGCCTTGCGGGATATCCACCAAAACACCGTGGGTTCAGAGTATTCATGGAGTTGTTCTTACTCATTTTGGACACTTCGAAAAATTAAGTTGTGTTGTACCAATGACTTACAGAGACAGAAAAAGCTCTAGGCACTACATTTTCTGTTTTCTCTTACACCGGCGTGACACGGCTGGGGATTCGAACGCCGGCAGCTTGAAACGCTTCATGAGTCGCTCCTTCGATATCAGTCCTGATACGATACTTCAACCCATCCATCTCCAGGTGAACAGCCTGTAAGCGGGACAGATCATCCATCAGATCGGGCCATGACACATCAACCGACCTTTCCTCAAGCTTTCTCTGTAGATCGATCTCCAAGCGCAATCCGAGGAAACTTGCAACAATATGCCCAATCCTTGTCAAGTCCTGGTGATGATAAAGCGGACGCACTTCAATTGTTGACTTCTCCTCCCGAAACGTGCGCTCCACTCTCCATAACCCCTTATAAGTAGTGGCGATCTCCTCGGTCGGAAGGTTTAGGTTTGTTCTCAACACAAACACTCCATCAAACCGAGCGTCTTGCTCAACGGCCTCTTCGTTAAGGCTCCAAGAGCCCTTTTGGCCCTTGAGGAATCGGCGATAGCCCGAGTTGCCCACCAACTGCTTCATCTGTCCTTTGGAGAGTTTCTCCTTGAGTTGTTCAACTATGCTCTGCCTTGCCAGAGCGTCTTTCTTGGCCTCTTCCTCATTCTTGCATACAATATAGCGACGCCCGCCGACAAGCACTTCTTTTACTTTCAAATTCGGCTTGATCTCGTGATAGCGCCCACCCCGCGCCAACACATCTTCCTTTACTTCCGTACTCTTGCGCATCCGGCAGCCCAGAATATAGTCGAATGGAGCGCTCTTATCTTCCGCAAGCAGCTTAAGCGTGTCTTTGCTCAGCATCGCCCGATCAGCCACCACGCTTACTCTATTAATGCTGAATCGCTCCCTCAATTTCCCTATGGCGTGCACAAACGCCTTTATATCCGCCGTGTTCCCGGGCAGAATCTCCCATGCGACAGGCCAACCTCTCCGATCCACCGCCACGCACAAGATCATCTGCGGCAAATCAGGCCGATGGTCCCGGCTGAAGGCCCTCTTGGCATATTCGGTTTCTTCCGCCCGATACAGATACGTCGAGGTGGTGTCCAGGAACACCAAGTCCAAATCCTGCGTGAACAGGTCCCGGTCACGAAAGAACAGTTCGCGCTCAAGCTCCTCACGCACTTCCGCCAGCCATTTTACAGTCCGGTACATGTGATGAAGCTCAATCCTCTCAAAACCCTCCGCCTCCACCTTCTCAACCCAATGCGAACCCTGAAGATCGGAGCCGGGCTGGCAGAGCCGCTGCAATGCGAGCGCAAAGCAGACTCGTTTCGCGTCGAACTGAAACCGTCGGCCCTCGCAAAGCTTCCCAAGCGCTTCCGGCATTCCCTGTCGCTCCCACAATCTTCCAAACACAAGCGCAGGACCCCACAACTTCGCTCGGCATGAATCAATCCCACTCGCCTCGCTCGCCTCGATCACTCGCAGTCGTTCGCTGAACTTGGCCATGCTGCGAATGAGGCCGTCGAGTTTCCCTTCAGTTACGAGTTCCTCGAGGCGTCCGAGATTGGCGATGACGCGCTGCCTGACCTGAGCGCCTTTGCGGACAGACTCGACAACCTGCAGGTACTGGTACTCGTTTTCATTCTGGACACTACGCTTAACCCTGACGAACATGCCATTATTATCGCTATATCAACAATATTTGTCAAGCGCAAAATTTGCACAATGAGTTATTTTAGACACTACATTTTGAAGTTTGAAAAAGCGAAACCTCAAAAAATAAGGGGTTTTTGCAGATTCTTGGGAAAAACCAAGCGCAAAGTGTTCAAAATGAGTCTTAATCATCTTTGACGAGTGATTGCGAATTTTGGATTGGAAACGCAGGAAAGAAACATCATGGAAACCGGAGATGCACGCCGACATGAAAAGATAAAGAAGAAAAGACGAAACTCTTCGCTTCGCTCAGAATGACTTAACGAGAATCAGCGGGAATCTGCGGAATCTGCCGATAGAAAAGCCGGCCCCAGCTCCTATCTGTTTCGTCGCTTTCTGGCGGCTTTAGCCGCTTTTCTGCGCTTGCGCTCACTTTGGGGCATGAAGCATTTGCGCTCCTTGAGCCGCGCCTGATCGCCATCTTCCGACAGTTTTCTCTTCAGCACCCTCAACGCTCTATCAACATCACCGTTAACGAATACTTCGACCATCTGACTCCTTTCCGCCCTCGTCAGTTTAGCCCTCTTTTGCAGAGGAAATGCCCGCAGAACAATTCCACAACTGAACTTTGTCAGGCGGTTAGGCACACTTTGGCGTCAACACGTCGATAGAGTGAGCTTATTGCCTGGCCGGACGCCACACAAGGGCAAACAACACAACATCGAACCGCTGGCTTGGTTCCGGTCTCTCCTTCATATTCAAGAATACGCTATTAGCCGCTAATTGTCAAACAAGCTGCGATATTATTGAGGACTTATTGCGTTAAGTTCTACACTTTTTCTTCCGCGTACATCGGCGATCTGCGCATGTTTCATGCAGCAATTATTATGGATTCCCGCTTTCGCGAGAATGACCGACGGCGATGGCTCTGTGACATGCGCAAGAACTTGTGAAGCTGTGTATAGATCAGGCTCTCCAATTCATTGAGCGGGAAACCGCTTCCTGAAATTTTGAGCGATGGGCGCTGCAATCCTCTTTGGGGCTGATGATAGTGCGGCCCAAACTAACGTCCGGAAGTTCGATTTCGCGTTTGCTCGATGTGGCGCCGAGCATCGCCAGATACGCGGTTCCGAGGGCAGTCATGTCGGCGGCGCCGGGGATTCTCAGGTTCTTGTTGAGAACGTCAGCAAGAAACTGGCAGAAATAGGGGTTATTGGTTAAGCCTCCGTCAATCGACACGGTTTCGGACTCACCCACCAAATGCCACAGCGCCGAGAGAGCTTCAGAAGTCCGAAACGCCACGCCCTCGAGAACCGATTTGATGAGGTCTTCCTTTGTCGTTTCCAACCCGAGACCAATCCAGAGTCCGGCCGCGGTGCGATCCCAATAAGGGCATGCCAAACCGGATAGCGCAGGGACAAAGAAGATTTCTCTCGCTGCCGCCGCGTCTCCCTTGAGTGCTCCGAGTTCTTCGATCCCCGAAATCAGCCCGACTTGTTTGAGCCAGTCGACTGCGGATGCCGCACTGTAAACTCCGCCATCCACGGCATACACGGGCGCTCTATCTTTCAGTTGCCATGCCACTGTGGCTAGTATGCCCGAATCAGGGTCCTGGCGGGGCGTTGCCCCCGCATTTGCCAGAGCGAATGCGCCCGTCCCAAAGGTCACCTTGACCTGACCCGGCTCGAAACATCTGTGGCCAAATAACGCCGCCTGTTGGTCGACCACGCTTGCCGTGATGGGTATGGTTCCATCTTCGATCTTCACCTGGCCAAACTCGCCTGTTGTCGGCCGGATTTTCGGCAGTATTTCCAGTGGAACGCCGAATAGGCGACAAAGCTCGTCGTCCCACATCATAGAACGGAGATTCATGAGGCTGGTTCTCGAAGCCGTCGTAACATCTGTCGCATACACGAAGGCAAGCCGGTCGAGGAAGAAGGCATCGGACGTGCCCAGTCGCAATCGGTTTTTCTTCAGCAAGTCTCGCGCCCCGGAAACGTTGTCGATTATCCATCTCAGTTTGGAGGCGCTGAAGTAAGGGTCCAACGGCAACCCGGCGCGTTCCAATGTCAATTGTTCGGCGCCGTCGGCTTTGAGCCTTTTAACGAAATCGTGGGTGCGCTGATCTTGCCAGACGATGGCGTTATAGATTGGTTGGCCCGTCTTTGAGTCCCATGCTATTACCGTCTCTCCCTGGTTTGCCAGGCCGATAGCGGAAACGTTTCCTGCGTGCTCGAGGCATCGTGTCACGTTACCCAGCAATTCCTCCGGGTCGTGTTCCACCCAGCCGGGCCTGGGATAGATTTGTTTGTGTTCAGGAGAAACGACACGCTCAAAGCCTCTTTCTGGATGCAGAGAGAAGCATTTCGTTTTTGTCGTTCCCTGGTCAATAGCCAATACCGATTGCGGATTGCAGATTGCGGATTGCGGATTATGATTTGTTCGTTTGAATCTGCGTTTATCTGCGTTCATCTGCGGTTCCCGTCTTTCTTTTGCTTTTTCCTCTTATTCTTCGCATCGCAGATCAAGGTCTTGGGCGCGTTCCAGCCACACATTCTTCGGGACAACCTTGATAAGTTGTTCCGGCATAGCGTTGATTCTTCTCGCCCATATTTCCCGGCAGTCTGCCGTAAGGCGAAGCAAGCCCTTTGCGGGCCGTCGAAAGGAAACCTTCAAGCACAACTTTGATCTCTTGTCAGTGTATGGAAGTACCAGTCGCTGCGGCCATACAAAGCGGATGGGCTCGCTGAAACGAACCGGAACCGATCGGTCAGGCGACGGCAGAATATTCTCCAAGCTCATCCGCACAAACCGCGCTGCCCGCTCACCTTCTTTCGAACAAACCCACGAGGCCTCGACCGGCCTAAGTATGTTGCCGCAAGCGAAATAGGCCGGGTCACTAAGCCGATGCCATTGGTCCGTAGCGGGTCCGCCTGAACCGGCATCAAAGGACAGACCGCTGAGCCGAACGAGGTGCGCTTCTGGGATGAATCTGCCTGTGAACACAACGCCGTCACATTCAATAACTTGAGACTGGCCGCCACATACGATTTCTACCGCCTCAACCCCGGCGTTGCCAATGATCCTCCGCAGGCGGACTTCCCGGTAAACGGGTGTCCTGAAGATTCTCTCTACTATCCGCGCCATCATCTCGGGCGCCGTGGTGTGGGAGTGCTCTTCAAGCATGCAGACCGGCCGTATACCGAATTTTCGCATTGTGTGAACTGTGGCAAGCGCCACCCATTCCGTTCCCACAATAACCGCCTTGCGGAAAGGCCTCATCCCGGCAAACTGCAAGTACCGCTGGAGTGTCCCATATGTCATTGCGCCAAAGGGCCTTGCTCCGGAAACGAGCCGGTTGTGACGGCTGGCCTCGCGCGTGCCGGTGGCAAGAATGACACGCTTTGCCTTGAAGCTTCGCATTCCCCGCGTGCCTGCCCCCTCCACAATTCCGCCGGGCAGCAATCGCATGACACTGAATTCTGTGGCGATCTCGACTCTCCCCGCCCGCGCACGCATCCTGGCGGCGTAATCCGGCCCCGTCATTGGCCGGTGGAATTCACGCAGACCGAAATTGGGAATCTCGATATGGCGCGGCGCGCCGCCGCATTCCTGTTCGCGTTCGAGCACGAGCACGTCTGATATTCCCAAGACGTGAAGGGTGGCCGCCGCGCTCAGGCCTGCGACTCCTCCGCCAACCACGACTACGTCGTATGTGTCCTTTCGCGGTTCAATCATGAGATAACGCTTGCGATTTAAGGTCTTCTTTCAATCTAAAACTACTCTGGCCAAGATAACAGAATGGAATCGGCGAAACGGAATTTGGTCAGGATTGTCATGAGAGCATTTGCTCAACCTATTGTCATTGAACGGATTCCCGCCTTCGCGGGAATGATAAAGAGGAAGCTGTTCATTCGCGCCATTCGTGTAATTCGTGTTCGAAGATATCTTCCTTTTCTTCTTCCCAAATCCGCGTTCATCTGCGTGTATCTGTGGTTAAAAATGCCTCTTTTTCTTCTTCTCTGAATCCGTGTAATCGGTGAAATCTACTGTAGTTCCCGTTGCTTCTTTCTTGTTGGTTACGGCTTCGCCGCACTGCGTTCATCTGCGCTCATCTGCGGTTAATAATGAGGCGCTTTGAGGCGGCCCGAGGCCATGCGGGCTGCCTTGTGTCCGCAATAGTATCCCTGGCAGCGTCCCATTGAGCATCGCGTTCTCCGCTTCAGCCCTCCCAAATCGCCCGGCGGGAGCAAAGACGAAAATGCATCTTCTATTTCCTTCCGAGTGACCATCTCGCATAAACAGACAAGTTCTCCCGCGTCGAGTTTCTGATACGGCCGTGGCAGATGCTCGGCGAGATTCGGCACAGGAGTCCAAACAGGTTCTTTTATGGGGTTTACCTTGCCATAACTATTCTCGTAGAGAGCAAGCACATGCTTGGCGATGCCCAAGGAGGCCGTCAATCCCGTCGACCTGATGCCTGCCACTGTGATCCAGCGCCGGTTTGCGTCGATATCGATTTGATATTCATCAAATTGAGTGGCCGGACGCAGGCCCGCATAGGTGGCAATTATCTCCTGCGTCGCGAGAGCGGGCATAATTGACTCTCCTTTGGCTTTCAAGTCGCGGAGCATCTCTTCAGTGACATCGGCAAGTTCTCGGTTTTCCTGGTCTTCAGCAGTCGGCCCAACCAAAGCCTTCCCAAAAACGCTTCGAAAGACAACCACTCCTTTGGTTCGTTTCGTCGGCACAGGAAGTATGATAGATTGAAAGAGGTCGGCGGCAGATGTGTCGTATACCAGAAATTGACCTTTTCTCGGAATGATTCGAAAAGGACTTGGCCGGTTGATGGCTTCCACAATGTCCACGAAATTTCCCGCGCAGTTGATGACGCTCCGCGCTTCAACAACGCCTCTGGGAGTCATGCGCGCACAACGGCCCCCCCTCACCTCGCCGCCTTGCACTCGGCTGAGAGTAAACACCTCCGCTCCGTTCGCCAAAGCCTGATGCGCATAGGCCAGCGGCGCCGACCATGGATCGATATAGCTTTCTGCCGGAACCAGCACTGCGCCTTTCGCCGCCCGCGAGAGATTCGGCTCTCTGGCGTACAAGTCATCGAGGGATATCTGAACGACGTCCGCGATCCCATTTCTGTGGGCTTTTTCGACAATCCGCGGCAGGCTCTCGAACTGTTCCTCTGTCCATGCTATAACTAAGGCGGAACTTCTCACGAGAGGAAGGTTGAGTTTCTCGTGGATTTCCAGATATTCCTTGTAACCCTGTCTGATACAACTATGTTCGAGACTGCCCGGCGGAGCGTCGAAGCCGGTGTGAAGGATCGCGCTGTTCCCCTTGCTCGCCCCACTCAAAATGTCGGCGCCTCGCTCGACAAGCACGCACGAGAGTCCGGCTAGGGTAAAAGCTCTGAGGACGGCGCATCCGACCACCCCGCCGCCGATGACCGCGATGTCGTATGTCTTCCGGCTCATATTATTCATAGGCGTGTGCGAAGTATACAATAAAAGTGCCTAAAGTGTCGAAAGCGAAGCGCCTAAAGTGAGCTAAAGTGAGCTAAAGTGCCTAAAGTTAAGTCAGTGAGGCTGGTTTCTTGTTGATAACGCCGCGTTCTTTGATATATACTTCGGAGGCCCGTGAGAACCATAGGCTGTGGACAGTATACTTGTAGACCATAAACCGCAAACCTTAAACTACAGACCGTAAACAGTAGACCGCAGACTGCAAACCGTAAACCACATCTCGCGAAAGGAGCTGGAAATGGCAAAGATGGATGGGATCGCCCTTCTCGACGCTACGGCTCAGGCTGACCTCGTGCGAAGGAAGCAGGTTAAGCCGATTGAACTCGTCGAGGCTGCTATCGAGAGGATCGAACGCCTGAATCCGAAACTTAACGCGGTAGTCACGCCGATGTACGACCATGCGCGCGAAGCGGCCAAGGGCAAACTGCCCGACGGGCCCTTTACCGGAGTGCCATTTCTGTTAAAGGACCTGTGCGCGATGTATGCCGGGGTGCGACAGACTTCAGGGTCGGCCTTCGTGAAGGATTTTGTGCCCGATCACGACAGTGAACTTGTGAAGCGTCAGAAGCGCGCGGGTCTGGTCATCGTCGGGAAGACAAATACGCCCGAGTTCGGGATTCTGCCGACGACTGAGCCACACCTTTTCGGTCCCGCTCGCAATCCTTGGAACACGAAGCATAGCACGGGCGGCTCGAGCGGCGGTTCGGCCGCGGCAGTGGCCGCCGGAATAGTCCCTATCGCGCATGCCAACGACGGCGGCGGCTCGATTCGTATTCCGGCCTCATGCTGCGGGGTTTTCGGCCTGAAACCCACACGCGCGCGAAATCCGTTGGGTCCCGATTTCGGCGATATGATGGCTGGATTCGTCGCGGAGCACGCGGTCACACGCTCAGTTCGCGACAGCGCCGCCCTGCTCGATGTGACCGCCGGCCCTGACATTGGCGACCCGTATTGGGCGCCGCCGCAAAAGCGTCCTTACCTACAAGAGGTTGGCGCCGACACGGGGAAGCTCCGAGTCGCCGTCATGACGGAATCACCCACCGGCACTCCGGTGCATGCGGACTGCAAAAAGGCCGTTCGTGAGGCCGCTGAACTTTGCTCGAAACTGGGTCACGAGGTCACCGAGACCGCCCTCAATGTGGATGCCGCCGCGCTGAATCAGGCGTTCATAACCGTGTTCACCGCGGGCGGAGCGGCATTCATGATGCAGGCATTCGCCATGATTACAGGGCGGACGCCGACGCCTGACCAGTTCGAACCGCTCACGTGGGCGGTTGCTGAGATGGGCAAGCAGCACAGCGCTCCGGACTACGTAATCGCCGTTACCATGCTTCAACAGGTATCCCGATACATCGCCCGATTCATGGTTGACTATGAGCTGATACTGACGCCGACACTCGCGGAGCCTCCGCTGCCTTTGGGTACGCTCGATTCACCGCCGGAGAATCCTCTTCAAGGGCTGTTTCGCGCTGGCGATTATGTGCCTTTCACTCCCATATGCAACATGACCGGCCAGCCTGCCATGTCGGTTCCACTATACTGGAACAACGAAGGCCTGCCCATCGGCACACACTTTATTGCCCGTTTTGGCGATGAGGCGACACTCTTCCGCCTTGCGGCTCAGCTTGAGCAAGCAAGACCGTGGGCCAACCGCCGTCCGCCGGTCTCAGCCTGAGCCGGAGGACGAGAGAGCAACGGAAAGGGCGGTGGTGTAGGGTCTCAAAATAGCTTGACGTGCTTTGAGGGGGACAGTCCCGATTCTACGGCGCAAAGCACCCGTAAATCTTGGGACAGTCCCCTTCGAAGCCCGAGGTTTTGTCAATCCTTAAGGCAGGCGAACATAACGGCGCCGCTGGCGAGGGCGGCGAGCCCAAGTGGCAACCATGTTGAAAGCGGGAAGCCGAGCAGAAGCTTGCCGAGCGAGAACAATGACGTGTAAATGAACACGGAGCCGCTGAGCACGCCGCCGATATCGCGGAATCCGCTGTGAGGCGATGAGAGCGCGAATTCTTGTTCAACCGGACGCCAGCCCGGTCCGCCGGGCCGCACACGTTCGTAGAATTCACGCAGATTCTTTCTGTTTGCCGGTCTGCTGAGAAGCGTCACTGTGAGCCATGCCGTTGTCGAAACTGCAACGATGATTAGGAGCCGCACTCCCTCATATTCTCTTGCGCCGAGCGGCGTAAGTTTGAAGATTATGATCGCAGTCATGAGCGAACAGAGCATCGCGGTTATCTCCGACCATGCGTTGATGCGCCACCAATACCATCGCAACAAGTAGACGGGCCCGATACCAGCGCCGATTGCCACCAGGAATTTCCACGCCCACTCAATCGAACCCATGACCGAACTCGTCCATATCGCGAGCGCGGCCATAATGAGCATCGCCACTCGTGAGGCGAGCACATAATGTTTCTCGCTCGCGTCGGGATGAATGAATCTCTTGTAGATGTCGTTGGCCAGATACGACGCTCCCCAGTGAAGATGGGTGTCTACCGTCGACATGAAAGCCGCGAGGATCGAGGCGACCATGAGACCTCTCAAGCCGGCCGGCAAGAAATCTATCATCATCTTGGGATAGCCTGATTCCGGGTCAGCTAGATCAGGATATACAACGATAGACACTAGCGCCACCAGTATCCACGGCCACGGGCGCAGCACGTAATGCGCAAAACTGTACCAGAGAAGCGACAGGCGCGCATGTTTCTCATCGCGGCACGCCATCGCTCTGAGCCCGATGTATTCTCCGCCGTCGGCATTCCTGAACGCCCACCACTGCACGCCGAGGTACACGCCGAATGTGACGAGCGCAAGCCGACCTGCTCCCGGCTCAGGCGCAAAGCGAAGAACTGAGGGAGGCGCCGCGACCGCGGCGTCCATCATCGGCCTGATATTTCCGATTCCGCCGATATGTTTTATGGCAATCACTGCCAGCGCAATTGAGCCAAACATCGCAATGGCAAATTGGAGGAAATCAGTGACGACGACACCCCACATGCCCGAAAGAACAGAGTAGATGAGGGCGGTTAAGACCGACGCCACAGTCACAACCGAATCGAGCGAGACTTCCGCGTCAATAACCGGCAGGCGAACCGCATCGGTGCCATACATCTCGAATACGACTGAGCCGATTTTCGTCATCGCGAGAATGACCCAGCCCATCACGATGCAATTGACGAGGATTGCAGAGTAGAAAGCTTTCAGTCCGCGCAGGAAGGCCGCGGGCCTGCCGGAGTAACGCAGCTCGATGAACTCGACGTCCGTCAGCACGCCCGTGCGTCTCCAAAGGCGCGCATAGAAGAACGTCCAGAGCATGCTGCTCATCACGAGGTTCCACCAGAACCAGTTGCCGGCGATGCCCTTCGTGCGTACGATTCCCGTGATCGCAAGGGGTGTGTCGGCCGCAAACGTCGTGGCCACCATTGAGGTTCCCGCCAACCACCACGGCAAGTTCCGGCCGGAAAGCACAAAATCGGAGAGGCTTTTGCCCGCCCGCTTTGCAAATATGAATCCTATTGCAAGCGACGCGAGGCAATACGCGACCACGATGAGCCAATCAATTGTGTGCATGGCATGCCTGGCAAAACGTCATTCTGGGCTCGAGTGTCATTCTGAACGAAGCGAAGAATCTCCCAAGCAAGAGGCGAAGGGCGAAAGGCGAAAGGCGAAAGGGAAAGAACCAAAGAAACAGCAAGATTACTTCGATCGGGCCTATTGCCCCATCTCTTTCGTTATCCCAGCAATGCCTTGACCTTGTCAAGGGGAAGCGCGTGAAGCGTGTGGCCATTACGCCCGACAACGGTCTCAGCCATGAACATGGCGTTAAGAATCGATTCCTCTATCGCGTCCGCCGCCGCAGTGAAAAAACTGTCTATGTGGTTATCCGCTAATTGAGAAAAGGCGAGGACGGGCTGCTCGGGAAGAAGCGGTATGCGTCTTGCGATTGAAAAGGCGAGAACGATATCGCCGCTCGTGTTTCCTGAATAGCTGCCGGTGCGCGCCAGCCCGTGCGTAGCGCGAGCGGCCACTCGACGAAGCTGATTCACCGAGAGAGGCGCATCTGTCGCCAGCACCATGATTATCGAACCGCCTAGCGCCGGGCCGATGCCCTGCTCGATGAGTTTTCTGCCGACAGGCACGCCACCTATCTTGAGCTGTTCCGGCTTGCCCATGTTCGTCACGACCAGCGCTCCGACCGTAAAGCCCTGATCGCCGCACAGTACAATTCGCGACGACGTGCCGACGCCCCCCTTGAATCCGTATGCGGCCGTTCCCGTGCCTGCTCCTACGGAACCCTCGGTCACAAGTCCATTCGAGGCGCCTTCGATCGCCGCCACTACCTCCGCCTTGCCCACGTGACGGCCCCAGATATCGCTCAGGTAGAAGTCGTTGCATTCCATCACGACTGGATTGATGGACGGCGCATCGAGCCCATTATCCATAATAAGGTAATCCAGCAGCCCGTCGGCCACTTTGCTCACGTTGAGCGTGTTCGTGATGAGAATCGGCGTCTCGATTGTTCCGACTTCGGCGACCTGCAGGAGACCGATGCTTTTGCCGAATCCATTGATGATGTGAACAGCCGCCTGCACTTTATTGAGAAAAAGATCATCGGACGCGGGAAGTATCGCGGTGACTCCGGTGCGAATAGGCCCCTCGCCGATCTTGCATCTGCCCTCGCCTTTAACTACGGAGCAATGACCGACGCGCACGCCCGGCACATCCGTGATCGCGTTGTTCGGGCCGGTCTGCAAACTACCTATGACCAGCCCGAATTCTCTCGCGCGGCAACGTTCGGTTTTCATTGAATATCGTTCACCACAAAGGCACTAAGTCACTAAGGGAAGAAGGAGAATAAGTGACCACGGATTCACGTGGATGAACAAGGATTTATCTGTGCAGATCTGCAAAATCAGTGGATTCTCAGTTTCTTCTTTGCGTTCTTCGCGCCTCGGGCCTGCGGCCCTGTGCGGTTAATCGTTCCCTTTCTCAGAACGCTTTTTCCAGAATCGTGATCACCATCGCGGCTTCTTCGATGCCGATGTTGCCGCCCCCGTTCTCTGCGAGTGCGAAGCGAGCGCCTTCAACCTGCCTCTTGCCGCATTCGCCCCTGAGCTGCCACACAAGGTCGGCTATCTGGGCAAGTCCGGTCGCGCCTATTGGGTGCCCACGCGACTCCAGGCCCCCGCTCGTGTTGACCGGCACTTTGCCGCCGAGCGTTGTCGCGCCCGACTCCGCGAATGGCCCGCCTTCTCCCTCCCCGCAGAATCCGAGCGCCTCGGTCTGGTGGAGTTCGCCGAAAGCTGTCGCGTCGTGCACTTCCGCGACATTGATGTCCTTGGGCCCGACACCCGCCACTTCGTAAGCCTTGCGGCTGAGGCGTCCGCCGATGTCTTCTTCGTTGAAGTCGCGGTCGCGCCCCGACGCCAACACGCAAGCTCTCACCTTGACCGGTCTCTGATCGCCGATCTTCTTGAGGTAATCCTTCGAGCACAATATCGCGGCCGCAGCGCCGTCGCCAACAGGCGAGCACATGGGGCGGGTGAGGGGATACGATATCTCCGGCGCGGCCAACACTTCCTCGACGGTCATGTTGACCTGATACTGCGCGTACGGATTCATCGAACTGTGAAAATGGTTCTTAGCGGAGATTACGGCCAACTGCCTCTGCGTCGTCCCATATTTCTTCATGTGATTCCGCGCGGCCATCGAATAGATATCCATGAACGCGCTGCGACTTTGTCCGGCGCCACCCTCGCCGGCCGTCTTCGCGCCCATCTGCTTCTTCTTTTCTTCCTCCGCCTTCATCATCGCTTTGAAGGCTTCCATAATCTCGACGTCCGTGGCCGCCCAAAAGGTTTCAAACATTTTTTTCTTATCTGCTTGAACCAGCTTTTCCATCCCGACCGCAAGGGCGACGTCATACACCCCGCACGCGATTCCCATCCACGCCCCATAGAACGCGGAGGAGGCCGACGCGCAGGCGTTCTCGACGTTCATCACGGGGATCGCGCCTATTCCGAGCGGCCGCAGCACCACCTGCCCGCGGATGCTCTCCTGGCCCGTGACAATTCCCTGCGCGGAGTTGCCGACCCATGCCGCCTGCAATTCGGATTTGTCGATGCCCGCATGCTTAAGAGTGTTTGTAACCGCTTCTTCGACCAGAGACTTCATGTTGCGTTCCATGTACTTGCCGAACCGGGTCATTCCGGCGCCGATGACATACACGTCTCTCATAGTGCCGCGCTCCTTTTCTTGTGGCCGAGTTCTTCCAGTTTACTTTTGTGACGAGGGCTTGGTACGGACTCAATGGCTGGGATGACTCCGCCATTATGCTATTACATTCGAGAGTCGAAAGGCAATAGTGTAGGGCGCATAGGGCTTTACGAAAGGCGTTCAAATTTTGGTGTCGACTGTCGCTCCGGTGGCATATCTTCTGAGCGCGTCTTCGTCGAGAGT
>CAYVDS010000051.1:0-15596 GCA_964450145.1 uncultured bacterium
TCGTAAGCATGTGCGGGCATATTGGTGTCAGGACTATCGTCTGCACCTCAGGGTAAACTATCGGGCCCCCCGCCGAGAGGGAATGCGCGGTCGAGCCGGTCGGCGTCGATACAATCAGGCCATCGCAAGCGTATGAGGCCAGGAACTCATTGTCAACGTACGTTTCGAGTGTGAGCATTCGCTCGAGAGAATCTCGTTGGATAACGACGTCGTTCAAGGCGACATGCTCGCGGAGCTTTGAACCATCATGATGAAAAACGGAACACCCGAGCATCATTCTCTCTTCGATTCTGTGTCGTCCGGCAAGAACCTCCTGCAGTGTCGCAAAAACCTCCTCCTCGGTCACGGCGGTAAGAAACCCGAGCCCGCCCACCTTGATCCCGATTATTGGGGTCGGCGCGCCATCAATATGCTGTGCAACGTTCAACATAGTGCCGTCCCCGCCAAAGATTATTATCAAGTCCGCGCGGCCAGGCATATCCGGTGTGCGGCATGACTCTGCAGGTGCGCCCACGGCGTTGTAAGCCTCGGAGTCCATGAAAACATGAACCCCTCGCTCCTCAAGCCATGCAACGACCTGTTTTATGAGGGGGAACGCGCTGGGTTTCTTGATGTTTGCAACTATTCCAATGCGCGTGATTGAATTGGTTTCTCCTGCCATTATTTCATAAGTCCGATCAGAACTCGTGCGACCACGCTGCCAAGCGACCGATATCGCCAGTTGTCGGCAACTTGAAGGCTCAAAGCTCTTTCCTTTCCCCTTATTTCCCGCTGGACTTTCTCGCGACGACGTTGGCTCTCCGCCTCGCGCTTCTTGAATTTCTGACGTTTCTCCTCGAGGTAGCTCTTGTAAATCATGAGTTCGCCCTTATCAAACCAGAAGCCGCGGCACGCGGGGCACAAATCGATTCGTAAGCCTTGTGGGATGCCTTCACCCGTCTCTTCCGTCAGGCTGACGGCGCACCGCGGGCATAACCTTGGCTCGTCTCGCGGCTGTCTTGGGACTTCGTCGAAACTGACTTCGACCTCAACGCCAACGGCTGAATCACGGCTTATCGCGAAAATGACGTCAGGGTCGACCCAAATGCCGGAACACTCCGGACATTGGAAAAGGACAAATTTCGCGCCGTAGTGTCCCTTGACTTCGCGCTTTTCCAAGCGGCTTCTACATTTTGCGCATAGCGGCACACGAATCACTCCTTCGTTGCGAGATTTTCAAGGTTTTATTAAGTGGATGAAGAATTCCTTGTTTCCCGCAGGTCCAAGTAAAGGCGATTCTACGATGCCTTGCGGGTCCAATCCGATGCTCCGCGCGAAATCACTGACCTTTTGTATCACCTGCGCATGAACGGCGGCGTCACGAACCACCCCGCCCCGACGCACGTGCTCGCGGCCTGCTTCAAATTGGGGTTTTATAAGCGCAATGATCCCGGCCGGACTCGTCAGGACTCCCGCGACGGGACCCAGCACGAGGGTTAGCGAGATAAAAGACACGTCTACAGTTGCGATTTGGGGGCGCTCGCGAAACATCTCGGGCGCAAGGTTGCGAGCATTCATCCGCTCAATGACCACCACTCTCGGGTCGTTGCGGATTTGCGACGCCAATTGCCCGTAGCCCACGTCAATAGCATAGACTTTCGCTGCGCCGTGTCGCAACAGACTATCCGTGAAACCGCCCGTCGAGGCGCCCACATCAAGCGCAATTCGTTCTCGGATTACGGGCTTAAAATGTTTCAAAGCGAATTCAAGCTTCTCGCCGCCGCGGCTCACGTAATCGCCGTTCTTGGCCACCTCGATGGCGCTGCCTGAACTAATGGTGGTCCCGGCCTTATCGACAACGTGCGAATCGACTTTGACTCGACCCGCCAGTATCAAGGCTCTTGCCCTCGCACGGGTCGGCGCGAGATTCAATTCAACCATAAGTTTATCAAGTCTATCTTTTCTGTCGGCGGCTCGCACCGGGATTCAACACCTCGCATTCCTCAGCATCGAATTATACCACGACAAAATACCGCGTTCAAGAGATGACAACCCCTTCACGAATTGACATTCTTCCGGACGTGCTGTTATCATTCAGCGGCAATATGTTGGCCTCTGCCAAATGGGGGAATCCAAATGAAGGAATCAGAGCGCATTCTTTATCTCAAACAGGCTGACCTCGTCCGAATCGGGCTTGGGATGGAAGAGATCATTGATATCGTTGAGCAGGTCTTCTGCGAAAAGGCCAAAGGCAACGTCGAAATGCCCCCCAAGCCGGGTATCCACCCCGCGCCCGATTCGTTCATTCACGCCATGCCTGCATATGTGCCGGGATTTGACGCTGCGGCAATCAAATGGGTGAGCGGCTATCCGCAAAACCCCTCTCGCGGCCTCCCGTACATCTCTGGTCTCCTCATTCTGAATGAACCTCAAACCGGCATCGCGGTCGCCGTGATGGATGCGGCCTGGATCACAGCCGTGCGCACTGCCGCCGCTTCCGCAGTCGCGGCCAGGCATCTTGCGCGTTCAGATTCGAAAACGCTTGCTGTTATCGGTTGCGGTGTGCAGGGCCGCTCACATGTTGCGGCGATGGCCGCCACATTTCCGGCGCTTGTAAAAGTGAAGGCGTACGATATCTCCAAAGAGAATCTGACGAAATATATCAGCGAAATGTCCTCCTGCCATCCTGCGCTTGATTTTGTGCGGTGCGATTCTCCCCGCGAGGCGGTAAATGACACCGACATAGTCGTTACCGCCGGGCCCATCAAGAAAGTGCCGGAACCGGGCATCGAGGCCGGGTGGGTTAAGCCGGGTGTATTCGCGAGCCCGGTGGATTTCGATACCTACTGGCATCGCGATGCGCTAAAAGAATTCGACAAAATACTCACTGACGACGTGGCTCAGTTTGAATATTACAAGCAACAGGGATACTTTGCGGAGTTTCCCGATCTTTACGCGGACCTTTCCCACATCGTATGTTCCGCACGCCGAGGACGCACATCGTCTGATGAGCGCATCATGTCAATGAACCTGGGCCTTGCCATCGAGGATGCCCCCGTGGCGCGGAGATTATTTGACCGCGCTGTCAACCTGGGAATCGGGCAGTGGCTGGAGCGATAGCGATTCTTAAGAGCGAGCGAACCGCCTCCATGGAGACTCAACGACAATGAATACGACGGATCGTCCGAAGGGGTTTCTTATACTCGCTGTTATACTTGCGATTTTTGCTATGGGAACTATCGCGTTTTGGATCGTGTTTTACTCAGTTGGGTTGGTGTCGGCCTCGGACAGGCCTGCCTATCTGGAACACGAGAAGTCTTTTCCCCTTGCTGACGCGTACATGGTCGTATGTGCGATTCTCGCAGCGGTGGGAATTATCCGGCGACGCCCGTGGGGATTGCTCTACGGGCTCCTGGCGGGTAGTGCAACCATCTTTCTCGGACTAATGGACACGCTTTACGCGCTGCAGCAGGGTCTTATTCACGATTTTTCCTTTTCGTGGGTGGAAACGTTCTTCCTTTGCTCCCTGTGCTTAACTCTTGGACCTGTGACCATCATTTACCTTTGGCAGAACCGAAACTATCTTCTGCGATGATGCGCCCCTAATCGCGCGCGCTTCGCCTTGCTCATTCGCGTTTATCGACGTTCATCCGCGGTTCCCATTCGGCTTGTGGTTTCCTTTGATTCCCCATTTCGTCTTGCTCCTTTCCTTTTTCCCCTCTTTTACGGATTGCTGAATTCGCCCTTGTACTTGTCGGGCTGGACAAAGGAAACCATAAAAGCAGAGAGCGCAAACGCAGTAGTGAAAATCATGAATGCGAGACGGTAGCTTCCCGTCGCATCATTGATTTTTCCCGCCACGACCGGACCGCCAACCACGCCAAGAGCGAAGCCGCTCATGAGAAGTCCGAGAAGTTTGCTGAAGTTAACCATGCCGAAGCAGCGAGCCACGAGTATCGGCAAGACCACAGCCGCGCCCCCGAGAGACAACCCGTATAGTATCGCGAATGGGAAAAGGATGACCCATGAGTGTATCCCCAATGAGATGAAGAAGACGACAAGAAGCGCCAGGGCGACTGCGTGGAATCCATGCGTTAACACAAGCAGTCTCTTTTGGTTCCACCGGTCTGCCAACAGGCCGAATCCGAGGCGTCCGAAGGCGCTTGTTCCTACGAGCAACCCCCAGTAGTTTGCGGCAGTTTGGGATGACAAGCCCGCGTCGTCTACGGAGGCAACAAAGTGAACCGCGAGTCCCGATTCGCCGAAAATCAAGAGCATGAATGCCACGAACACCAACCAAAATGAGCGCGTGCGGACCGCTCGCTTCACGGAAAGCCCCGCTTCACTCAGCACGGGACCAACCGATGTGCTTGCATCCGCCCCATGCGGTGAGCCGGCGCCGTCAGGCTGGAGTCCCATCTCGTGAGGTTTGGTGCGGAGAATGAAAAACGCCACCGGTATTATTACCACGAGCAAGAGGAGTCCAAGTATGCGAAATGACGTCCTCCATCCAGCCGAATCGATAAGAGCATTGGCGACCGGCGGCATAACCGATCCGCCAAATCCTACACCCATCATCATGATCCCCATCGCGCGACCTCTGTATTTCTGGAACCAATTCGAAATAACCGTCTGATTCGGAAGTAGGGTGATGCCTGCCATGCCGATGCCCGTGAAAAACATTAAGATGAAGAGTTGGGGTAGCTGTTGAAGCCAGCCGAAGGCGAGATAACACACTCCTGCGATGAACGCGGCCACACTGATGACGGCTCGGGGGCCATACTTATGAAGGAATACTCCGATGAGTGGCGTCGAAAACCCATACACGACAGCCCATACCGCAACCGACGACGAGATCAGCCCTCTACTCCAGCCGAATTCCGCCTCGAGCGGCTTGATGAATACGCTGAAAGAGTAGAAGCCTATCCCAGCGCCAAAAAAGATTATGATGAAGCTGGCGGTTACGATCCACCAGCCGTAGAAAACTCGCTGCCCTCCCGCGTCGCTCATGATTCTCCCCTCCTGATTTGTTCCACGGGCCAAAGTTCAAGAGACTCAGACAAGATATACCAAGGCGCTCGGTTTTGCAACAATAAAAACTGAATGCTACGCTTTCAGGTAGTCAGGAGGGAGCAAGAGGTCAATCAACGGCTTATCATCGCGAATAGCGGGCACGAGAGCGATGGAATTCCGAATGGGTCTGAGACAAACGCAGAGACTGGCGATTGGGTGTTCAAAACACAATTCCTTCAGGTATTGCCAGTATTGCCCGGAACTTGTTGTTCTGCCGAGGAGTACTGACCCGATTGCTGAATAATCGTCAGGCTTCCCGTTCTCTATTCTCAGGAGAGCCGCAACGGATGCCCTAAGATTCTTGACCGCCTCCGAAAGGTCCGTGTCCCTGTACGCGGCAAGAGCTCCGAGCATGTGCCGCCTTTGCCCGGCGTCAGCTTGTGCAAGAAGCCGTTGGGCGAGTGTATCATGTCCGAGAAGGAAGCGGATGCCTTCGTCAACGAGCGTCTCGATCTGCAACTCCGTCACGCATTGTTTCGGCTCGATGGGACAACGTGAATGAAGCTCGGGACCGAGATATTGATAATGGGGACCGATGGGCTGGTCGATGCTCGCGGCGACGAGAAACGCCATTGCGGCCTGTTTTGGCTTGCCGTCACGCAGGAACTGCTCGCCTGTTTGCGCATAGAGGGCAACCATCTCGTTCTTTATGCCGAGAAGCTTGTATGCGTCTTCGGCATATGCGAATTTGCCTCGCGCGGCCGCTTCCTTTGCCGCTTCTTCAAGAAATGCCGCGGGGATTGAGTCTTCCCTTAACCCAGCCCTGTCTATGAGATCGACCGCCGCCGCGAACTTCGGCGACCCTATTATTTTCTCATCTGGTAATAGATAAGATAGACTCGACAGCAGCGAATCGAGGCGCTCACTCTCGGGAGCAGTTGACGTCTCTCTGGCGCGCGAGAAAAGCTCATGAAACGCGTAGGTGTTGCCCGTCGCAATGGCGCCTGCAAGGATTAGTCTTTTCAGCTCGGCCACGCTCTCAATGGCAGGAGCTTGTGTGGAGATATCCTTTTTCATATCGGTTAGATCCGAAACCTATCGATGAGTTCGCCAACGACTTGCGAGATTTCGCCTGTGCGTTTCTTCCGCATACTCTGAACCGCTCCGAAACCTTCCCAATCCACTTGGAATGATAGTTTACGTCCTTTCTGCTCGGCCTGCCTCACCGATTCGGCTCTTTCAGTGGTCACCCATTCCAACAGCTTCTCAGCGGAGACGGTTTGGAAGCGGCTGTTGCGCGCGGTCTTGAAGACATGCTCGTAGTAGAAGTCGGCGAGTTCTTTTCTTGCGGACTCGTATCGCAGCACGGCGCTCTTAAGCTTCTCGTCTTCCTCCACGGATTGTTGCTCTTGCAATTTGCCGCTGCGCTGGGTCTCGATCTTCTCTTTTTCTGATTCCGCCTTAAGAGTAGAGGCGAGCTTCGCGTCGAATCCGCTCCGCGTGCTTTTATCGAGAAGCACCGCGAGCCCGGCGTCCGCGATGATAAAAGCTATGGCCGCAGCCCTCTTTTGCTCTTCTGGCTTCGTGTCAGGGTTCAGTGTAGACGTCAGGTTAGCATGCGCTCTCTTGATTTCTTCCTCACCCGCGTTCGAGTTAACGTCGAGTATCCCATAGAAATTATGTTGGTCCCACGCGGCTGCCATTTCCAATTTCCCCTTAGGTTTTTTCTGTGCTATTCTGCTATAAGATCGTGAATTCCTCTCGCAATTCTAATTGAGGAGGCTGTATTCGTGTGATTCGTCTCATTCGTGACATTCGTGATCCGAGGTTCTTCTTCTTTTCTTTCGCCTTTCGCCTTTCGCCTCACTTCTTCTGGGATTCGCCGGTCATTGGAACAAAAACGACCGGCAAATCCTTCTGCTGAGTTATGCCCTTTTCGTCTTTTGTTATGAGAATCAGCCTCTGATTCCAGTCGCCGACAGGAACAACCATCCGACCGCCGACTTTGAGTTGTTCAACGAGCGGCTGCGGAATATGATCCGGCGCCGCCGTAACAATAATCACATCAAAAGAAGCGAATTCGGGCCAACCCTTGTATCCGTCGCCGGCTTTGACAAAAATGTTCTTGTACCCCAATCTCTTTAATGTTTCATCAGCGTTCCTTGCGAGCGGTTCGAGAATCTCGATCGTGTAAACTTTTCCCGCAATTTCGGCGAGGACGGCCGCCTGATAGCCCGAACCCGTTCCGATCTCGAGGACTTTTTCTCCACCTTTCAATTGAAGCATCTGCGTCATATAGGCGACGATGAACGGCTGCGATATCGTCTGATCCATCCCGATTGGGAGCGGGTGGTTCTCGTATGCGGAATCACGATAGCGTTTTGGCACGAATTCGTGCCGCTGAACCTTTCGCATAGCGGCCAGCACTTTCTTATCGGTAATCCCCTGCGCCATGAGGGTGTCAACAAGCCGGTTGCGGAGGACCTCGGAGGACACGCCTCCGATCTTCTCTTCCGCTGCCTGAACGCCACGAAACACGCTCTCTTGTCCCGATGACGGCCGGAGCGCAAAAACCGCCAACCCCAAAACAAATAGGACTAAGGTTATCTTTCTAAGCTTCGACATATGCGTTCGCCCCTTCGGTGATTGCCCTTAATTATAGCACAGCGGCAACCGATTTTGGACTGAAAAGAAAAAGATCGATCCACGAAGGGACACGAAGTGCACGAAGCAGCAGATGAATTGCATGATTTCCTCGGCCATTTTGCTGTTGTTTTGTAACTCTTTGTCGCGAAAGGGAATGACGCAAATGATGCAATGACGCAAGAATTCGTGGTTTCTTTAAAAAGATTTACGGACATACTCTGGTTTCCTGACAACCTCATGGCCATAAATTACTGGTTTCACTCAACCAATGTCAAGTAGGATATGCAAAATGCGTGGCATCTCGGACTGCGAGTCAGTCTAACTTGTTCCCGTGACTCCCTATATTCCTGTGGTGAAGCCATTGCCTCTTTTGGCGGGCTGACTTTTCGGGTACAAATCAGCGCAATCTGTGGATAAAGAGAACGGGACATGGTCGCAATGATTGGCCTTCGTGTCGGGGGATGTGTTAGCGTACAATGGTGACCACGGGAATGTGTGAAACTGCCAGTTGACACTGCTCGAACAGGCTGCTATAAGAGACAGCCGAAAGGCGGCCGCACAAGGCGCGAGGTATCATATAGCGGGGTTTCTGGTTAAAGGAGAGGTATAGCAATTCAAGGGTTGATAGAAGCAAAATGGATTCCCGCCTGCGCGGGAATGATAAAGAGGAAATGGCCCCTCATCTATCAAGTCGAGGACAAGCTTCGCGGGAGTCGGCGTTTGACAGCATAAAAACCAACCAGTAGAATGGGGGGAACATAAAATACGAATTATTTGCCGCGGAGGACGCTGAGGAGACGGAGGATATTGACCTCCCGACGTTTTTCTCTGCGCCCCTCTGCGCTCTCTGCGGTTCGGATTCTTTTTCTTTGGACGGCAGTGATCTAAAACCCAAAATTAGCGGATTCCGTTATTTCAGGGAAGCAAGCATTAGGAAGTTGATTCCGGAGGTTGAAAGATGACAAGTGGTGCTCGAAAGGTTCCTGTTGGTTGTCCGCATGATTGCGGCGGAAGTTGCTTGTTGATCGCGCACGTCGAGGACGGCGCGGTGAAGCGCATCACAAGTGACGAATCGCTCCCCGACAAGCCGGGAGTCGCCCAATTGCGCGCGTGCCTTAAGGGACGCGCTTACCGCCAGCGGCTGTATCATCCCGACCGGCTGAAATATCCGCTTAAGAGGGTGGGGGAGAGGGGCTCGGGAAAATTCGAGCGAATCAGTTGGGACGAGGCGCTTGATACGGTTGCTAAGAACATGCTCGCGATCCGCGGCAAGTACGGACCAACCGCGATTATGAATATCTCTCACTCAGGCTCGATGCTTTGCTCATATCATGGAAAAGGTTGCATATACCGCTTGCTGAATATGTTCGGCGGACAGACAATGCTGCACTCGATCGTCTCGAATGAGGGGGGAGTTTTCGCCGCGCTCCACACATATGGCACTGTTTTCACCACGAGCGAGCGCGAGGACTTGCTGAATTCGAAAATGATCATCATTTGGGGATGGAATCCGACCGACTCGGTGTGGGGCACAAACTCGAGCTATTACCTCGCGCTGGCCCGCGAAAAGGGGGCGCGTATTGTGGCGGTTGACCCGCGCTATACCGACACAGCCGCGACGTTCGCGCAACAATGGATTCCGATTCGTCCCGGAACCGATACGGCCATGCTCGTCGCAATGGCGCACGTGATGATCGAAGAAGACTTACGTGACCGCAAATTTCTCGAGAAGTATACTATCGGCTTTGAGAAGTTCAAAGAATATGTGATGGGGAATGAAGATGATGTGCCCAAGACGCCGCAGTGGGCTGAGCAGATAACGGGCGTTCCGGCCGGCGTCATAGCGGACTTGGCGCGCGCCTATGCGAAGACAAAACCCGCAGCGCTTACGGTTGGCCACGGGCCGGGTCGCACAAATCACGGCGAACAGTTTCATCGCGCAGCGGCGACCCTGTGCGCGATGACCGGCAACGTAGGCGCATCGGGCGGCGACACGGGCGTGTCCATTTTCGGCTATCCGATCCAGAGCAAAGTTATGAACTTTCCGGCAGGCGGTTCTCCGGAAAACGTGTCGGTCCATTTCAACAAGTGGGCGGACGCGATAATCGAGGGGCGTAAAGGCGGGTATCCCGCAGATATCAAAATGGTGTATTCGGTCGCAGGCAACACGGTGAACCAGCTCGGCAACGTGCGAAAGGCCGACCGCGCCCTCAAGATGCTCGATTTCATGGTGGCGCACGACCACTTCCTTACTGCAACCGCGCGGTACGCCGATATAGTTCTCCCCGCAACCACCCACTTCGAGAGAAGCGATGTGATGTCGCCTTGGTGTTTCGGGCACTACATAATCTGGTCCGAGAAGGCGATAGAACCGTACGGTGAGTGCAGAAATGACATCGACATTTGCGCTGACCTTGCGAAACGACTTGGCATCCAAGGCTATAACGACTCGTCAGGAGAAGAGTGGTTGAAGTATTTGACGGGCAACGCGGACATTTCGGATTGGGACGAATTCCGGCGGCACGGATTTCTTAAATATGAGCTGGAGCGGCCACACATAGCTTTCCGCGAACAGATCGAAGACATCGAGAACAACCCCTTTGGAACCCCGAGCGGAAAGATGGAAATCTATTCACAATCCATCGCCGACATGGGAAAAAGCGATGTTCCGCCAATTCCCAAATATGTTCCGCCTTCGCATGAGGAGGCTGGCGACGGCAAATTCCCTTTGCAACTCATCACGGCCCACAGCAAGAAAAGCTGCAACTCGATGTTCTACAATTTGCCTTGGGTTCGTGAAGCGGAGAAACAGGAAATTTGGATCAACCCCGTCGATGCGGAGGCGCGCCGCATAAAGAACGGCGACCTCATAAGGGTCACCAGCGGCGTGGGCGCCACCATTTTGCCTGCTCGCGTGACCGAACGTATTATCCCGGGCACGGTTAATATCGACCAGGGAATGCAATTCGAACTGAATGCCGACGGAACGGATACAACGGGATGTTCCAACGCCGTCTGTCCGGATGTTCATTCGTCCATTGACATAACTCCGTACAATTCAACAAGGGTCCAAGCCCAGAAAGCATAACGCGGCGAAGCCGCAACCAAACACCCTCACCACAAAGGCACGAAGTCACCAAGAAAGAGAGGAGGCATTCTCAACCACGGATTTTTTGGGAAAGAGAAGAGAAAAAAATAAAAGGAAAAGAGGCATTCTTATCCACAGATTAACACGGCGTGGCCCCGCAACCAAACAAGAAGAGGCAACGGGAACCACAGCGGATTTCACGGATTCAGAGAAGAAGAAAAAGAAGATTTCTTGGAACACGAATTACACGAATGAACAGCTTCCTTTTGTCATTCCCGCGAAGGCGGGAATCCATTTCGGAACAATGACTTATATACATATATTCTTGAAAATCACGACAGAAATTAAAGAAAATGCAATGGAGTAGTACGGATTAGCGCGGATTTGAGAGGAGAAGAAAAGAAATCACGCCAAGAATTCACAATTTTGAACGTTAGTAGTACAGTGCGGGCAAGACCGCAACCGAAACGGTTGTCATTTCGAGGAGCGTAGCGACGAAGCAATCTTTGTGACCGCTGAGATTGCTTCGCTTCGCTCGCAATGACTGCATTGCTGCGCTCCTCGCAATGACTTAACGGGGTGGCTTTTCAGGGGTTCAACCAAGAACCATAAACCATGAACCAAATTTTTCAGGAGGTTCCATTGCAGCTCGCATTCTACTTCGACCAAACACGGTGTACGGGATGTCACACATGCGTTGTGGCATGCAAAGACTGGCACGACCTGCCGGCTGAACTCGTAAACTGGCGGCGGGTAACAACTCACGAGGCGGGCAAGTTTCCAAATGTCAGGGTCAGCCACGTCTCCGTTTCGTGCTCGCATTGTGCACACTCCGCCTGCATACAAGCGTGCCCGGAAGAAGCAATATATAAACGGGCGCACGACGGAGTAGTGTTGATTGACTCGGATAAGTGTACTGGCTGCCGGGTCTGCGAAGATGCTTGTCCCTATGGCGCAATCCAATTCCGAGACGCGGGAAACGCGAAAGCTGAAAAATGCAATTTCTGCGTGGACCGCCTCGCGAACGGCGAGGCGCCAGTCTGCGTCGCGGCCTGCCCGATGCGCGCGCTCGATTTCGGAGACCTTGGGGAGCTGTCGCGGAGACCCGGCGCAGGTTTGAAGACGGCCCATCTTCCCGACGGCGTGCACACTGCGGCGTCTTTGGTAATCAAACCGAAGAATTGAGAAGGGGGAAAAGAGGAAAAGGGAAAAAGGCGAAGGGGAAGAACACAGTCGCAAGTTGCGAGTTGCGAGTCACGAGTCAAAAAACGGAAAACAAAGAACCGGGGGAAAGCGTCAAAAGAGAGATTCTTCGCTTCGCTCAGAATGACATTATAGGTAGTCGCCTCTTGCAAACATTCTGTGCTTTGAGGTAAAATCTCTTGACAAACGGAGGTTCCTATACTAAAATTACGCTGAAACGATAGAGAATGGCGGCATAGCCAAGTGGTAAGGCAGAGGTCTGCAAAACCTTTATTCCCCGGTTCGAATCCGGGTGCCGCCTCCATATACAGAAACGGCGACCCAGGGTGGTCGCTGTTTGCTTATGTGACGGATGCGAGACGCAACGAGAGATGCTTTGCCCGGGGCGAAAAGGGGAAATGGGGAAAAGCGCGAAACGGCCCCGCGCAAAGTGACGGTTTCTGGTAGAGAGGGGCGGAAAAGACCAAAGCAAGGGGATAATGCTTCTTTCTTGATCGCTTTCGCCTTTTCCCTTTCTCCTTTCACCTACTCCTTGCCGGGGTGGCGGAATTGGTAGACGCAAGGGACTTAAAATCCCTCGGGGGGTAACCCCCGTGCCGGTTCGATTCCGGCCCTCGGCACCCGAGAAATCTTCGTCGTTTCAGTGTCATGCCAAGAGCTATCCGCTATTCTGCAACCAAGGGCGAACCACCATAAAAGGAGAATACTCTATGCCGCTTATTCAAGTCGCGCGGGTGTTCGTAGCCCTTTCGATAATTTACTTGATGGTCATGATGACGCTTATTTACGCACGATTGGGGAGAATCCTTGAAGAACTGATCAGGAGCAAGAAGTAATCCGATGCTTTTGTGAGTCGCCGCTAACGACATCGTCTCGTTTGCCGAGGACGGGAAGGATGTCACATAGCCATAAGAGAAGAAGAAGCGCGTTTGGAATGAGCGGAATCTTGATCACGCTTGAAAAGAAAACAAGGCAAACGACCATTGCACTGATTCCCGCCTGTCTTTTCGGGTTCTGTTGAAGTACAAAAAAGAAGAATGCAGGAAATATTCCTGCCAGATGTTCTTCCCACATAATGGGAAATGGAAATAATGTAACGAAAAACCATGGCAGTATTGTTGCGCCGGGGCGTTTCGACAGAAAGAATGCGGCCGCTCCGAAAGAAAGAAGCAACAGCATGCTTACCTTATCGATAAGGTGGAGCGGCAGATACTTCAGCAACGACAAATTGTTCAGGTACAAGCCTACGTAGTACACCCTATGGAAGTAGATCGTTTGTCGGACTTCCGACAAGAACTGTGCGTATGTGTCTAATCCAATTCCCGGAACCAGCAAACTCAACAGGAATCCGGAAATTCCTGCGGAAACCAGACCCACTCCTTGACTGTACTGTCGCTTCCGCCAATTCGAGAAGAGGAGAAATGCCAACACTACCGGCAAATACGGTTTGATCATAAATGCGACACCTAAGGAAAACCCGCCGAGAAAGTGGGCCGATTTCTTCGCTGACGCCTGAGCGCACAGCAAATACAACGCCACGAAACCTGTTACCCAGATGTTGGTATTGACAAGCTCCAAATTCCTGAATATGGGCAATAAACCGGCTATGCAAACCGACAGCATGCAAACGACGCTGGCAGAGGACTGCCGGTGGCCCGACTGGCGCCAATGCACTGCCGCGAACAGAAACGAAAGAAAAGTAACAACCAAAGCAAGATAGCTTCCAACACGGACGACAGTTTTGTAAGTTTCAAGGCTCCCATTTCCCAAATTTGTGGCAAAGCGCATGAAGGCAAAATATGTGGGAGTTTCGATTTGCACCGATGAGAGGTATGGCGTGCCCGACCCGGGAACACCTATGTACATGAGAGTGGCGTCCATCTGGGATGTTACGCTCAACAGGTGGCTGCCCCAAAACCATACGAGTTTTGCAAGGAAGAACAATGGCAAGATAAGAAGCAACGCCTTCAGCGCCTTTTTGTCGGGGATTCGATGCTCAAAGGGAACCAGACCAATGAAGAACAGATACGCCATCAGGAACATGAGTGCGTCGTAGCGCGCCATTAGTGAGCCACCTGCTTACTGTCACATATGCCGGAGGTGCTGATTCGGAGCGGTATGGCGCTTATTCGGGGACACGATGCGGCATCGTGTCCCCGAATAAGTGTATGTTTCTCACAGCGTTTTGTGCGGAATGAGCTAATGAATCTATCCAACGCGGATTCTTTCGGATGCGAGCGAAAAGATGATATGATGCCAGCGAAGAGAAGTCAAGCAAATAAGAGCAACGCCTGAATTACACGGTCGGGGGATGTCCGGTTTCGAGACCGGTCCCGGCCACAGTTGCCGTCGCGTGATTCTTGCTCGCCGGTTCGAGAATCTCGCAGGTCTTCAGGTGCTGGCGCTCAACAATCAGAGATATCGTATTGCCCGACTGGTCCGCCGGAAAGAAATAGAACCGGGAACTGTACGGATTATAGTTTTCAGATGTGTATCCATCCATCTCTTCTCCGTCATGGAAGACAATCCTCATATGAACGCCGCGAATTTGGGACGCGGGAGAGACAATCTTCTTGCCTATCTGGCCATCGAAATCCCTGACAAAATACACCGCCTTCAAGCTCCCGAACGGCACAAAGATTTCCTCCATTGAGCCGGGCAAAGCATCACGAGGAAGCAGTCCGAACCCGTCGCTCTCAATGTCCCAACTGGCCGGAGTCCCCTTCAAGATTCGTCCGTCCAGATACTTCACCACGATTTGCTTGAACGGTTGCGGGTTCTCGAAGCGGAGAGTATAAGAGCCTATTTCAATCAGATCGCGGTCGCTCAGCGGGGTAGACTCCTGTATCTTTTGCAGGTTCACAATCACCGAGTTGCGGCCAATGGACTCGATAAAGATTCTCTTGGTTCCTTTGTCGAGCTTCGCGTATATCTCGCAATGCCTTGTTCCCACCGACGTATGCGGTAGAACTATACTCGAATCCTTCGAGCTCCCGATGGTGAGGGAATCACGCCCCAGCGACTTCCCTATGCTGTGCAAATTGACCGCTCCTTGTTTGAATCGATCGGAGGCGACCCCTTTCAGGTGAACAAGAACAAGTTTGCCCTCGAGCGCGCTCTCAGGCCGCGATCTAAGCCAGCGATATCCGAATACTATGGCCGCCAAAATAATCGCTCCGACCAGGATAGGAATCGCCAATTTCCTGAATCGCGAGAACAATCCTGCGATATCTCTGCGCGGCGTCGACGTCGCCATCACTTCAATTCGGACCTCCACCGTGTCCTTCGAGAATGCAACCGGCTGCTTCAAGCCCGCCAGATGAACGTCGCCTGTAATCGTCATCGAGTGTCCGGGATGAAATCTGTCGTTTGTCGCGATGGTCACCAGCAATTCGCGAGTGCTTTCCCGTTCCTGTATTTCGGTTGTGAGTGTCATGCCTTCAGGCAGCACAAGGCCGGAGTCAACCTGAATGGCGGCGTTGTCCGCAGCCGGGTTCGGCATGAGCAAGATGGACTTGGTCTCCTGAAATTTCATTCGAGGGTCGATTGGCCCGAACACAAGTCTGTTTTCTTGGCCAACAGTCACTTGCGGTTGGCGAACTGACAGTGTTATCGGAATCTGCGACGGCTCGATAAAGAGAACCTGATCAACGGCCAGCTTCAGTTC
>CAYVDS010000051.1:15626-26146 GCA_964450145.1 uncultured bacterium
TTGCCCGGCCTGCGGCCTGAGTTCCAGCATCCCGATGACCGTTCCCTCCTGCAGTGTATCCACTTTTATTGAGAGATTGGTTGTCCAAGGCTTGCCGGAGCAATTGAACGCCGCAGGCTTAACTTCGAGAAGCGTCTTCCACGAAGGGTTGTCTCTAAAGCGGGCGCTCACCGCGGCCTCGATTGTGTTCTTCGACGTTTCGCCTCGGCTGGGGAAAAAAGCAAGGGAAACTGTGACGGTGGCTGAGGGGCCGTTGATTGTTCCCATGTCAATTGAGACCGGTTCGACAAACACTTGAGCGAAATTGATCTGAGTCTTGCCGCTCGATGCGCTCGCGATGCCTTTGCCGAGGTCAAACGAGGCGCCTTCGACGGCGCTCATGAAGGAAAGGGCATTTGGGTCGGGATTTCCTCCGAGCGACAGATAATAGAAGTCGCCGCCAGATTTCTTGAGAAACCCCGGGTACTTCTCCAGCAGGTCATCGAAGGTCACCGGCTGCGATAATTCTTTCGGAGGGTTGTTTTTGCCGTCGGTCAGAAGCACGATGGTTCTTAAGTGGTCCGGATTCTTGCCTTCAAGCAGCCGGAGTTCTTCCATTCCTTTTTCGAGTGCGCCCGTTATGTAAGTGTAATACTGGCCCGGCTCGAGACCGGCAAGTTGGCGCCCAATGATCGCTTTGTCGTCTTCCGATGATATTTTCTGGCGGATTCTAAGTTCCACCTTCTCCCCAAAACTGATGAGCACGATGTTGTCTCCCGGAGACGCGCGTTCCACAAAGTCCAGGATGGCGCGCTTTACGTCGTCAAAGATGTTCCTCATGCTCGAGGAAGTGTCAATGAGAAACACGATATCCTGGTTTTTCTCTGCTCGAGCATAAGCTGCTGCGTGGAACAGCGCAAGCGATGGGAAGAGAATCAGGCAAAAGATTAATTGCTGAAGAAGGTAATTCTTGTTTGCGCGGGGGGGAACGCCGACGGGTCTTCGGACCTCGGATATGTGAAGGTGTTGTGCCAGATTTGTGAGCGCCAAGAGAGTCGTTTCCACCTTTTGTTCGCCACAGTATAGCATCTTCAAAAACAGGTTTCAAGGCGGCGCAAAACCTCAGCACGTGGAAATCCGAGGTTTTGCCTACCTGATTCAGGCGCAGCCATTTTCTTGACATCGCTGCCAACGCTATGTAAAATTGCGAGTTGAACATGTGGAACACCGGGAGAGGAGTGTATGTCGTCAACGATTGACCGGGCTAGGGAAGTATTAAGGATCGAAGGCGAAGCGGTCCTCAAACTGCGCGAGAAGGTTGGCGAAAGTTTCGAGCAGGCGGTCGGTATGATCCTGAACTGTAGAGGCCGCGTGATCGTGACGGGCATGGGAAAACCGGGAATCATCGCCCGGAAGATCTCAGCAACGCTCGCGAGCACAGGAACTCCTTCGCTTGCCATGCATCCCGCCGACGCAATACATGGAGACCTTGGAATGGTCACCAAGGACGACGTCGTCATCGTTATCTCCAACAGCGGAAAGACTGAAGAGATAACGCGACTCCTGCCTCTGGTCAAGAAAATAGGCGCCAGGCTTATCGCGATGACCGGCGACATTCATTCCCCGCTTTCCGACCACAGCGACTGCGTTCTCGATTGCGGCGTTGAGAACGAGGCTTGCCCTTTTAATATGGCGCCCACCGCAAGCACAACAGCCGCTCTGGCATTGGGCGACGCGCTGGCCATTGTGCTCCTGGAGAAACGCGACTTTCGCATCGAGGATTACGCATTTTATCACCCGGGCGGCAACCTTGGGCGGCAGCTTCTCAAGGTACGCGACGTGATGCGAACCGGAGAGCGCAACCCTGTGGTCTCAGAAGACGCGTTGGTGCGCGAGGCGCTCGTGGCGACAACCCGCGCCCGCGCCGGCGCTGCGGTCGTTGTCGACCGCGAAGGTAAGCTCGCGGGCATCTTCACGGACGGGGACCTCAGGCGCGCGCTTGAGAAAAGTCCGGAGCTTCTCTCGAAGCCGGTCAAGGAGTATATGACCCGCTCGCCGCTGTCAATTTCGGCGGACAAACTGGTGGCAGAAGCTGTCCGCATCATAAAAGCCGGACGGAAAAAGGACTTGCCCGTTGTTGACGAGCAGGGCCGACCGGTCGGATTTGTCGATGAACAGGACCTGCTCGGAATGTAGGCTGACTCACGCGCTCGAAGCCGCCTTGATGGAATCGATTAATTCCTGCCCCGTAAACGGTTTCTTCACGTGCCTGTTGGGGACTCTTCTGAGAAACTTCTCGGTTTCCATGTCCAGAGTGTCGCCGGTGATAAAAATCATTCTTGACGCCTGTTCCGACTTCTGTTCGCGAAGCAGATCATAGAGCGCCTTGCCGTCTATGCTGCCGGGCATTCGAAGGTCGCTTACGATGACGTCGAAACACGATTTGTCAAGAATCCTCTTTGCTTCTTCACCGTTTGTGGCGGTCGTCACTCGAAAGCGATTCTTTTCGAGAAGCAGCTTCGTGCACTCGATGATCTGCTCCTCGTCATCTATCAATAGGACGCTTTTTGAGCCGTTTTCGGACGCGGGTTGAGGTTGTTGCGGGACGGCCACGTTTGGCTGGTCGATCGACTCCATGGGAATCCTCAGAATGAACCTGGCGCCGCCCGCGTATCGCTCATCGATCCTTATCGACCCGCCGTGAGCCTGCAAGATTCCGTAACTGAGGCTGAGCCCAAGGCCTGTTCCCTTTCCTACTGGTTTGGTCGTAACGAATGGGTCGAATATCTTGCTCCTTAGAGATTCGGGCACGCCCGGCCCGTTGTCAATGAACTCGATATTGATGAAAGCATCCGGGGACTCATAAGTTCGAACCTCGACTATGCCGCGCGCGTTTGCCTCATACATGGCATCGAAGGCGTTGTTTATGAGATTCAGGAACACCTGCTGCAATTGGTCGGGGTCACCGGCGGTCGGCCGCATCTTCGTGTCATAGTTCCTTTTGATTTCAATATTGTTGACCAATAGATCGTATGATCGCAAGTCAAGCGTCCGGTCGAGTAACCGATTGACATCCACCGCGCATTTCTCGGGCGTTCTTCGGCGAGCGAAACTGAGAAGGTTTTCTACGATCTTCTTGCAGCGCTCCGCGCTGGTCTGGATTTTCTGGGCCATACCAAGTGATTTTGGAGAGAGATCGGCGTTAATCGACAGAAGTTGAGAATAACCCATGATAGCCGTAAGGGGATTGTTCAACTCATGCGCCACTCCCGAGACCAATTTCCCGATGGATGACAGTTTCTCCGACTGGACAAGTTGCTTTTCGAGCTCCTTTTCACGCGATAAGTCAGCCATAATGAAAAGTGCGCCTTGAACTTCATTGCGCTCGTTCAGCAAGGGAACGCCGAAGGCTTTGGCGTTTACGTCTTTCGCGGTGAGTATCGTTCGGAACTCGACTGTTCGCTCCACGGCTTCACCGCCGAGAACTCTCTGGATTTCTTCTTTGATATTGAATTTAATTGTGGCGGGAAATTCAAGAGTATTTCGTCCCAACAGGCAATCAGGCGAATCGAACCCCAAAATTTCCCCGAACGCAGGGTTTACGCTCGTAATAATGCCGTCGCGGCTAGTGGTGGCTATTCCTATGGGAGCGTTGCAAATGATTTGTTCGTTCAGCGTCTGAAGCTCGCGTATCTGATGCTCGGCCTCGATCCTCTGACGCAGATCACGCGCGATGGCCTGTACGCCGATAACCTCGCCGTCCGATTCGACCACGTTCAGGCTTGCCTCTATAGGGATTCTGTCGCCGGTGGCACTGAGGAACTCCATCTGAAGGAAAGGCGTGCCCTGCTTTCCAAGGAGGCAGTCTGCGGCCCACTTCCGCGCCATTTCAACATATTCGGGAGCGAGGATATCGAAAATGTTGCGCCCTTGCCATTCCTCCGTTGTCAAACCGCTCACTTGCGCCGTCATTTTGTTGGCGGAAAGAATCTTTCCCGTCTTGTCGCAGGTAATGATGATGTCGTTGGCGTTATTGAGAAGCCCCTCGTGAAATTCCGAATATTGTTTCCATTCGATTTCTTTTTTCTTTCGTTCGGTATTGTCCAGAAACGTGTATACTCTGCCCAATGGCAAACCGTGTGGACCCTTCACAATGCTCTTCGTGGCGATGATTACTTTTTCCGGTTTGTCACCAAGCAGGAGTTCCATTTCACCGTCGTCCATGCTCAAAAACCATGCGTTAAAGAATCCTCTTTCTTCGGCGTCAGCAATTCGTCCAGCCAACACTTCTGCGAACTGTTCAGAAGGCGTTCCGTCGAGCTGTCCGTCCAGGTCCAACATTTCAGCGAGGCTCGGGTTCGACCTCACGATTACCCCGTCAAGATCGGCAAGCACTATGCCGACGTAGAAATCCCGGAAGACTTGATCCATCGCAAACGAGAGCGGCGCCATGAGGCCATACCTTGATATTGCGTGCCCCATGAATATTGCGAAAATCAGCGCCGAAAACACGGTGAAAATATTGAGAATCCATGTATCAGCAGTTACCATTGGGACAAAAATCCCAGGAAGTATTCCTACAGTAAAGGAGGCGATTAATCCCGTCCGAAGCACTTTCAATTGTTTCTTAACCACCGGATTTTGCGTTGCATCATACTTCTGCTTGACGTTGCGCATTCCGTAAATTATGAACCCCAAGAACAGGAGCGAATAGGCAGCCATATATATCTGGTTAGCCGGATAAGGATCGCTTATGTGGTCCTGCAGCAACTCAGTGCAGAGGGGAATTGCGAAAACCAACGAAATAGAAACGATGGCGGAGGCGACCAAGAATTTGCCCGGATGTTTAGGATTGGGAAGATAACAGGTGACAAAGGCGAATCCTGGCGCTATCAAGAACCCGATGACATACGTGAGTCGGTCCCAAAGAACCTGGAGGTGCGGGATGTCCCAGTCGAGGATGACAAATGCATTTGCGATCGCCCATGAGAAGACGACGACGGCTTCTAGAAGGAAGATTTGATTCAAGCGCCGCCCGGGGTCCTTTGCGTAGACGGTTACACCTGTAAGCAAAACGACTACGCCGATTATGGCGGGGAAAGGCCAGTAGAAATCCTGCATTTGAGAATTGCCACCCCCCTCCTAAATTCGTGTCTTGTCGGCTCTCGCAGACTCTTCTCATTTTCTGCTTACGGCCGGCAAATTCTGTGCGCGTATGTTCGCGATTTGGCGCAGTTTGGCCCGCCTTAAGCCCGCATAGTGCCAGATGCTTTCGTAATGTTGCCTGGCTCAATAAGTTATAGAGTGGGCTTCTGCCGGCGCAAGCAGACGGACATGTTAATTAGCATAACGCTTGCCAATCACAAACGGCTGTCTGTCAAATAAGGATAGTTTCACAAATCCGTTGGTAGGTATATTCTTTATGGACGATTTTCCCGAAGCGGTGGGACGCGTTATGAACTGGCCGAAGGCTCAAGAATTGGCCGGAAACATGGGCCAGTCCCCTAACTGCATTCATTGCGGGAAATAGCCGGTGAAGGTAGTGGATGAACAACGAACTACCGGCCACTGTTCGCTGTGCTCTTATCCCACTTGAACGTGAGGAGACCAATCACAAGAAGGGTCAGCAGATAGATTGCGAGAACAAGCTGTGACCGCCAGATTTCAACAAATCCCTTCTGGCTGTTCATCAATTGACGGAATCCTTCCGAAAGATGGGTCAGCGGAAGAGCCCAAATGAGTGGCAGAATCTTCTTGGGCATGATTTCCAATGGAAGAAAGACTCCGCAGAGCGTCAGCATCGGAATTGAGACCGCGTTCGCGATGGTGGACGCAACCTCGGGAGTCTTCGCGAAGCCTGCGATCACAAAGGAGAGGGCGGTTCCGTTCAGATTGCCAAGAAGGAGCAAAACGATCATGGACGGCAGGGGCAGAATAAGATTAGTCTTAAAGAGAGAGAACGCCACGGCAACTATCAGGAGCATCTGCGTCGCCGCTATTGAAAGGCGGAAAAGGATGTGACTCGCGACGAAAGATATCCTGCTTAGAGGGGTCACCCACAGTCTGCGCATCACGCCCTGTTCTCTCAGTCTGACGATTGTGGGCGCAAGGGAGAAGACACAGCTTGTCATGGCGGCCATGGCCATGATGCCGGGGATAAGAAAATCGACGAAATCGAAGAACTCCTCGACGGTTCGAACTTTCGTTCGCATGTACCGAATCGGCGGCTCCGGAATGTCTCCGAAGGACATAACGCCTTCGATTCTATCTCGAAGGATATTCAGAGCCATTTCGGTGAGCGCAAGCGATCGATCGTCCACGACGACCTCGATGTGAGCTTCGGAGTTTAAGAGTGATTTCTCGAAGCCGGCCGGAAAGATGACAACTACCCTCTGCGTTGCGCTTCGAGCTTGGGCCATGCCCTCGTCGGCGGTTAGTTCAGTTACGCTGAATTCGGGAGAGGTGCGAAGGGCGTCAACGAATTTCTTTGTAGCAGGCGAGCGGTCGTTGTCGACTACGCCGATGGGGAAGTGGACGTCCTCCGGCCTCATGCTGCCGATTCCGGCGACATTTTTCAACACCATACCGAGGAGAATGAGGAGGAACACAGGCAGAAAGAAAACCCAGAATATCTCCTGGCGCACGCGAAAGAACATGCGCGCGTTGGCGACAAACAAATGTCCGACGCCTCTCAATTATATGCTCCTGTCGTTGCAGACACGATGAGGCTCGGGTGCAATCTATACTCACGAGCCCCCAAAAGTGATTGCCGAAACCTCACATGCTTTGACGCACGCCATGCATCCATTGCAGAGAAGCGGGTGGGTGGCCTGAACAAGGACTTTCCCCGACGGGTCTGTACGATTAAGCGGACGATGGGCAATGACCTTAGTGGGGCATACGCTCAGGCACTTAAGCTCACACCCATTGTTGGCCACACATTTTTCCATATCAACAGCGATGCGGTATTTGCCCACAGCCCTCACCATTCCTCTCTGACGGTTTCGATGGCGTCGCGGTCAACCAGGCTAATCGCTCCTCGCCGGCATCTGTGGCGGCATACGCCGCACCCAAAACAGAGGGATGGAATGATAATGGCCCGCTGCTGACGTTTTGAGAAACGCATGGCTCCGAAATAACAGGCGGGCATGCATTCGGGCTTACCGCGGCAGCCGTTGCATTCGAGCGGGTCGACTCTGGCAATGTAATGGCTTTTAAGCGCGGGGCCGTAAATCCCCGGAAATAAGTGGTTGCGCAATGGAACGCAGAATGGCATTTCGCAGTTGCAGATGTTCATGACGTAGGGAATTGGGACTCCGCTCACCCATTGAACACAGCCTTCTACGCTCGCTCTCTGCGTTATCGCCTTAGCTTCCTCCGCGTCGACATACCTGTGGTATTGAGGCACGGGCAGGTACTTTTGGGCCATGAGGTCGCACACGGGTTGGAAGTGCATGCACACCATCTCATCGATTCCGCCCCAGAGCTTTCGGCATTCGCAGATGGTCAAGCCGATCTTGACTTCGAATCTTTGGGGAATTTCAAGCACCTTCAAAGCGTCTTCCACGGGGAGTATCTGCCCGACAATGGAGGACTGGCGCTGGTAATCATTCAAAGATTGTCGCATTTCCGCTGAGGGATGAAGGCTGTCGAAGCATGCGTCGAGAATATTGAAACGACCCATCATCCCTTCTCCGAAAGCCAGCGAAAAGGTGGCCTCCATGATTCTTTTAAAATCGGTGTCCTCGCGCCAGGCTTTCCATAAGTCAAAATTCTTGGGGTTCAGATACCACTTTTCGTCATGTGTCCCATGCTTCGCGCAAAACTCACACATGGTTTACCCTCCTATAGCCCCATCATATCACATCGCAGCGGTAGGAAAAAGTCAGGGTACGGCCGCGGGATTCTCATCCGATGTCTTTCCGCAAGAAGAGGACGCGGTCTTCCGGCAGACGGCGAAAAGATCGAGGCAGCCGGCGAATCTCCCGGCGTGAAATACGAAGTTCTTGTGAGTGATGTTCCGGCATAGTTCGGGGTCCCTGCGCTTCAGGCTCGCCCTCATCAGGCTGCTCGCGACATCGAACAATCGTCGTTTGAACGCCTCGGGCAGCCGATCAGATAAACGGAAAACGTCAAACCGCATGAAGGTGTTCACCCACTGCCGGTTGCTTTTCCAGTAGCGCATGAATAGCTCGTCGCCAAAAACTCCGTAAGTCTCCACCGACTCGAAATACCGTTCCAGCAATTCGCGGAAACTTTCTGAGGAAAACTCATGAATGTGATACGGATTGTTGGAGATGGCCTCCTCTTTGTTCACGGTTGCGATCAGAGCCACGCCGCCATTCCGCAGCACGCGCCTTATCTCGTCTACGATCTGCGCGGGTCTCTCCGTATGTTCTATCATCTGAAAGCAGACCACGGCGTCGAAGGAGGCATCGCGGAAATCAATGGGAGGCGCCTTCATCATGACGAACTTGACCGAGGACGCATCATGCTGAGACTTTGCCACTTTCAAGGCATCTTGCGAATAGTCAACGGCCACGAGTGACGCCGCCTTTGAAGCCAGCAGTCCGGCGCCGACACCTTCGCCGCAGCCGATCTCGAGCGTGCGCCTCCCCTCGACGTACTCAAGAGCTTTATAATATGCTGCCAATTGCCGCTCACGTATCGGCCTTTCCGCAGGTTCGCGAAAGGATGTCCGCTCCGCCGAAATGATTCTTCTCAAAGGCAAATTTCCTTTTAAGAGTGACTCTTCGAGACCGTTCCGTAATTCTGTAGGGGCGAATGTATTCGCACAAGCTGGGCGAAAATGGACTAAAACTAAGATGCGAGTAAATTCGCACTTGCAAGGCTTTCACCCGAATGTTTGACCAACGGGGGCAGCCTCCCTCTGTCTGGTTCTACCAAGGCAGTATAGACTTACCCATGCAATGACGTCAAGACTCAGATGCGTAAAGTTTTGGCGGTTTGCCGAGTGTGTGCTAGAATATGGGACAGTTCAGTCTTCAGCGTTCACATAGCGAATAAACCAAGGAAAGAATTTCAGACTCTCGCAGCGTCCGATACGAATGATAAACACGTAGTGGCCTTTTTGGGCGGTGGCGATTCCATGTTGAGCGTGGCATAATGATGTTGAAGTCAGGAGGTGTTTCGCGATGAAGAGAGGGGTTTCAGTCCTGATAATTATGGTTGCCTTATCCTCGACGGCATTCGCCGACATTATCGTTTTCAAAACCGGCGCTGCCAAGGTGGGCATCATCGTTGAGGAGACTCCGACGACCGTGAAATTCCGGGTCAAGGATTCGGTTCTGGGAATTTCGCGCGAGAACATCGAAAAGATCGAGTACGCCAAGCCGGAGGAGAACGAAGAGCTCGAATTGAAATGGAAGGACGAGAAAGAGAAAGCGGAAGAGGACCGAAGGGTCAGGCGGGAACAGCAGCAAAAATTCATTGAAGAACAAAAAGCAAAAGGGCTCGTGGAAATTGACGGCAAATGGATGACACCCGCTGAAGCCGAGGCCGCTCGGCAGGAAAACGTCCGCCAACAAGTCCAAGCGCAGCAGGCGGCTCAGGCGGCAAAACCGCCTCCCGCTTCCGAGGAGCCCGAGTTGCCGAGTTTTGTTCAAAACCTCCCTCCTGCCCAACGAGAGGCATACCTTGAAAGACTTAAACGAATAAAGATGATCGATGTCTCAAATGTTCGTTCGCAAGCCCAGAGCCGGGAACTCACGCTCGTCAAGGGAACGGTAACGAACAAGAGCAAGAACTTTATGCGCAGAATTGATTTGCAGATTCAGGGCTTCGGGGAAAACGATCAGGTGCTTTTCACGGAGACGACCAGAGTGCAGAGGATCGGCCCGGATGAATCCGGCGCGTTCAATGTTTCCGTGCGCGTCGCAAACGATCTCATCAAGCGGAAAGAGGCGCGCGTCGTTGACATGGTGTGGGAATAGGATTCGCTTTGCGGGAATCGGGACTCAACTTAGGAATGGGGAAGAGGCAAGCACTCGACAACACGCACCGGTTTGGGCAATGCGGCATACGTAACCGCGACGAAAAGAGGGAGGAAGGGCAGAATGGGCCGGATATACAATGATATTACCGAGACTATTGGCAATACGCCTCTCATTCGACTCAATCGCCTCACCAAGGGAGTTGCCGCAACTGTACTCGCCAAACTCGAGTCGTTCAACCCTCTCGGCAGCGTAAAGGACCGAATCGGCGTGAGTATGATCAACGCAGCCGAGGAGCAAGAACTTATTACCAAAGAAACGACGATCATTGAGCCGACCAGCGGGAACACGGGGATAGCTCTCGCGTTTGTGGCCGCGGCTCGCGGATACCGTTTGATACTCACCATGCCGGAAACGATGAGCGTCGAACGGCGCATTTTGCTGAAACTTCTGGGCGCAGAGCTCGTTCTCACACCCGGTTCAGCGGGCATGAAAGGCGCAGTCGCCAAGGCGGAGGAACTCGCGGCTGAGATCAAGAACTCTTTCATTCCTCAACAGTTCAATAATCCTGCTAATCCCGATATCCAC